>NZ_LZIK01000016.1:0-241462 GCF_001667105.1 Mycobacterium sp. 852002-51152_SCH6134967 | reverse complement strand
CCGCCCCCCGCTGTGGCCGCTTACCCCCCGGCGCCCCCCGGCGGAACCCCCGGCGGTGATCCCGGCGGTGATCCCGGCGGTGATCCCGGCGGTGATCCCGAAGACGAACTCCCGGCCGGACCGCCGGCGAACGACATCCTGGCCGACCCGAATCGGCGAAGCTTCGCCGTCGCGTCCACAAGCGTGTACAGCCACACGACACCCATCTTTGGTACCGACGGTGAGTTCGTAGGAGTCAACGACCACTACAGCGTGACCGTCACCGGACCACCCGCAGACCCGGACGGCAA
Source organism: Mycobacterium sp. 852002-51152_SCH6134967 (assembly GCF_001667105.1). NCBI lineage: Bacteria > Bacillati > Actinomycetota > Actinomycetes > Mycobacteriales > Mycobacteriaceae > Mycobacterium > Mycobacterium sp. 852002-51152_SCH6134967. Next base: position 241,172 of record NZ_LZIK01000016.1, on the reverse strand, counting down.
CGAGAGGTTCGCCATCCAGATCGACGAGGACGGCAGGGTCACCGGCGTCACCAAGCTGCTGCCGAACCAATCAGTCACGGGCGAACAGATCATTTCCTGGGACTTCCGGTCGACCCTATGTTTCCCCCGCGTCAACTGCGGCTCGACCACCGGGCGCATGGCCTTCGTCGAGTTTCTTCCGGGCACGTTCCCCTTCGACTTGTTCCCTGACGGGCCCCCGCCGGTTACCGGCCCGTACAAGCCGGACGACGGCATTCCCGATGAGCTACAGGACGCCGAGCGGGATGTAATCGGCAGCTACGTAAACACGTGTGTACTGACCTCGATGGGCACCACGGCCGCGAGCTCGTATATGAAGTACGCTCCGCCGAGCGGGCGTACATCCGTACGGATGGTGCAAAAGGCACGAGAGGTCGTCACGGATGACCTCCAGGATGATCTGGATAAGGCGGCCATCGAGTCGGCGCAAAACTGTATCGACCTCGCGAATCGACGTGACGAGGTCTAGAACCAACACCTGCGCACTACATTTTCTGTCCGATCCACTGTCGCGGTTCGCGGAGAGCTACCCTCCGAAAACCTTGCGCACCACTGCTTTTGCACGCCTCGTCACCCGCAGGTAATTGTCGAGGAACTCTCCCCCGTCGTCGGTGTCCCACCCCGCGGCCACCGCGACGGCGTTCAGCTGGCGCCCGGGCCCGGGCAGCTGATCGGTCGGCTTACCCCGCACCAGCACCAGCGCGTTACGCGCGCTGGTCGCCGTCAGCCAGGCCTGCCGCAGCAGTTCGACGTCGCCCTCGGCGATCAGTTCCGCGGCGCCGATCGCGTTCAGCGACTGCAGCGTCGAGGTGTTGTGCAGCGCGGGCACCTTGTGCGCATAGCGCAACTGCAGCAGCTGCACGGTCCACTCGATATCGGCGAGGCCGCCGCGTCCGAGTTTGGTGTGGGTGTTCGGGTCGGCTCCGCGCGGCAGCCGTTCGGCGTCCACCCGCGCCTTGATCCGCCGGATCTCCTGCACCGCCTCGGCAGACACACCGCCGGGTGGGTAACGGATCTTGTCGATCATCAGCAGGAACCGCTCCCCCAGGTCGAGGTCGCCGGCCACGCGATGGGCCCGCAGCAGCGCCTGCACTTCCCACGTCTGGACGTAGCGCTGGTAGTAGGCCTGATACGAGGACAGGGTGCGCACCAGCGGGCCGTTGCGGCCCTCGGGGCGCAGGTTCGCGTCGACCTCCAGCGGCGGATCCGAACTCGGCGTCCCGAGCAGGGCGCGCACCTGCTCGGCGACCGTCACCGCCCATTTCACCGCGGCCGATTCCTCAACGCCCTCTTCGGGTTCGCACACGTACATCACGTCGGCGTCGGAGCCGTAGCCCAACTCGCCACCGCCCAGCCGACCCATGCCGATCACCGCGATGCGGGCCAGCGGACCCTTGTCGGTCGTCTGGGCGCGGATCACCGCCTCCAGCGCGGCCTGCAGCACCGCCACCCACACCGAGGTCAGCGCGCGACACACCTCGGTGACTTCGAGCATGCCGAGCAAATCGGCCGACGCGATGCGCGCGAGCTCACGCCTGCGCAATGTACGCGCCGCCGCGATGGCTCGCTGCGGATCGGAATACCGTGCGGCCGAAGCGACCAGAGCCCGTGCCACCGCTTCGGGTTCGGCCTCGAGCAGCTTGGGCCCGCTCGGACCGTCGGCGTAGGACTGGATGACTTCCGGCGCCCGCATGAGCAATTCCGGGACGTACGCCGAGGTGCCGAGCACCTGCATGAGGCGCTTGGCGACGGCCCCCTCGTCGCGCAGCGTCGCCAGGAACCACCGCTGTTCGGACAGGGCATCGCTGATGCGGCGGTAGGACAGCAGCCCCGCATCGGGATCGGGCGTGTCCGAAAGCCAGTTGAGCAGCGTGGGCAACAGCACCTGCTGCACGCGGCCCCGGCGGGCGCTGCTGCCCGTCAGGGCGGCCAGATGCGTCAACGCGCTCTGCGGGCCTTCGTAACCCAGCGCGGCCAGCTGTCGCTCGGCGGCCTTCTGGGTCATCCCGTCCGAAATGCTCACTGCCGGTTGACCGACCGACTCCAGAAGCGGTTGGTAGAACAGCTTTTCGTGCAACCGCGACACCCGCAGGCTCTGGCGCTTGAGCTCTTCGCGCAACACGCCAAGCGCATCGCGCGTGCCGTCGGGCCGCACGTGCGCGGCCCTGGCCAGCCAACGCAGCGACTCGTCGTCGTCCTCGTCGGGAAGTAGGTGGGTGCGCACCATCCGCTGCAGCTGTAGCCGGTGCTCGAGCAGGCGCAGGAATTCATACGACGCGGTGAGGTTGGCGGCGTCGTCGCGCCCGACGTATCCGCGCTCACCGAGTGCGGCCAGCGCGGCCACGGTCGACGCGACGTGCAGCCGCTCGTCGTTGCGGCCGTGCACCAATTGCAGGAGCTGCACGGCAAATTCGACGTCGCGCAGCCCGCCGGTGCCCAGTTTGATCTCCCGCGAGCGTTGCCCTGCAGGCACGAGCTCCTCGACCCGCCTCCTCATCGCCTGCACTTCGGGGACGAAGTCCTCGCGCTCGCTGGCCGTCCACACCATCGGCATCAGGGCGTCGACGTACGCCTGACCGAGTTCAGGGTCGCCCGCGGCCGGCCGCGCCTTCAGCAATGCCTGGAACTCCCACGTTTTGGCCCAGCGCTCGTAGTAGGCGACGTGCGAGTCCAGCGTGCGCACCAGCTGGCCGTGTTTGCCTTCGGGCCGCAGCGCCGCGTCGACTTCGAAGAACGCGTCGGCCGCGAACCGCATCAGCTCGCCGGCCACCCGGGTAGCCAACGCGTCAGCGGGCTCGGCGACGAAGATGACATCGACGTCGCTGACGTAGTTCAGTTCGCGCGCACCGCATTTGCCCATCGCGATGATCGCGATCCGGGGCGGTGACTCGCCCCCGGTCGTCTTGATCGCGAGGTGCAGCGCGGCGGCCAGTGCCGCGTCGGCGAGGTCCGACAGGTGCTCGCCGATGGTCGGGAAGGGCAGGACCGGTTCGTTCTCCACCGTCGGTGCCAGGTCCAGGCTGGCCAGCACCAGCACCCGGTCGCGGTAGAGCTTGCGCAGCGGCTGCAGCGCGGTCGACGTGTCGGACGCCTCGTCGGCCAGCGCGACGAACATCTCGCGCAGCGCGTCACGGGTCGGCAGGGCGACGTCACCGGCGAGCAACCGCCAGTTCTCCGGAGTCGCGATGAGGTGGTCACCGAGGGCCAACGAGGAACCCAGCAGGCTGAACAGCCGGCCCCGCAGGCTTTTGTCGGTGAGCAGAGCCCGGTTGAGTTCGTCCCAGCCATCGCCCAACGCCTCGGCCAACCGGACCATCGTGCGCAGCGCGGTATCGGCGTCGGGGGCACGCGACAACGACCACAGAAGCTCGACGTGCGCGTCGGTGTTCCAACCCAACAGGTCGAGTTCCGCGGGCGCGGTGGGTTCGACGAGCCCCAACCGGCCTGCGCTCGGCAGCTTCGGACGCTGCGTCGCTGGTTTGGCCACGCCTAAAAGGTAGCGCAGCACCTATGTCGGCTAACCACCTACAGAGACAGGTAGGCCTTCAGCTCGAACGGTGTGACATGGCTGCGGTAGTTCTCCCACTCCGCGCGCTTGTTGCGCAGGAAGTAGTCGAAGACGTGCTCGCCCAAGGCCTCCGCGACAAGTTCGGAGTTCTCCATCTGCTCGAGCGCGGCGCCGAGGCTGCCGGGAAGCTCCTTATAGCCCATCGCGCTGCGCTCTTCGGGGGTCAGCGTCCACACGTTGTCCTCGGCCTCGGCAGGCAGCACGTAGTTCTTCTCGATACCGCGGAGCCCCGCAGCCAGAAGCACCGCGAACGTCAGGTACGGGTTGCACGCCGAGTCGGGGCTGCGCACCTCCACGCGCCGCGACGAGGCCTTGCGCGGGGTGTACATCGGCACGCGCACCAGCGCCGAGCGGTTCGCCGCCCCCCAGGACGCCGCCGTCGGCGCCTCACCGCCGTGCACGAGGCGCTTGTAGGAGTTCACCCACTGGTTCGTGACGGCGCTGATCTCCTTGGCGTGCTCGAGGATCCCGGCGATGAACGACTTGGCGACGTCGGAGAGCTGCAGCGGGTCGTCGGGGCTGTGGAACGCGTTGGTGTCGCCCTCGAACAGGCTCATGTGCGTGTGCATGGCCGAACCGGGATGTTCGGCGAACGGCTTGGGCATGAACGACGCCCGCACCCCGTCCCCGAGCGCGACCTCCTTGACGACGTAGCGAAACGTCATCACGTTGTCGGCCATCGACAGCGCATCGGCGTAGCGCAGGTCGATCTCCTGCTGGCCGGGCGCGCCTTCGTGGTGGCTGAACTCGACCGAGATGCCCATCTGCTCGAGCGCGTCGATGGCGTGCCTGCGGAAGTTGGGCGCCGAATCGTGCACGGCCTGGTCGAAGTAACCGCCGTTGTCGGCGGGCACGGGCGGGGTGCCGTCGTCCTCGCCCGGCTTGAGCAGGAAGAACTCGATCTCCGGGTGGACATAGCAGGAGAACCCGAGATCGCTGGCCTTGGCCAGCTGCCTGCGCAGCACGTGGCGCGAGTCCGCCCACGACGGGGAGCTGTCGGGCATGGTGATGTCGCAGAACATCCGGGCCGAATGATGACGGCCCGAATCGTCGGCCCACGGCAGCACCTGGAAGGTGGACGGGTCGGGGCGGGCCACCATATCGGCTTCCGAGACCCGGGCGAAGCCCTCGATCGACGAGCCGTCGAACCCGATCCCCTCTTCGAAGGCGCCCTCGAGTTCGGCCGGGGCGATCGCGACCGACTTGAGGTATCCGAGCACGTCGGTGAACCACAGCCGGACGAAGCGGATATCGCGTTCCTCCAGCGTGCGCAGCACGAATTCCTTCTGCCGATCCATGATCGCAGCGTAGGCACCGGCTGTTAAATCGGTGTTACACGACGGCTGCATTCGATGGGCTGATCACCAGATCCGGCGCATCTGCGCACCCGTTCGACGGTGCCGCAGCTGAGCTCGGCGCTCATCTGGGGTGAGCACCTGTGTGCCTTCCGGGAGATGGTCGAGCACGTCGGCGACCGGCACCTTCGTGACCGTGACGTCGGGGAACTCCTCGGCCTTATAGAACCGTGCCTGCAGGATCCCCCACGGCCAGTCGGCCTTGTCGAGCCAGTTGTGCACGCCGGGGTCGCGCTTGGACACCACGCCGCGAAACCAGCCGTCGGGGTCGATCCGCGCCTGAACGTCGTTGAGACTGGATTGCCGGTTCACCCAGTCCACCGTCGAGAACCGGTCGTCGGCCACCAGGATCTGCCAGTAGTAGCAGTTGGCCGGCACGGGGAACTCGACGATCAACGCCTCCTCGTCGGCGATCTGATGGATGCCGTCGTAGTAGGCCTGCTTGGTGGCCAGGCCACCACCCTGCTGGATCCACTGCGACCGCAGGAGCACATTGAAACCGTGGTGCTCCCGGTAGTACCGGACCAGCTCCATGTCGAAGTCGATCATGCCCTTGATCCAGTCGCCCAGTTCCGAGAACCGCCGCGCGATCTCGGCGGGTGACATGTCCTCACCTGCGTCGTCGAGGCGGTTGATCGCGACCTGGGCGTCGATCTCTGCGTTCCAGTCGCAGGCGCATTTGCGCATCAGCAGCTTGCCGACGTCGGGGTTGAGCGGCCACCAGTCGCCGTCGTAGGAGTCGGGACGTTCGGCGGACATGATCACGCGGAAGGAACCGTCCTCGGCGATCGTCAGGTCATCCAGGTCGTGGGTGATGGCCTGGAACTTCATCTGCCGCTCGACACCCTTGAGACTCTTCATCATTCCGGGTGCCTGCTGGGTGACCTCGACGAACCGCACTGTGCCGCGACGACCGACGAGTTCGTAGACGCCCGACCCGTCGACTTCGGCGCTCAGGTACACGTAGTCCGGGTTGGGCCCGCCCTGATTGCACGCGTAGTTCCACAGCGGCATGAACACCGGCCGCCGCGAGTCGGTGTAGACGTGGCAGAGGTAGCCGCACGCGAGGATCGACAAGGCGAGCTTGTTCATGTCCTGCACTTCGGCTTCGGAGGCGCCGTCGGGCCGCCACGTCGCCAGCAGGTGGTCGGCGACCCCCTTCAGCGCCTCCATCTGGGTGTCCCAGCTGGGTAATGCGGTCATCGTGTCAGCCCTCCACCGTGACCTCGAAATGACGGATGTAGAAGTCGTAGTCGGATCGGATCTGGTCGACCGAGAGGCCGAACTGCTCGGCGGTGTACCTATGCGTTCCCTTGGCGCCCATGGCGTTGGCGTCCTGCCAGTCGAAAATTGCCTGTGCGACATCGGGTTTCAACTCCAGTCCCAGCCAGTCATAGACACGGCGCACGGTGCCCCTGGGATCGGCGACCAGCTCGCGATGATGTACGTCGAGGAAGCGGTCCTCACCGATGCGTGCGCGGTCGGCGATGGCGCTCTCCATGCCCTCACGCAGGTGATCGCACACCTCGCGGCCAAGGGCACACAGGTCCCGTTCGCCCGCCGCGGGCGGGAAGATCGTGGACACCAGGCTGGTGTAGGACGGCACGACCTTGGCCGGGTCGCGGTGTGTCATGACGAAGCGCATGTCCGGGTAGGCATTGGCGAGCGCCTCCAGGTGGAACTTGTGGTGAGGTGCCTTGAACAGCCACAGCTGCGGTGGGCACGTCGACCCGAGCAGCTTCACGACCCTGCGGTGGTAGGCGTAGGTCTCGGTCAGATCGGCGCGCCGCCACCACGATCGGTAACCCGCCACCGGCAAGGTCATTTGCTGGCCGTGGAACGCCATCCCGAGGATCTCGGTGTCCTCCATGGTGGCGTCGACCTCGAAGATGTGCATGGCGGCTTGCGCGGCGGGTCGCTCCTCGTGCATCCGGATGAACGCCTGCCTGCGCGGGTCGTCCGCCTCGCCGCCGGCCAGCGGCGGCGGAACGGGTTGGTACTGCTCCCATCCGCGCAGGCACCGGAACTGCGGATCGAGCGACAGCATGTCAGCAAGGGCGGTGGTGCCGGTGCGCGGCAACCCGTGGATGTCGATGGGGCCTTCGATGACGACGTCCTCGACCTCGGGGTGTGCCCGGTAATAGGCCTCGACCTCGAGGCGATTGATCAGCCTGCGGCGCAGATCGCCGATGACGGCGGCGTCGGTGGCGGGGTCCAGATCGCCGTCCCGTTGCAGGCTGTCCACCAGCAGGGTGAGCCCTTCGCGGAAGTCTCCGGGTCCGAAGTCCGCGTGCCCGCATTCGGCGACCGCTTCGTCGAGCAACTGCTGCGGATCGGGATAGCGCATGCGCGTCACGCCTCGACGCGGTCGGGATAGTGGTGAGCGGCCATCGCGCGAAAGCCCTCTCGCCAGTCCACCGTGCAGGGTCCGGTGATCGATGTTCGCTTGGTGTGGTCGCCGACCGAACCGACCGAGGCACCGGGGACAGGCTGCACGTCCACCCGCGGCGACACACCGAGAAGTTCACCGAAGTACGCGCACCACTGCTGGACGCTCACTGGGGTGTCGCCCGCGAAGTTGACGATGGTGGCGGGAACGCTCGCCGCGTCCAGCAGCGCCGGAATCTGGGCGTTGATGTCGTCGTAGTGGATCGGGCTGTACGGCAACGGATCCCATCGGGCGACGACGGGCCGCCCGTCCGCGACGGCCTGCAGGTGCCACACCGGCAGACCGCCCCGCTCGCCGTACGCGCTGCCCATCCGTGCGATGACTGTGGGTAGGCCGAACTCGCGTGCACAGTATCTGGCGACGGCCTCCTCGGCGATCTTGACGATCGAATACGGTTGCGGGCTGGGCAATCCGGCATCGCCGATCGGATCATCCTCCCGGAATGGGTGCCACGGGTCAGGGTGGGGTTTGTAAACGGTGACCGTCGACATCACCAGCGCCGCCTTGACACCGCGGCAGTGGGACAGCAGCAGCCCGGTTCCTTCGGCGTTGACGCGTAACCCCCGCTCGTAGTCTTCGCCGAAATCGGCGGCGATGTGCAGGAGATAGGTGAAATCGGTTGGCAGCTGGGAGAAATCCCCGTCTGAAAGATCGACGCTGCGGGTGGTCACACCGAGGGCTTCGACCTCCTCGCGCGCTGCCGGGTCGGAGAACCGGGCAATCCCCCACACCTCGTTGTCCCTAGCCAGCATCCTCGTGATGCCGTAAGCGATGCGACCGGCCGGTCCCGTGATGAGGACGCGTTCCCCGCTCAGCATTGCGCGGCCGTGCCATGATCGTGCGCATGGATCTGTTCGAACAGCCTTGGCCCGAAGGAGATTTTCGGTTCTTTCAACTCGGGCACGTCGTCTTGGATGTCCTCGAAGCCGCCGCCAGTTGGGCGCGCGTGTTCGGGGTCGGACCGTTCCACGTGCTTCCGGTCGCCGATCAGGTGGCCAACTACGGGGGTGAGATCCGCACGGTCCGGATCCAGGTCGCGGTGGCTCAAGCCGGCCCCGTACAGATCGAATTGATCCAGCAGCATTGCGACACACCCAGCATCTACTCTGAGTGGAGTCGGGGCGGAACGAGCTCGTTTCACCAAATAGCCACAATCACAAGAGATTACGATGTCAAGACGGCGCACTTCGCGTCGCTGGGCTATCGGATTGCCGCACAGAGCACGGGTGGCGGTTTCCGCGTCGCCTACATCGACACCGTCGCGGATTTCGGGTTCTACACCGAGGTCGTCGAGGCTCCGCCCAGCTTTCTCGACCAGGTGCACCGCATCTCCGAAGCCTGCTCTGACTGGGACGGCAACGATCCGGTCCGCATCATGACCCGCGACGGCTACCGGGTGCCGGCGGATTCCAGGGGCCACCCCCGGACTCTAAAGTCTTAGAGACAACGGTGGCAAGCATCTGGCAGGATCCACCCGTGATGGCCACCGATGAGATCGACCCGTTGACCGACCTGTCCGGCCCGCTGCAGGGAACCGCGCTGGAGAAGGCGGTGCTCGAGTCCCTCGACACGCTCGAGCGGGCGTTGGAAATGACATCGTTGGGCGACAACCGCTTTCGAGCGACCAACGAACGAGACCGCTTCGGCCGGATCTTCGGCGGCCAGCTGCTCGCACAAGCCCTGTACGCCGCGTCGCACACCGTCGACGAGCACGCGCCGCATTCCCTGCACGCCTACTTCGTCCAGACCGGCGCCTCGGACACGCCGGTCGACATCGCCGTCGAGGCCGTGCGCGACGGACGATCGATGGCGACCCGTCGGGTCACCATCGCCCAAGGCGACCGCACCCTGCTCACCGCCCTTGCGTCGTTCCACACCAATGCCGCCGAACCCGAACTCGAGCGCCCGCAGCCCGACACCCCGGCTCCGGAGGAGATGCCGCTGCTGCAGCACTGGGTGCACCAGGTCCCCGCGCAGCTGAGGAAGAACGCGCAGAACTGGGTCGACGTTCCACCGGCAGTGGAGATGCGCATCGCGGAGCCGACGAACTTCCTGGGTGGCAGGCAGACGCCCGAGCCCCGGTCGCACTGGATGCGGTTGCCCCGCCCCGTCGGTGACGAACCCGCACTGCACAGCGCGATGCTGGCGTACGCGAGCGACTACCTGCTGCTGGACATGGCGTTGCGCAATCACCCGCACCCCGCCGATTACGCATCGATCGCGGCGGTCAGCCTCGATCACGCGCTGTGGCTGCACCGGCCCGTCCGCTTCGACGAGTGGCATCTGTACACCCAGGACACCGTGGCCGTCACCGGACATCGTGCGCTGATCCGCGGCACCATCCGCGACGCGGCGGGGCGCACCGTGGCCAGCACCTCGCAAGAAGTGCTGATCCGCCCGATCGCGAAGTAGAGATGGCCGCGCGTCGGGCGCCAGACAGCCGTCAACGGCGCCGCGAATTGTGTGACGCCGGCATCGAGTTGCTCGCCGAGCTGGGCGCCAAGGGCCTCAGTCATCCGCGAGTCGACCGCCGGGCGGGGGTGCCCGATGGGAGCGCGTCGTACTACTTCCGGACCCGCACCGCGCTGATCCACGCCGTCGCCGAGCGGGTGGCCGAACTCGACCTCGCGGACCTGCGTTCGGTCACCGAAGCCCACGTCGACACGTCCCGGCAGGCCGCCGTCGCGAGGCTGGCCGAGGTGGTGATGAAGTCGCTGACCGGCACCGGGCTCACCCGGACACGCGCGCGAATCGAGTTGCTCCTGCAGGCCAGCCGCGATTCGGCGATATCCGCTGTCTTCCATACCAATTCGCAGACCTATCTCAGATTGCACCGAGAGCTCGCGGAGCGATCACAACAGGACGCGGCCAACCCCTCCGCTGTCGACGACCGGGCTCTGCTCACGGTGATGTTCATCAGCGGGCTCATGCTCAGCGCCGCGGCGGGCAGTGAGCCGGCCATCGAGCGCGATCGGCTGGAGTATTTGCTCGCCCAGATCGCTGCGAGCCGACCCTGAGGCGTCGCATGGGTTTCGACGGCACACCCCGCGGGTAGTCGGCGTTCATTCGGGGGGTCGCGCCGCTGAGCCGATGCGAGGAGCGACCATGAATCTCAAGAAAACCGCACTATCGATCAGCCTGGCCGGGGCGGTGGGGGGCTTCGCCGCGCTCGGGTTGGGTGTGGGCGCCGTGCAGGCCGACCCGAAGTTCCCCTCCCCGCCGGTGCCTCCCATTCCGGGCCCACCGCCGGTTCCCAAGGTCGACGTGCCAAGGGTCGAGGTACCGCGAGTCGAGGTACCGCGGGCACCCGAGGTGAATGTGCCACGGGTCGAGGCTCCGCCGGTCCCGGACGTCGACGTGAACGTGCGGCCGGTCGAGGTGCCGCCGCTGCCCAAGGTGGACGTGCCGCCTGTTCCGGCCCCCGTCGTCGATGTCGACGTGCCCAAGCTGGAGCCGAACCTGCCCGGCGTCGACGCCTACTTCGGCCTGCCGGGCGCTCGCATTCCGCCTGGGCAGCTGATCAACTCGGCAACCATAAACGGGGTCCCGAATCCGTTCTTCAACATCCCACCCGGACAGCTCAAGAAGATGCGCACGGTCCAGGGTTATGAAAACCCGTTCTTCGATGAGGCACCGGGCCATTGGGAGATCCCTGCGTCGGTCGTGCCCGACGCCTGGCCGGGCGTTCCGGGGATCGACGACTACTTCGGCCTGCCGGGCGAGCAGATCGGCGCGGTACAACTGAGGGCATCGGCCACCATCAACGGGGTGCGCAACCCCTTCTACGGAATCCCGCCGGATGAGCTGAGGAAGCTTCCGACGGTGCAGGGTTTCGAGAACCCGTTCTTCGACGGCGCCCCCGGCCACTGGGAGATTCCGTAGCGGTCACAGCGCAGCCGAAGACGCCCCGCCTGTGATCAGTCCGAGGAGCAGGTGGTGTCGGTCGGCGGCAGCGTCAGGTCGACGAGGTAGTTGGCCGCGATGTCGTCGACGCAGTTGTTGCCCTGGAACACCACGGTGTGCTGGGTGCCCTGGAACGTCACCAGAGTCCCACCGAGTTGCTTGGCCAGCTCCACACCTGCCTGGTACGGCGTCGCGGGATCGTTGGTCGTCGACACCACCAGCGTCGGTGGCAGCCCCTCCACCTGAAGTTCGTGCGGTTCGCTCGTCGGCGGCACCGGCCAGAACGCGCACGTGCCCAACGGTGCGTGCCCGGTGAACTCGCCATAGCTCATGAACGGTGCCGCCTCGCGCACCCGCCGGTCCTCCTCGACGACCTTCGCGCGGTCGGTGACGGCGGGCTTGTCCACGCAGTTGACCGCGACCCGTACATCGGTCGAGTTGTTGTAGTGGCCCTGGGCGTCGCGGCCCATGTACAGATCGGCCAGCGCGAGCATGGTGTCACCGGCGCCCCGCTCCATCTCGCTGAGCGCCTGCGTCAGGTGCCGCCACAGGTCCGGCGAGTACAGCGGCAGGATGGTCCCGACGATGGCGTCGGAGTAGCTCAGCCCCCGCGGATCCCGCGTTCGCAGCGGCTTTTCCACCAGCGGGTCGACCAGGCTGTGGTAGACGTCGTTGGCCTTCGCCGGGTCGGTGCCCAGCGGGCAGGCGGGGTTCTGCGCACAGTCGGCGGCGTAGTCGTTGAACGCGGTCTGGAAGGCCGCGGCTTGGCGGACGTTGGCCTCGGTGGGATCGGCGTTGGGATCGACCGCCCCGTCGAGGACCATGGCGCGCACCTTGTCCGGGTAGTTCTCGGCGTAGGTGGCGCCGATGCGGGTGCCGTAGGAGTAGCCGAGGTAGGTCAGTTTCTCGTCACCGAGCGCTTGGCGCATCGCCTCGAGATCCTTGGCCACATTGACGGTGCCGACGTTGGCGAGGAACTCCTTGCCCATCTTGTCCTCGCAACGCTGGACGAACTCCTTGGTCTCCTTCTCGATCTCGGCGACCCCCTCCGGGGAGTAGTCGACCTGGGGTTCGGCGCGCAGCCGGTCGTTGTCGGCGTCGGAGTTGCACCACAGCGCCGGGGTGGAGTTCGCGACGCCACGGGGATCGAAGCCGACGAGGTCGAAGCGCTGGCGCACCGACTCGGGCAGCGAGCCGACGATGCTCGCGGCGGCCTCCACCCCGGACTCCCCCGGCCCCCCGGGGTTGATGATCAGCGAGCCGATCTTGTCGCCGGTGGCCTTGAACCGGACCATCGCGATGCGGGCGACGTCGCCGTCGGGCTCGTCGTAGTCCACCGGGACCGACAACATGCCGCACTCGGCGTCGGCGGGAATCCGCGACTCGTCGGACTGTTCGGTCTGGCATTTGGCCCATTCGATCGGGGTGCCTGGTGGCGGCACCGCGACGACGGCGCGGCCGTCGACCAGTTGGCTGCATCCGGTGGCCGCGAGCAGCACAGTGGTCGCGAGGACCCCGATCTTGGCGTTCATGGCTCAACATGCTGCCATGAACCCTCATCGCCGCTGGCTAGGGCGCTATCGCGTGGCGGCCAACAGCTCGTCGAGGGCGGCGGAGAAGTCGTCGGCCATATCCCACAGGTCGGGCAGCAGTTCCGGGCAGGACACGATGCCGACGTTCAGCGAACCGGACAGGGACATCACGGTGATGTTGAGGCCCGACCCGTGGAAGATCGGCCCGAGCGGATACATCGCCTTGGCCTCGCAGCCCAGGTAGTACAGCGGCACCTGCGGGCCGGGAACGTTAGAGATGACGAGGTTGTGCACCGGCCGCGCACCGCTGAGCCGGCTCGAGGCGTAGACGCGCATCGCGACACCGAACACCGCCGGGGCGGCGAACTGCGTCCAGTCCTGCAGCAGCGTCGCCCCAATCGCCGAACTATGTTGCTTGGCAACCGAATTCGCCTCGGCTATCGATTTCAGCCGAGCCGCCGGATCCTCGATGTGGGTCTCCAGCCGCGAGAACATCCCCGACACCTGGTTGCGCCCGGGCCGGTCGGACTTGTCGTGGACGGAGACCGGCACCATCGCGACGAGGGAGTTCTCCGGCAGTTGGCCGCGGTCGGCGAGGTACTTGCGCAGCACGCCGGAGACCAGCGCCATCACCACGTCGTTGACCTTGACCCCGAAGTGGTTCTTGACGGTCTTGATGTCCTCGAGATCCAGTTGCGCGAACGCGACGTTGCGGTGCCCGGTGACGTTCACGTTGAACACCGTCCTCGGGGCGGCGAACGGCGGCGCCATCGAGAGGCCGGAACGGGCGCGACGGACCGTGTCGACCACGGAGGAGACGGTCATAGGCACCGCGCTGGCCAGCTTCAGCGGCCGGGTGGCGAACTTGACCGCACCGGAAACCGCGATCTCCAGTGAGCTTGCGTCCCCGGAACCGTCGACGGGATCCGGTGGCGGCGCGTCGGGTTCGGTGCTGCACAGCTGCGACATCATGCTCGCGCCGGTGACGCCGTCGACGCCTGCGTGGTGCACCTTCGTCATCACCACGAGACGCCCGCCCTCCTGCGGGTTGGTTCCGTCGATGTTCTCGATCACCCACTTCTCCCACAGCGGGCGGCTGCGGTCGAGCGGCAACGACGCGATATGTCCGCAGATCTCTGCGAGCTCGCGGGGGCCGCCGGGCGCGGGCAGGCCGATGCGATGCAGATGGCGGTCGACGTCGAAGTCCTTGTCCTCCACCCACACCGGATGGTCGAGGTTGAACCGGCTGTCGGCCAGCTTGTCGCGGAACTCCGGCATCGCCTTGATCCGCATGTTCAACTCGTCCCGGAACCGGTCGAACGTGTAGCCGCCGGGCATCGTCGAGGTGTCCAGTTCGAGGATCGAACACACATGCAGCGGCTGCTGCGCGGTCTCGAGGTACAAGAAGCTGGCGTCGAGCCCGCTGAGCCGTTGCATGTCGGAATGCTATGCCCGGTGACGGCGGGTGTGAGCAAATCCACTCAACAGGCCTTTTAACATCTCGCGCACAGAGTGGCAGACTGAGGGGCGTCAGCGAACCCGGGGACCGATTTCGGCCTCGAGGATTCGACCCGACCCACCCAATTGGGGGACAACGATGTCTGAGCAGACCGTGTACGGGGCTGCCGAGGCCAAACCACGCACCTCAGCCGAATTGTCCGCTCCGCGGACGAAGGTCCGCACCCTGCATCTACAGAAGTGGAAGGCCGAAGGCCACAAATGGGCCATGCTCACGGCCTACGACTACTCCACTGCCCGCATCTTCGACGACGCAGGCATCCCGGTGCTGTTGGTCGGCGATTCGGCCGCCAACGTCGTCTACGGCTACGACACCACCGTGCCCGTGTCGATCGACGAGCTGATCCCGCTGGTACGCGGCGTCGTGCGCGGTGCGCCGCATGCGCTGGTCGTGGCCGACCTACCGTTCGGCAGCTACGAGGGCGGGCCCCAGCAGGCGCTGGCCACCGCGACCCGCTTCCTGAAGGAGACCGGTGCGCATGCGGTCAAGCTCGAGGGCGGCGAGCGCGTGACCGAGCAGATCGCAACGCTGAGCGCGGCAGGCATCCCCGTGATGGCCCACATCGGGTTCACCCCGCAGAGCGTCAACGGTCTGGGCGGCTTCCGGGTCCAGGGCCGCGGCGACGCCGCCGAGCAGACCATCCACGACGCGATCGCCGTGCAGGAAGCCGGCGCGTTCTCCGTCGTCATGGAGATGGTGCCCGCCGAACTGGCCACTCAGATCACCGGCAAGCTGACCATCCCCACCATCGGCATCGGTGCCGGCGCGAACTGCGACGCGCAGGTGCTGGTGTGGCAGGACATGGCCGGTATGACCAACGGCAAGACCGCGAAGTTCGTGAAGCGCTTCGGTGATGTCGGTGCCGAATTACGCCGCGCCGCAGAGCAATACGCCGACGAGGTGGCCAGCGGGGTGTTCCCCGCCGACGAGCACTCCTTCTAGGCGAACTCGGCTTTTCGCTTGGCCAGGAAGGCGTCGACGCCTGCTCGGCCGTCGTTGGAGACAGCGCGGGCGGCGATCAGCCGTCCCTCGAGTTCCATCTGTTCCTCGAGCCCGTTGCCGAACGTTCCCAGCAGCAGCTGCTTGACCCCACCGTTCGAACCGGCCGAGGTGGCCGCCATCTGATCGGCCAGCTTCGAGGCCCGGTCGGCCAGCTCGGCGTCGGGGACCACCTCGGTCACCAGGCCCCACTGCGAGGCCTCCTGCGCGGTGAGGGTCCGGTTGGTGAGCATGAGCTCCTTGGTCTTGGTGATCCCGATGAGCCGCGGAAGGTAGTAGGAGGCGCTGCCGTCGGGGCTCAGGCCGACGCGGGTGTAGGCCATCGTGAACGATGCCGACTCCGCGGCCAGCACCAGATCGCCGGTCACCGCGAGCGAGAACCCCGCGCCGGCCGCGGTGCCGTTGACGGCGGTGATCACGACCGCGTTCATCCGGGCGAACGTCGAGATCGCCCGGTGCAGATCGTCGGCGACGCCCTTGATCTGCGCGCCGCGATCCGGCGCCGAGGCGAAGTCCTTCAAATCACCACCGGCGCAGAAGAACCGGCCCGACCCGGTGAGCACCACGACCTTGGTCGCATCGGTGTCGCACCGCTTGGCGGCCGCGGCCAGCTCACGAGTCATGGTGCCGTTCATGCCGTTTGCGGCATCCGGCCGATTCAGCGTGATGCGGGCGATGGCACCGGTCTGCTCGAAGGTCAGCGTTTCGTATTCGGTCACAGAGGGACACTATCTTCTCCGGCCTCGGCATCCGTCTCCCCGTGTTCACCTGCATGTGGCAATCTGTCTCGCACCATGGGCAAATCCAGCGACAAGTCGACGCGGCATCTGGAGGTCGAGCGCAAGTTCGACGTCGGCGAATCGACCGTGTCACCGTCGTTCGAAGGGTTGTCCGCGGTAGCCCGGGTCGAAGGATCACCTGCGCACCATCTGGAGGCCGTGTACTTCGACACCCCCGATCACGACCTCGCGGCGCGGCGCATCACGCTGCGCAGGCGCACCGGTGGTTCGGACGAAGGATGGCATCTCAAACTTCCCGCGGGCCCCGACGCCCGCACGGAGGTCAGGGAGCCGCTCGGTGATGAGAGCGAGGTGCCCGAGGCGCTGCGCGACATCGTGCTGGCCATCGTGCGCGACCATCCGCTGCGTCCCGTCGCGCGCATCTCGACCCGGCGCACCGTCAACATGCTCTACGGTCCCGACGGGACGCCGGTCGCGGAGTTCTGTGACGACCACGTGACGGCGTCGGCCGGACCGGGCGGTCCGGAGCAGGCGTGGCGTGAATGGGAACTCGAACTCACCGACGGCGCCGACCGGGAACTGCTCGACCGGCTGTCGAACCGGCTGATCGACGCCGGCGCCGAAGCCGCGGCCAGCGGTTCGAAGTTGGCGCGCGTCTTGGCGGAGTCGTCGGCGCCGGAGACTGCCTCCGCATCGAGCGACGCCGTGCACCGGGCGGTGGCCGAACAGGTCGAGCAGCTGATCGAGTGGGACCGCGCGGTTCGCGCTGACGTGCCGGACTCGGTGCACCAGATGCGGGTGACGACGCGCAAGATCCGAAGCCTGCTGCAGACCTCCCGGGACGCGTTCGGCATCTCCGACGACGCCTGGATTCTCGACGAGCTCAAGCAACTGGCCGCAATTCTGGGAGTGGCGCGGGATGCCGAAGTGCTGGCCGAACGCTATGAGGAGGCCCTCGATGAGTTGCCGACGGAGTTGGTCCGCGGGCCGGTGCGGGAGCGGCTGGTCGACGGGGCCAACCGGCGCTATGCGGCTGGACTGCGCCGGTCGCTGATCGCCATGCGGTCCCAGCGTTACTTCCGGCTGCTCGACGCGCTCGAAGGGTTGGTCGCCGCGGAGCCGGCGCTGTCACAGGACGAAGATGAGCGCACCCAGGCGACGATCGGCGCGGCCTACAAGCGGGTACGCAAGGCGGCGAAGGCGGCCGCCGCGGCTGAAGCCGACGACGACAAAGACGAGGCGTTGCATCGAATTCGCAAGGGCGCTAAACGTCTTCGATACACGGCCGCGGCGACCGGCGAGTCCAAGGTCTCGGATCGGGCCAAGAGCATTCAGTCGCTGCTCGGTGACCACCAGGACAGCGTCGTCAGCCGGACCCACCTCAGCCAGCAGGCCGACGCGGCGCACGCCGCGGGCGAGGACACGTTCACCTACGGTCTGCTCTTCCGGATGGAGGAGGAACTCGCGCACCGCTCTCGGGAGCAGTTGGACGGCGCGCTGAAGAAGCTTGCCAAGGCGGTGCGCAAGGCGCGCTGAGCCCGGTCAGGTCATTGTTGCGAGGTTGTACCAGAGGTTCTTGAGGCTGTCTGTGCCGCCGAACAGGGTGGTGAAGTGGGTGGAGTCGATGAGCACGATATCGCCGGCACGCTTGCCTATGGGTGGCATCCAGATCAGCGCGTTGAACTCAGTGTTCCCCGCCGCGGTAAAGGGATGCGGCCGGTTCGGGTCGACGCGCTGGCGTCCGAGCACGACCAAGTCCTTGCCTTCCGGCGCGGTCAGTTCGTAGTGCGGCAGGTGCGGGTGGAAATTGAGGGTGCTGACGTTGTCCAGCAACCGCGGACTGTCCAGGTCTGGGAATCCGGTCAGCGGCGCGATCTCCTTGGTACCCTCGACGACAGCGGGACGAAGCCCCCACGTGTTGTGCACCGGCACGTCGAGGGCCTTCATCAGCGACCGGGTATACGCGGTGAAGCGTTGCTGACGTGGCACAAGCCGGTCGCCGTGGTGTTCGTACTCCACCTGGCGCTGCTCTAAATCATCGGTGAAGCCGACATCATGATGCGGGGCGAGCAGCAGGCAGGTGCCCTCCCGCTGCAACCATGCCTCGATCGCGGCGATCTCCTCGGGCGCGGCTACTTCCTGGGCGAGCAGGTGGTCGAGCCCGAACACCATCAGCGTGTCGGTGTCGGCGAGAATCCGCTCGTCGATCGGGAGCTTGTAGCCGGCCTGGTCGATGCGCTGGAAGACGGCGACGGAGTGGCCGGTGGCCTCCTCGGCGACTTCCTGGAACGCCAGGGCGGACCGGTGAAAAAGCTCGAGGGTTCCCGCGACGCCCTGCAAAAAATTCGCCTCGTTGTACTCGGGCGTTTCGTAGGCCGGCCATAAGACGTTGCGCACCTCGGTGATCGTGGAGAACCGGTTCTCGATCACCTCGGGCGGCCGCTGCGCCTCCCAGGGATAACTCCATGTCCAGTAGATGCTGATACGCCGGCCGCCACTGTGCGGGCGGGCGACGTGGCTCTGATTGTAGGTGCGAGCGCGCATCATGATCAGTCCTTCGATGGTTGAAGCGACGCCAGGTAGCGCATGGCGTTCAGCCCGGGCAGAAAGAAGTAGGCGCCACCGGTGAGGGTCGTAAACGCGGGAAGTCCCTTGTACACCTTGCGGATCGGGCGCTTCGGGACGGTGAATTCCAGAGTGCCGTCCTGGGTGCCGGCGATCGGGTCGTGTTCGTTGCCCAGTTCATGGAAGGCTTTGTCGTTGATCCACACGTTCTGCGCGAACTCGAACTGACGGACCAGGTCGGCGCAGATGATGAACGCGGCGATGCCTCGATCGGCGCCGTCGTCGGGTGCATCGTCAGGAAGCGCTGCTCCGTATGTCGCGCCACGCCGGATCATCCGACGCCGGTTCATGTTGTGAGCGGTGTCGCGCGGGTTCAGCCGACGGGCGTGCGAGCCGAGTGGGCACGCGTAGCCGAACGGGTCCATCTCCTTGTAGTTGAAGTCGTTGTTGCGCATGGGATCCGCACCCAGCTCGGGATCATCGTGGTCCGGCGCGAGCACAAGCGGTGCACCGCTGCGCCAACGACCCATGAACTTCGCGGCCATCAACTCCTGACCTTCGGAGGTCTCCCCGTGTTCGCGCAGATAGTCCCGGAAGCGTCCGACGTGTTCTTGCAGCCGGCGGTAGGCCATGTAACTTCCATTGCGGGAAAGCACTTCGGGTTGGGGGAGATTGACGACCGGCCCGTTCTCGTCGGGGTAGCCCAGGATGAACTCCCCCGGTTCCAACGGATCCCCCGATCCGGGGGTGGGTTCCTCGCCGGACCCTTTCATCACCGGCTGAGAGAGCCGATCGCGGAAGCCGAAATGGTCGTGCGCGTAATTGAATGGCGGTGTGGCGTTCAGGTCGAGATGCGACAGGCTGCGCACCCCGTCGGTGCGGGCCAGCAGCTTGTTGTGCTCGTCGATCGATTTTCGGCACTGTTCGTCGGTGCGCGAGAACAGGATCGCGATGGCGTGCAGGTCCTCGCCGGCCAGTTCGCCGACCCAGTGTTCGGGTGCATTGGTGCCGTTGTCGCCAAGAATGTCGGCGCGCGCGGCCATCCCATCCCGGAAAGCATCGGGGAAGCTGGCCAGCGCGTCCTCGGGTACGCCGAGCGCGCGCAGCCCGGTCCACGTGAACGCCAGGGTGACCCAGCGGTCCGAGGAGTCGAGGGTGGCCTCTACATCGGCGGCCGACTGCACCTTGTCCAGCAGTTCCGACAGCCACGCCCGCCCGCCCGCCGCATTTTCGAACGTGAGGAACTCGTAACGGCCGGTGATCGCCGGAGTGCGCGTCAGCAGTATGTGCTGAATATCGTCGAGGTCGAGCGTGGTCTCGTCCGTCACGCTGCGCGCCGGCCCTTCGCCCACGCCCACGCCGCTAGGCGCCACCCGTCGGCGCTGCGCCGCAGCGCCACCGTGAACGTCGCGCCGGTTTGGGTCACCGTCGTTCCGTTGAGGTCGAACGTCATCTTGGCCGGCACCACTACATACGCGGCGTCGCCCGTGGTGTCGTTGTGCACCGGCTCACCGATGCTGACGTGGTAGCCCGACGCACGCAGATGTTCACCTTCGGCCAGCACGTCGCGGTACCAGTCCGCCGCGGCCGTCGGCCCGAGCCAAACGTGAGGCGCCATGCCGTCGAGGATTGACCCGTCCGCGTCGAACGCCGCCGACATCGCCGACGGATCGCCGGCGTTGAACGCGTCCAGGTATGCCTGAACCGCAGCGAGTGGGGTGCCCGTCACTGCATCTGGTCCAGCATGTCGGAGAATGAATCCTTCAGCCGCAGCGCCTTTTTTATCTCGTCGGCTGTCACGTACGGGTACTCGCCGTACTCAACGAAGCTCGGCACGTGATGCTCGCGGACAAATTGGACGAATGAGGCGGGATTCTCTTTCCAGTCCTCTGGAAAACCCACAAGATTGGTGAACACCGTGTCGATACCGGTCTTACTGAACAAGGCCACGGCGTCTTCGGTGTACTTGTCGAAGTCGGTGTCGAAGATGCCTTGATACTGGAAGTACAGGTCGTCACCGACCGGTATTAGTTGCCATTTCAGGTAATGCAGCTTCAAGACTTCCAGCACCGTCGGATCGGCCGTTACGGCAGCCTCTAGCGTTCGGCCGTGCTCGCGGATGGCCTCCTCGCGGCCGGGCAAAACTTTGGCGAAGATCGTAAACCCGTAGCAGGCAGGCGTTCTGGGGAAGATCGGCCCGTATCGGCCGCGCTGCTCCTCGAAGTAGCCCTCTTTGGGGATGGCCATCATCGCGGGTTTGGTCCAGTTTTGATCGCTGGGCATGAGCAGCTCCTAAATCTCGACCCCCGACCAGCCGGACAGTAACACCGCCGCAGCCGCTTCATCTGCCGATTTCCCTGGCTGTCACCAATGCACTGCCGACCCGCTCGGCGCTGTTCGCCCGGCCGAACTGGCGTGGCCTCTGTTGCAATGTCAAACAATCGCGACAGCCCGATTGCCGCCGATCGCGCCCGGACAGCGGAAACGCATTGAGAGACACCGCGGCCTGAGTACAGTGCGGGTGCAGCCGCAGTCTTGATCCTCGCGGCCGGCGTCCGATCATGAAGGCGGACCGAATGTTTGGGAGAACACTCACCCGACGAATAGCGTACGGTCCGCCCTCAGAATCGAGGTCAGCGCCATGATGGCCGTCCTGCAGCATGCCGTGCCGATCGCCACCCTGATCTTCGTCGTGTCGAGCATGATTGCGATGGGTTTGGGTCTCAAGATCGGTGAGATCGCCGCTCCACTGCGCAACCTGCGCCTCGTGAGCCTCTCGCTGCTGGCCAATTTCCTACTCATGCCCGCCGTCGCGGTGCTCCTGGCGAAGGTGCTGGGCCTCGATGAACCCTTCGGCGTGGGTTTGTTGTTGCTCGGCGCCGCCGCGGGGGCACCATTCCTACCCAAACTGGCGCAGATAGCCAGGGGTGATCTCGCCTACGGCGTCGCGCTGATGGTGGTGCTTATGGTTATCACCGTCGCCTACCTCCCGCTGGTGCTGCCTCTGCTCCTGCCAGGCGTGTCGGTGAACTCAGGACAGATTGCCCGCTCGCTGATCGTGTTGATGCTGCTGCCGCTCGCCGTTGCGCTCGCGGTCAACGCCAAACTGCCCCGTGCCGCCGCCGTGGTCAGACCCTGGTGCGAACGGCTGTCCAGCCTCGGACTCATAGCCGTGGTGGTGTTGCTGGTGGTGGTCAACTTCCAGAACGTGCTCTCAGTGTTCGGCACCCGCGCCATCCTGGCCGGACTGCTGTTCATTGCAATTGGCTACGGGACCGGCTGGGCATTGGGCGGACCGGCCGCCGGCACCCGACCCGTGCTGGCATTGGGCACCGCCCAACGCAACATCGCCGCAGCACTGGTAGTCGGCGGACAAAGCTTCACCGACCCCAGCGTGGTCGTCATGGTCGTGGTCGTGGCCATCGTCAGCTTGCTGGTCCTTTTGCCGGTGTCGCGGCGGCTGGCACACCGCACCCCGGCCCGCGATGGAGCAGGTTAGCTGGTCCTCCCGTCGACATTCGCTCGCCGGACTCCGGACACACTGTGGACCGGTGCAGGGCGGATGAGTTGGCCTGTAAGCCGGATTCTGTCCCTCACCACCGCGGCTGACCGCGGCGGCGAGGTGGCGACCATCCATCTGGACACACCGTCGCCGGGTGCCTCGAGCGGCCTACCCGCAGGCTCGGGCGAGCAACCCTCGGACGTCTGCGCGGCCGCAACCAGGTTGCGGCCTTCTTGGCCTTGCTTCGGGTGGGGTTTGCCTAGCCACCCCGGTCACCCGGAATGCTGGTGCGCTCTTACCGCACCGTTTCACCCTTACCACCCCGAGTCCGAAGACCCGGTGGTGGCGGTCTGTTTTCTGTGGCACTTTCCCGCGAGTCACCTCGGATTGCCGTTAGCAATCACCCTGCTCTGTGAAGTCCGGACTTTCCTCGAAACCCAGGCGAACCTGGATCCCGCGGCCGCCCAGCCAACTCATCCGCTGGTTCAACGTAGCGCCTGTCGCCGCTGTTCCGCGAGTTCGACATACTTGGCGCATGGCACAGGTGCCTCCGGCGCGCTATCTGATGCGCGCCAAGGATCTGGTCGACGCGCGGTACGCCGAGGCGATCACCGTCGACGACCTCGCCGCGGCCGCGGGCCTGTCTCGCGCGCACTTCAGCAGAATGTTCACCCGCACCTTCGGCGAAACACCGCGCGCTTACCTGCAGACCCGCCGCCTGGAACGCGCCGCGGCGCTGCTGCGCAACACCGACCGCTCGATCGCCGACATCTGCGTGATGGTGGGCCTGCAGAGCGTGGGGTCGTTCACCACCAGCTTCGCCCGGGTGTACGGGCTGCCGCCGGCCGCGTACCGCGCGAGCCTGCCGCCGGCGGCGATCCACGCCCGGGTTCCGAGTTGCATCCTCAAGCGCGACACCCGGCCGCCCGCGGACAGTCGGGTGCCCAAGACAGCACACGGGGAGAAGACGAACAAACCCGGGCGATCGTAGCGTCGAGCCATGATCAAAATCGCAAGCGCCCACCTGTGGGTACATGACCAAGAAGCCGCACTGAGATTCTGGACCGAGAAGGTCGGTATGGAAGTGCGGCAGGATGTTTCACTGCCCGATGTCGACGGCCTCTTCCGATGGTTGACTGTCGGACCGCCGGGCCAGGACGACGTGTCGATCGTGCTGATGGCCGTACCCGGCCAACCGGTCATGGACGAGCCGACCCGTAAGCAGGTACTGGACCTGACGGCCAAAGGCTTCGCGGGCACCGTGTTTCTCACGACGGAGAACTGCCAGGCCTCCTACGAGGAAATGCGTTCGCGCGGAGTCGAGTTCACGGAGGAGCCCCACGAGATGCCCTACGGCATCGACTGTGGATTCCGCGATCCGTCGGGTAACAGCGTGCGCCTGACCCAACTCGCGGACATCTCGGCCATCACGGGGTAGTGCACGTGCGGACCAGCACCGCTGCACTCGCCTCGGCTGCCTTCTTCGTGATCGCGCCCGGCACCGTCGTCGGGGTCGGCCCGTGGTTGATCACGCGCTGGGAGCTTTCCGACGCTGCGGCGTGGCGCGTGGTGTTGGGCGGGACCGTGATCGTCGCCGGCCTGATACCGCCTATCCACGCGTTCATCGAATTCGTCAGGGCAGGCGGCACTCCCATGCCTGTTGCGCCGACCCAGCGGCTGGTCGTCACCGGGTTCAACCGGGTGGTCCGGAACCCGATGTACGTCGGTCTGATCATCGCGATCCTCGGCCAAGCAGTGCTTTTCGCCAACCTGTGGTTGGTGTTGTACGCCGCGATCGCATGGGTGGTCACCGCGTCGTTCGTGCGGTGGTACGAAGAGCCCACGCTAGTCCGGACCTACGGGTCGCAGTACGAGACGTACCGTGCAAACGTGCGCGCGTGGATTCCTCGGTTGACCCCGTGGACGGCGCCGTCGTGATGCTTTAGGCGGACGTCAGCCGCGGGGCCAAGTCGAGCGTGGCGCCGGGCCCGCGGGCGGCGCGGGACTGAGGTTCGCGCCGGGGACCTGTGAGTTCTGCCAAGCCGCGATGCACAGTCCGATCCGGCCCGGTTTACACCAGCCGCCGGTGCCCGAGACCCCAAGTGAGGTCTGGGACTGGTCCCAGCACACCCCGGTGCGCTGGTCCCACACCTCGCCGGCCGTACATTGCGCAACCGCCGCAGGCGCGGTCACCAGGGACGACGAGATCACTACGGCGCTGCACACCGAAGCCAACAGGGCGGCTGGAGCCGATGTCCGGATTCTCATATCGATGTGTCTCCGTCGGTAAGCGGGGTCCATGGGTCTCGGATGCCGGTGATCACGACGGGGGCCTGATGGTCGTCTGTTCGTCGATCACCTTGATGGCATCGAGCACCACGTTCTGCTCGCTTTCGGGGCTGTC
The DNA here is from genome assembly GCF_001667105.1 of Mycobacterium sp. 852002-51152_SCH6134967. NCBI lineage: Bacteria > Bacillati > Actinomycetota > Actinomycetes > Mycobacteriales > Mycobacteriaceae > Mycobacterium > Mycobacterium sp. 852002-51152_SCH6134967. The sequence continues at coordinate 216,597 of NZ_LZIK01000016.1, read as the reverse complement.
CGCATTCAGCTGAAGGACGAATAGGCCGTCGGCGGCCGGCACGACGACCGTCTTTTGAGCGACGAATCGCGGCTTGCCGTTGTCCATGAAATTGCCGGCGAACGAAATCGAGTCGAAGCCGCCGAAGGAGCTCCTCGTGGGTTCTCCCAATGGTTTGAACTCGGCCATGTCCTCCAGCTGCTCCGGCGCGTACTCGAAGATCTTCGCCGCGTCGACGTTGCCGGTGAGTTTGGAGGCGATCGCGTACATGTCGGGCGGATCGTTGGGATCCTTGGGGGCGTCGTAGACGATGGCTCCGTAGGCCCACTCCGGCGTCGCCTCCCCCGCATCGCTCCATCGGGGTGGAATGGGGAAATCGAAATCGGGGGTTCCCGGCTCACCCGGTCTGATCGGCGTCTCGGCGATCCCGTTCTCGGTGATGTACTCGCTGATCGTGTCTTCGTCGTCGGCCTGGGGGCTGGGCGCGGCCGACGTGCCGGTCGTGCTCGTCGCCGAGGTCGTTGTCGTGGCAGCGGTGTCATCACTGGAACCACAGCCCACAAGCCCCAAGCTCAAAGCAACGGCGCAGAGACCAGCCGTCGTTCCTACAGGGAGATTTCTCATCGACTCCTGTCTCCTACGGTCGCTTGTCCGAATCACGAGGCAAGATCTGGACACGAGCTTAGGGCCGCGGAGACCGAATATTGGCAGGTTCATCAATTTCATGATCAATTGGCCCACCGGCAAGATGCGCGTGACGCCGAGTTCAGAACGGCGGTGGCTTGTAATTCGCGGCGAGCCACGCCTGATGTTGGCGTTGCTCTTCTCCGATGAGTTCGCTGCGTCGCCGTCGTTCGGTGTCGATGCGTTCACGGCGCACCTGTTCGCGGGTTTGCCTGCGGCGCGGCATCATCGCCATCCGCTCGGCGCTGTCGTTCGGTGGGGGCGCGGTGGCTCGGATGGCTCCGGTGGGTTGGCGCAGCACCGGGAACAAGCTCGCCCCGTGGGGTTCGGATCGGTACTGGTGTCCGGTCGGGGCGGTGAGAACGACTGCACCGTCAGGCAATTGTTCTTCCCGCCAGCCACCGCTGCCGCTATAGAACGTCTTGATCAGGTGATGAATGCGGCAGTAGTGCTTGGTGTTCGACGGATGCGTCGGGCCGTAGGGCCACGGCACCGTATGGTCCACATCGCAGCCCCACACCGGTTTGTCACAACCAGGCCAGCGACACGTCACGTCGCGCCACTGCAAGAACTCAGTCAACCTGGCGCCGGGACGATACCCGGCGCGCGCAGCGTCATCGGCTGAGGGCACGATCACCGGCTTGAGTTCAGCGTTGCGCGCCAGCTCACGCACCGACTCGGCAGGCAGAACCCCGAAACCGGGCAGATATCCCGGTTTTGCGCTGGTGCCCTCCACGGTGCCCTGCTCAGCCAGCACATGGACCACCGCAGCAGCCGCCTCGGCCCGCCGCCCAGCCGCCGGGCAATCGTCGAGCCCGCATTGGCAAGCCAGTGTGGCTTCCCGGCGCCCCAGCGGCCCGCACGCATCAGCGCGGCGCTGGGCCTTGGTGCGCGGATCGTTGTCGCACACCGTGGCCGCCAACGCATCCAACCCAGCATCGAGCGCGGCGCCATCTTCAGCACGGAGCTGTGCAGACATCAAGGCCATCCCCGCGACGTCGCCAGGATTGATCTCGACATAGCGGTGCTTGTCGGTTTCGGGCGGCACGCGCACCGCGGCCGGATCGAACTCGGCGATGAACACATCGATGCGATCGCGCAGTTTGGGTTTGGACAGCTTCATCCACTTCTCAACCCGCCACGCCAACGCCTCATCCAGGCCCACCATCACCTCGTCATCGACGTTCTGGGTGCGCGCGATAATCGTCGACACCATCCGATAGTCGATCACCCCCCGACGAAACCTCCGGAGCACCTGCGGAAGCCGATCCCGCAGGCTCAGGGCCATCTCGACCTGACTCACCGCCCGGGCGTGGCTGATGTTGTGTACCGCCGAGATCTCAGCTGCTACCGCCGAGATCGCATCAGCGACATAGAACTCGGCTCCAACCATCTCGGGGTGACGCCGCGCGCACAGCTCCCCCACTAACGACAACCGCCGTCCCGTCGCCGCGGCCTCCTCACGCGCCTCCTCACCCATCAAGGTGACCAAGTCCGCATCCGAAGCCTCTTCGAACATGCTTCCGACACTACGCCCGACCACTGACAAGTCTTAACGACGAAAGCATTTCTCTGTGAATGAGTTTCGGCCTGTGGAGAACCTCACTAAATGCGACCGCGACCGGCGTCTACCGGCGCCGCAGCAGGATCACGTTGTCGGACCACTGCGCCGGCTCGCCGTCCGGCGTCGTGACGTCACGCATCGGCGTACTGATCTTTGCCGGTTCCCATTCGGACTCCGGCAAGTTCAGCGCGGCCACGACCTCCTCGGGCGGTGTGAACGTCTGGTGGTGACCATGAAGTTCGGAAAGCCACGGCGGCGGTGTGCCGTGATCGACGATGAGCAGGAGCCCGCCCGCCCGGACCGCCCGCGCGGCCGAGCGGAAGATCGCCGTCCGGTAAAGCGGGAACGTCGAGTGCAGGAACTGCGCGTTCACCAAATCGAATTCGCCGTCGGGGAAGCTCTCCGACAGGTCGTGTTGCTGAAAGTCGATCCGGTCCCCCACCCCGCGCGCGACGGCATCGGTGGCCGCACGCCGCAAAGCGGTTTCGGCGATGTCGACGGCGACGACCCGCCATCCCCTCTCGGCGAGCCACATCGCGTCGCCGCCCTCACCGCTGCCCAGATCGAGCGCGGTGCCGGGCTCGAGGTCCGACACCATCTCGACGAGCCGAACGTTCGCCCGACCGCTCCAGATGCGATTGCGTTCGCTGTAGCGCTCCTCCCAATGCTGTTTGGCGTCAGGCGTTGACATGTCGGCTCCCTTCCGGAACGACTGCTGGAAAATCCGCTTCGACCAGGCTCTGCACGACAGCGGCCGCTGCCGCTGAACCAGCCGCCACCGCGGCGGCCACCTGCGGCATCTGCGCCACCAGGTCGCCTACGGCGAAAACCCCGTCCGCACTGGTGCGATAGAACGCGTCGACGTGAACCGGATTGTGCGCGACCGGAGTCGGCTCGCCCGTTGTGGCGCCGAGTTGTTCGGCCAGCGAAGTGCGCTGGTGAAGCGTCGTGGCGACCAGGATGCCCGCCCGGGGCAGCCGGCTGTCGTCGGTGAACACCACGGCCTCCAGAGTGCCTGCGGCACCTACCAATTCGGCCACCGGCCGTTCGTCGATCGTCACACCCGCAGCCGCCAGCCGCTCGCGCTGTGCGAGGTCGAGATCAGCGGGACCGTCGGTGAGCAGGACGACGTCGTTGCTCCAGAGACGCAGCAACAGCGCCGTATGCACCGCACGCTCACCGCTGGCCAGCACGGCCAGGGGCTGATCGCGGACTTCCCAGCCGTGGCAGAACGGGCAGTGGAAAGCGGACCGACCCCACAGCTCCGCCAGGCCGGGAAGCGGCGGCGGCCGGTACTCCATGCCAGTGGCCAACACCACCTTCCGGGCCCGCTCGACTCCGCCGTCGTCCAACCGCAGGACGAACAGTTCGTCCGCGCGCTCCCCGCCGGTGACTTCTGCCGCTCGCACTTCGACCGACGGATACGCCGACAACTCTCGACGTCCCAACGCGTACAGCTCCGCCGGCGGCCGGCCGTCGTGGCCCAGAAGCCCACCGATGCCGTGCGCGGGGAGGTTGCTCTGTGCGCCGCCGTCAATCAGCAGTGTGCGACGACGGGCCCGACCCAGCACCAGCGCGGCACTCAGCCCGGCGGCACCGCCACCGACGACCACGCAATCCCAAATCCTGTCCATGCGACCACCTTGCAGCGGCCGCGAGAAACTGCCAAGCTTTCTTGCTATGCAGGCAAAAGATGACGACGGCGTCGACGCGCGGGTGCGACGCAGGCTGCGCGAACTACGCACCCAGCACGGCCTGACTCTGGAGGATGTCGCTCGGCGGTCGAACATCGACGTGTCCACGTTGAGCCGGCTGGAGTCCGGCAAGCGCCGCCTCGCCCTCGACCACCTGCCCAGACTGGCGGCCGCGTTGTCGGTGAGCACCGACGAGCTGCTGCGCGCACCGGAGGCCGAGGACCCACGCGTGCGCAGCGGATCCCATACCGCACACGGAATCACGTATTGGCCGTTGACCCGCCAGGCCGCCGGCGGTCTGCACGCCTTCAAGATCCGGATCAGCGCCCGGCGGCGCAACCCGCCCGCTGAACTTCCGGTACACGAAGGCCAGGACTGGATGTACGTCCTGTCCGGCCAGCTGCGCCTGATCCTCGGTGAGCGCGACTTCACCGTGAAACCTGGTGAGGCGGTGGAGTTCTCGACGTGGACGCCGCACTGGTTCGGCGTGGTGGACGGGCCGGTCGAGGCGATCACGATTTTCGGGCCGCACGGCGAGCGACTGCACCTACACGACTAATCCAGGTAGGCCGTCTGATTGACCAACCGCACCGATGCCGCGCCGTCGGGATAGAACTCGGCGATCGACAGCGACGCGAGATCGAGGTGCAGCCGGTACAAGATGTTCGGGCCACCGTCGAGCGCCATCCGCAGCAACGTCTTGATCGGCGTCACGTGCGAGACCACGAGCACCGTCTCCCCCGCACGCTCTGCCAGGATCCGTGCTCGCGCCCTGCCGACGCGCTCGGCAGCGGAGTCGAAGCTCTCGCCGTCCGGAGGCGCAAGCGAGGTGTCGCGCAGCCAACGCCGATGCAGGTCGGGGTCGCGTTCGGCCGCTTCGGCGAACGTCAGGCCCTCCCAGGCCCCGAAGTCGGTCTCGATCAGGTCGTCGTCGACGGTCACGTCCAGGCCCAGCACTTTGGCCGCCGCCGCCGCGGTGTCGTACGCCCGCTGCAGCGGTGACGTGACGACCGCCGCGACACCCCTGCGCTGTCCGAGATAGCGCGCGGCGGCTTCGGCCTGACGACGCCCGAGATCGGTCAGCGCGGGGTTACCGCGCCCGGAGTATCGACGGTCGACCGACAACTCGGTCTGGCCGTGGCGCAGCAGCAGGAACCGCGTCGGCGCCCCACGCGCACCGCTCCACGCGGTGGGGTTCGACGCCTGATGCGGTTCGGTTCCCGCGACGCCCGAAGGAATTTCGGCCGCGGCGTCCATCGCCTCGTTGGCCAGCCGGTCGGCGTGGCTGTTCTCCGCACGCGGAATCCACTTGTAGGTGACCCGGTCGAAACGGGTGGCCAGCGCTGTGGCCTGCTGATGCAGGGCCGCGATGTCCGGGTGCTTGACCTTCCACCGGCCCGACATCTGCTCCACCACGAGCTTGGAGTCCATTCGCACGTCGACCTCGGTGGCGCCCAGGCTCGAGGCTTCGCTCAGGCCGGCGATCAACCCGCGGTACTCGGCGACATTGTTCGTCGCGTGACCGATCGCCTCCTTGCGCTCGGCGAACACCGTGGCGTGATCCGCCGACCAGACCACCGCCCCGTAGCCCGCCGGACCCGGGTTGCCGCGCGAGCCACCGTCGGCCTCGACGATGACCTTCACGCGCCAGACCCTTTGAGACGCAACAGGATCGCGCCGCACTCGGGGCAGCGGAGCACCTCGTCGTCGGCCGCCGCGGAGATGCGCGCAAGCTCCCCTTTGTCGATCTCGAGGCGGCACGCTCCGCATCGGCGCCCCTGCAGTTGGCCGGCCCCCGCGCCGCCGCGGGCGCGCTGCTGTTCGTAGAGCCTGACCAAGTCGGCGTCGAGTGCCGCGACGAGTTCGTCGCGGCGCGACAGGCTCTGGTGGCGCTGCTGAACCAGCTCGGTACGGACGTCGTCGGATGCGGTCTGCGCGGAGCGCAGCTCGTTCTGCAGCTCGTCCATCCTCGCGAGCGCGGCCTGCTGGTCGCGTTGCAGTTCCTCGCGTCGCTCCATCACCTCGAGTTGCGAATCTTCCAGCGCCGCTTGCCTGCGCTCCAGGGTGTCGAGTTCGTGCTGCAACTCGGTGAGCTGTTTGGCGTCCACCGAGCCGCCCGAAAGCAGCTTGCGGTCACGGTCTTCACGCTGGCGGACCGAGTCGATCTCGGATTCGAACTTGGCGATCTGGGCGTCGAGATCCTCGATGGCGATCTGCAGTGCCGCTAGTCGGTCGTTGGCCTCCCGATGCGCGGCCTGTACCTCCTCGAGCCGCTGCTGTTCGGCGAGGTTTTTCACCCGATACTCCAGCCGGGCAAGGGAAGCATCGAGCTCGGCCAACTCGGATAGCGTCTGTTGTTGAGCTACTTCGGCTTTCATGCTCATCTCTCGACATTCCACGGATCGGTGCGCACGTCGGACACCCGCACAGGCAGCGCGTCACCGAAATGGGCTTGCAGCAGGTCTGCGGCTTGGCGGCACCACGGGTATTCGCTGGCCCAGTGCGCGACGTCCACGAGCGCGACCTGCGAAGCGCGTCGGTGTTCGTCGGCGGGGTGGTGCCGCAGGTCCGACGTCACGTACGCGTCGACACCCATGCGTGCGACGAGGCCGAGCAGCGAGTCACCCGCACCGCCGCACACCGCGACCCGCGACACCTCGGCGTCCAAGTCACCAGATGCGCGCACGCCCCACGACGTGGGGGGTAGTGCTTCGCGCACGCGAGACACGAACGCCGACAACGGTTCAGGACGATCCAGCACGCCGATGCGTCCCAACCCGGCATTGCCGGGAATCGGCGCCAGCGCGAAGACGTCGAACGCGGGTTCCTCGTAGGGATGCGCGGCCCGCAGCGCGGCCAGCACGTGCCCGCGCAACCGCGCGGGGGCGATGACTTCCACCCGGTCCTCTGGCACGTGTTCGACGGATCCGACGCTGCCGATCGCCGGTGACGCGCCGTCGTGCGGCAGGAACTGCCCGGTGCCAGTCGTGGTCCAGCAGCAGTGCGAATAGTCACCGATACGCCCTGCCCCCGCCGCGAACATGCCCTCGCGCACCGCCTCCGAGTTCTCCGCAGGCACGAAGACGACCCACTTGTCCAGGTCGGATTCCGCACTCGCCGGCGCGAGCACCTCCTCGACGGTGAGCCCGAGCGCTTCGGCCAGCGCGTCGGAGACGCCGGGCGAAGCCGAGTCCGCGTTGGTGTGGGCGGTGAACAGCGCCCGGCCGCTGCGGATCAGGCGATGGATCAGGGCGCCCTTGGCAGTGCTGGCGGCCACGGTGTCCACGCCGCGCAACAGCAGCGGATGGTGAGCCAGCAGTAGGCCGCCCTCGGGAACCTCGGCGACGACATCGGCGGTGGCGTCGACAGCAACCGTGACCGTCTCGACGGTCTCCGACGGGTCCCCGCAGACCAGGCCGACCGAGTCCCAGTCCTGCGCCAGCTCCGGCGGGTATGCCGCCTCCAGCACGTCGATGATGTCGGCCAGCCGGGCGCTCATCGCAGCACCTCGGCCATCGCGTCGACCAGCACGGGCCACTCCGGGCGTACCGCCGCGCGCAGGAACTGACCGTCCAGCCCGACGAACGTGTCACAGCGACGCACAGCAATACCTCTGCGATCCAGGTGTTTTCGCATCAGTTCGGCATCCGGCACACAGAACAGGACGAAGGGGGCCGAACCGGTGACGACATGCACGCCGATGCTAGTCAAGCCGGCCACCATCTCCGCGCGCACCTCCGTCAGCCGCCGGGCGGCATCGTCGGCCTCGGCCACCGCATCGGGTGTGCTGCACGCCGCGACGGCCTCGAGTTGCAGCGTGCCGAGGGGCCAGTGCGGACGCCGTGCGGTCAGCCGTGCCAGCACGTCCGGCGCGCCCAGCGCGTAGCCGACGCGCAACCCGGCCAGCGCCCACGTCTTGGTCAGGCTGCGCAGGACGACGACGTCGGGCAGGGCGTCGGCGGCCAGCGATCCGGGCTCGCCGGGAACCGCGTCGGCGAACGCCTCGTCCACCACCACGATGCGCCCGGGCCTGCGCAGGGCGAGCACCTGCTCGCGGGTGTGCAGTACGCCGGTCGGATTGGTCGGATTGCCGACGACGACGAGGTCGGCGTCGCCGGGCACCGCGTCCGGGGTCAGGGTGTACGGCGCTTCCAGTACCACGTGCGCGAAGGGCACCCCGGCCGCGGCCAGCGCCGCCTCCGGTTCGGTGAACGACGGGGCGATGAGGGCGGCCCGTCGCGGCTGCAGGTCCGGCAACCGCGCGAACGCCTCGGCCGCCCCCGCCAGCAGCACGACCTCGTCGGCGGCGCGGTCGTGCCTTCCGGCGACCGCGTCGAGCGCCCGCTGAGAATCGGTCGCGCTCGGATACCGGGCCAGATCGGCCAACCGGGCCGAGAGGCGGTCGACCAGCCAGGACGGGGGCTCATCAGCGCGGACGTTGACGGCAAAGTCCAGCATCCCGGGGACCACAGCCTGATCGCCGTGGTACCGCGCGGCAGCACGCAACGGACTCACCACATCACGACCCTAGTGCGCTGGCCGCGGTCGTTCTGCGATCGGGGAGAATGGACCCGTGACCGACATGCTGGCCTCCACGACTACGGCGACCCGCCCCCAACTGGTGATCTTCGACCTCGACGGCACCCTGACCGATTCGGCGCAGGGCATCGTCTCGAGTTTCCGTCATGCACTGGGGTCGGTCGGCGCCGTCGTGCCCGACGGAGACCTGGCCAGCATGATCATCGGCCCGCCGATGCACCACACGCTGCGAAGCCTCGGGCTCGGCGACCGCACCGCCGACGCCATCGAGGCATACCGCACCGATTACCGGACCCGAGGGTGGGCGATGAACCGGGTCTTCGACGGCATCCCCGCGCTGCTGGCCGATCTGCGCGCGGCCGGCGTGCGCCTGGCGGTGGCCACCTCGAAGGCCGAGCCGACCGCGCAGCGGATCCTCGCCCACTTCGGCCTGGCCGACTGCTTCGAGGTCATCGCGGGCGCAAGCGTCGACGGTTCGCGCGCACACAAGGTCGACGTCGTCGCCCACGCATTGGCCCAGCTGGGCGAGATCCCCGAGCCCACACTGATGGTCGGCGACCGGTCGCATGACGTCGAAGGTGCCGCCGCGCACGGTATCGAGACCGTGATCGTCGGATGGGGCTACGGCAAGGACGATTTCGACGGACCCGACGCCGTTGCCGCCGCCGCGCACGTCGCCTCGGTCGCAGACCTGCGTGAGGTGCTTGGTGTCTAAACCCCTGCATGTGACGTTCATCTGCTCGGGCAACATCTGCCGATCGCCGATGGCGGAGAAGATGTTCGCCCATCAGATCGACGAGCGCGGGCTGGGTGACACGGTCCGCGTGACCAGCGCCGGCACCGGCGGTTGGCACGCCGGCGAGCCCGCGGACCGCAGGGCCAGCCACGTTCTGCGCGAGCACGGCTATCCGACCGCGCACCGGGCCGCCCAGGTCAACGAGGACCACATGTCCGCCGACCTGGTGATCGCACTCGGCCGCAACCACGTTCGGATGCTCAAGGATCTCGGTGTGCCCGCCGAGCGGATTCGGATGCTGCGCTCGTTCGACCCGCGTTCGGGTGCTCATGCACTGGACGTCGAGGACCCCTACTACGGCGATCACTCCGACTTCGAAGACGTGTACACGGTCATCGAAGCGTCGCTGCCGGGTCTGCACGAGTGGGTCGACGACCAGCTTGCCGACCGGGGAATCGCCAGCTGATGCGCCGGTGGTCCTTCCTGCTGCGGCCGTCATGGCTGGCGCTGTTCGTCGTCGTGGCCGCGTTCGCGTACCTCTGTTTCACCGTGCTGGCGCCGTGGCAGTTGGGCAAGAACACCAAGACCTCGCGGGAAAACGCGCAGATCGCGAACTCCTTGACCGCCGAGCCGGTCCCCGTGACCTCGCTTCTGCCGAACCAGGACTCGGCAGCCCCGGACGACCAGTGGCGGCGGGTCACCGCGACCGGACGCTACCTACCCGAGGCTCAGGTGCTCGCGAGGCTGCGGATCGTCGAGGGCGAGCCCGCATTCGAGGTGCTGGTTCCGTTCGCCGTGGACGGCGGGCCGACGGTGCTCGTCGACCGTGGATACGTGCGGCCGGTACAGGCTTCGGGGGTGCCGGAGATCGAACCGGTGCCGGACGGCACGGTGACGATCGCGGCGCGGTTGCGCGACTCCGAGGGGCTGGCGCAAGGCAAGGAGCCGTTCCGGCAGGACGGCATCCAGCAGGTGTACTCGATCAACACCGCGCAGATCTCGGCGATCACGAGTGTCCCGCTGGCCGGTTCCTATCTGCAGCTGGAGGCCGATCAGCCGGGCGGACTGGGCGCGATCCCGCTGCCGCACCTCGACGCCGGACCGTTCCTGTCCTACGGCATTCAGTGGATCGCGTTCGGCATCATCGCGCCGATCGGGCTGGGCTACTTCATCTATGCCGAACTGCGCGAGCGCAGACGGGAGAAGGCTGCTCGGGAGGCCGCGCAGGCGAAGCCAGAGGCTCCGCTCACGACGGAGGAGAAGCTCGCCGACCGGTACGGCCGACGGCGCTGAGTACGATCGCCACCCCGGCGGCGGCCAGTTGGACCGCCCGCGACAGCCGCACCGCCCTGCGCAGGTCGGCCGCCCGTGGCGGCGGGCCGTCGCCGAGCGTCGGCCGGATCTCCAGTTCGTGCGCGTACTGAGTGGGGCCGCCGAGCCGCACGCCCAGCGCGCCCGCGAATGCGGCCTCCACCACGCCTGCGTTTGGACTCGGATGGCGGCCGGCGTCGCGCTTCCACGCGAGCAGGGCCGCGACGGGAGAGCCGCCGACCACGGGAGCGCATGCGGCCACCAGCACCGCGGTCGCGCGGGCGGCGAGATGGTTCAGCAGATCGTCGAAACGCGCTGCCGCCCAACCGAAGCGCAAATAGCGCGGCGAGCGGTGACCGATCATCGCGTCCAATGTGTTCGCACCGCGGTACACCAGCACCGCGGGCACGCCGCCGATCGCGGCCCACAGCAGCGGCGCCACATGGGCGTCGGAGGTGTTCTCAGCGACCGACTCCAGTGCCGCCCGCGCGAGTCCCGCCTCGTCGAGCACCGAGGGGTCGCGGCCACACAGTGCGGGCAGGAGGCGACGCGCCGCGTCGAGGTCTCCCCGCTCCAGGTGGCCCGCCATCTGGTTTCCGGCGCGGGCCAGGGAGGTACCGCCCAGCGCGACGAACACCGACGCGGCCGTGGTGACGGCGGCCTGAACAACGCCCCGCCGCGGCGCCCGCTCCGCCGCGATACCGAGCAGTGTCAGCGCGCCGAGCAGCGCGGCGGTGTGCAGCGCGCCCGCCGCGCGGGTGTCGGCGTAGGTGCGCCGCTCCAAAGCCGCTGCCGCACTTCCGAAGAGCGCCACGGGATGTCCGCGACGGGGATCGCCGAACACCCAGTCGGCGGCACAACCGGCCGCGATCCCCACTATGCGCGGGCGTGAGGTCGGCGCAAACACTCCGCGAGCGTCTCACAAGGTGATCTACTCGAACGCGTGAGGTTCGGGCCACCGCGTCGGCCGAGACGCGTCGTCGACTTGCTCAATCCGGCTGCAGCGCTGGCACCGCCTGCCTGTATCGCTACTACATCGACCAGCACGAGTTCCTGTACGGACCGCTCGACGACGAAGCGGCCGACGCGATCTATCTCGACGCCAGAAAGCTCGGCACCACGTTGCAGGTGCGCGAAGACATGTGGCCGGCGGATCGCGCCGCGTTCGACGAGTACTGGAAGCGTTCACTCGACGAATTGCGCATCGACGAACCCGTCCGCGAACACCTGCACGGGGTGGCCGCGATGGCGTTCCTGCCCGCTCCGCTGCGGCTTCTCGCCGGCCGGTTCAACCTGTTCGCCACGACGGGGTTCCTGCCGCATGAGTTTCGTGAGCACATGCGGCTGCCGTGGTCGGGGCGCCAGCAGCGCAGGTTCGAGGCGCTGCTGACCGCGCTGCGTGTCGCCGACCGCATCATCCCGCGCGACGTCTGGATTCTCGGCTACCGGCTGTACCTGTGGGATATGCGCGCGCGGGCACGGCGCGGCAGACGAGTCGTGTGAGTCGATCAGAAAATCTGGAGGCACACTGCGTCAATCTGCTTGGTCGAACCGCTGGCGTTTGCCGCACCCCATAGGCCGCCGCCCTGACGGCATCGCCGTCCTCCATACCCGATCCCAGTGCACCGCCCAACGTGGCGACTGCCGCAACCAGCCAGGCCACGATCAGCACGGTTGAAAACTCCACGGGATGGCCGATGTTTCGAGCGACCAAGTCCGGCGGGAGGAGCCACCAGGCCGTAAGTAGGATCAAGACGTACAGGCCGATGTGGAAGATGACGACGCCGATCGTCAATGTGACGACAGTCGTTGCGTTGTACAACACGGCTCGTTTACGTTCGCCGGCCGAATGCGGTCGCTCCCATAATTCGTGATCGAGGATGAGCCACGCAATCAAGGCGGCACTCGCCAACAAGGTCGCCGCGGTCAGCCGCCAGGGGCCCATGGTGTCGGACAACTGCCAAATCGTCGGATAGGCAAGGCTCACGGCGCCGGCGGCGAACGCGGCCATCATCACCTTGGACAGACCAGCGACCAACCGCCACGGACGGTTGGCATAAACCATGCCGATCAGGAGCCGGAGACGGGACAGTGCAGACGGCGCGACGTAACGGACCACATCGTTGTCTTGAATCCGCTTCAGTCGCGTCAGTGAGGGCGTCGGCTTCTCTGATTGGCACTCAATCTCGGCCACGACGGTCTGCGCCAGTTTCCTTGTCGGGCGATCGATGAACACGCCGCCTACCCCGGGAATCGAAATCACTCCCAACCTGTCAGGCACACTGATATCGGCTATCACCGGCGTCTTCCCTTGACGCCGGGGAAGATCAGTGAGGTAGATGACGACGTCTTCGGGGCTGTCACTCGGTTCTATCGTGCGGATCACCTGGGAGACTTCGGCGTACTCGTCGACCGGATACGCGTGACTTCGCACCGACACGTTCCATGCGTTGTTGCTCGGAGACTGATTCTCCACCGCATTTCGCAATGAATCCGAGACACGCTCGGCGATTGCCGCAGGGGCACCGGGATCCGCGATCAGCAAGATTGACGACGGCTCGTCCGGCATCCGCATCGCGTATCCGTGCGCCGAACGACCAAACACGGGCGGGTGCGCTGAACGTCAGCCCGACGCCGCGGACTCGTGTGCTTTCTCCGCCGTCTCGGAGAATTCGCGCTGAATCTCGTCATCCTCGCGGGCGGTCGCCAGCGATACGGCGACCGCGACGGCGAAACACGCGACGAAGCCGGGAACGATCTCGTACATCGCGCTCGACAGCGCCTCGGTCTGACCCCAGACGCCGACCACCACGGCACCGGCGATCATGCCGGCGATCGCCCCGGCCGAGGTGAGCTTGCGCCAGAACAACGACAGGATGATCAGGGGACCGAACGCGGCGCCGAAACCTGCCCACGCGAATCCGACGAGGTCGAGGATCGTCCCATCCGGGTTGAGCGCCAACAGGACCGCTACCACCGCGACGGTTAACACCCCGAGCCGACCATAAAGGACCAACCTCGTCGGACTGGCTTCCTTGCCGAATGCCCGGTAGATGTCTTCGACCAGTGCCGACGAGCACACGATCAGCTGCGACGAGATCGTCGACATGATGGCCGCCAGCACCGCGGCGAGCACGACCCCGGCGACGAAGGGGTGGAACATCACCTGCGCGAGGCGGAGAAACACGGTCTCCGGATTTTCCAGCGTCACGTCTTCTTTGAAGAAGTACGCCAGGCCGGCGTAGCCGGTGGTGATCGCGCCAGCGGAGGTGAGGATCATCCAGCTGATGCCGATGCGACGTCCGGCCTTCGCGTCGGCCGAGGAGCGCATCGCCATGAACCGGACGATGATGTGCGGTTGTCCGAAGTAGCCGATTCCCCAGGCCGCCGCCGACACAATGGCGAGGAAACTTCCGCCGAAGAACAGTGACGTGCGGTGGATTTCGTCGCCGGGATTACCGACGTTGTGAACGGCGTCGGCGGCCTGAACCAGATCGACCAACTCGCCGGGCCCGCCGATGGCAAGTATTGCGGCTACGGGGACCGTGACGAGCGCCGCGAGCATCAACAGTCCCTGCGCGACGTCGGTGAGCGAGGCGCCCAGGAAACCGCCGAACAGCGTGTAGCACAGGGTGACTCCGGCGACCAGCAGCATGCCCGTCAGATACGACGAGCCGAACGATGACTCGAAGAACACGCCGCCGGCGACCATGCCGGACGACACGTAGAACGTGAAGAAGACCAGGATGATCGTGCCTGCCGAGATCCGCAGGACATGCGACTTGTCGCGCAGCCGGTTCTCGAAGAAGCTCGGCACGGTGATCGAGTTGTTGGCGATCTCGGTATAAGCCCGCAGCCGCGGCGCGACGAACTTCCAGTTGAGCCAGGCGCCAATCACCAGGCCGATCACGATCCACGACTCGAGCAGACCCGAGGCGTAGATCGCGCCGGGAACCCCGAGGAGCAGCCATCCGGACATGTCGGACGCGCCTGCCGACAGGGCGGCGACGGTCGGGGTGAGCCTTCGGCCACCGAGCATGTAGTCGTCGAGATCGCTGGTCTGGCGGTAGGCGTAGAAGCCGATTGCGATCATCACGGCGAAGTACAGGCCGATCGCCGTCATCTGGAACGCGGTGTCGGAGATGGGTCGCCTCGTTCCGTCGAAGGGACCTACGGGCCATCCGATCGTATGAGAAATCTGGTGGGCGCGGACGGTATCGAACCGCCGACCGTCGTCGGTGAAAGGACCGCCTGTTCGGCCGCCACGTTGGTCGGGAGGTCGCCGCCGCCGCCGTGCAGCGCCAGCTGGAGCTGGGCGGCGCGGAATGCCATGTGGCCGTGCTGTTTGTCGACGTGATCGGCTCGTCGCAGCTCGTGGCCCGGATGCCGCCGATCGAGGTGGTCGAATTGCTCAACCGGTTCTTCGCGGTCATCGTCGAGGAGGTCGACCGTAACCACGGGCTGGTCAACAAGTTCTTAGGCGACGCGGCGCTGGCGGTGTTCGGCGCCCCCGTTCCGCTGGAGCGTCCCGAGGACCATGCGCTTGCCTCGGCGCGCGCTATCGCATGCCGGCTGCGCGACGACGTGCCGGAGTGCCCCGCCGGGATCGGGGTGGCCGCGGGTGAGGTGATCGCGGGGAACGTAGGCGCGGACGAACGGTTCGAATACACCGTGATCGGCGAGCCGGTAAACGAGGCCGCCCGGCTGTGCGAACTGGCCAAGTCCACACCGCAGCGCCTGCTGGCCTCGGCGGCCGCGGTCGAGCGGGCCAGCGAGGGTGAGCGCCGTCATTGGGAGTTGGGCGATGAGGTGGTGCTGCGCGGACTGGATCAACCGACACTGGTGGCGGCACCCAAGGCGTCGTCGTGATGACCTGAGCCCCGATCGTCGGTCTAGGCTTTATGAGAGTCTTACGGCCCGTAGTGGCGGGCAGGAGGGCTCGATGAATGTCCACACGACAACCCAAGCGGCACACCCCAGAGCAGGTGGTGCGAAAGTTACAAGAGGCGGATCGGCTGCTGGCCGAGGGCGTTCACGGGCCGGAGGTGGCGCGCCAGCTTGGGATTTCGGAGCAGACCTACTACCGCTGGTGGAACCAATTTCGTGGGCTCAAGGCGGATGATGTGAAGCGGTTGCGGCAGTTGGAGCGGGAGACTTCCACGGTGAAGCGCCTGCTCGCGGAGGCAGAGTTGGACAAGGCTGCGCCCAAGGCGATTGCCAAGGAGGAATTCTAAGCCCGGCGCGCCGTCGCATCGCGGTTCACCACTTGCAGCGGGTGATGGGTGTGAGTGAGCGGTTCGCGTGTCGGGTGGTCGGGCAGCATCGGTCCACAGCGCCACATGCCGGCTAGTGACACGATCGAGGACCCGGGATCGTGGCCTGCGGGAGTGGCTGCGCGACTATGCCCGCCAGCATCCACGCTGGGGTCATCGCCGCGCCTGTCACGACGCGCGCGCCCAGGGTTGGGTGGTTAACCACACGAAGGTTCAGCGGTTGTGGCGCCAGGAGCGCCTGTGCAGGCCGGTGCCGCAGCGCCGCAAGCCCGCGGGATTTTCGACTCATCTCCCGGTGCCGACGGCGAAGGCACCAAATGTGGTGTGGGCGATCGATTTCCAATATGACTCCACAACTGACGGCCGTCCGATTAGGATCTTATCCGGTGTCGATGAGCACGCTCCACCAGCACATCATCACACCAACACACGCGGGTGGTTGCTCGGCGCGCGCCGCGTACACGACCCGCCAGCATTCCCTTGCCTAAGCGGTTGGTGCGACTACGTAGTAGACCGTGTGTATCTCGATCATCTGCTCCGCACCGAACTGGCGGGTAGGCGTCTCGTCTGCGAACTCCACCTCGACGGTCTGGACGGGCGTTAGCCTGACGCTTTTGATCGGCCTTTCAACCCGCCACCGAACTCCTTGCCAATCGGTTTCGTCGATCGTCACAAACATCGGGTGACCGCGTATCCGATGAAGTTTTAGCAGCACTCTCGCCGCAGCATTGCATCCGAGCATCGTGATTCCTGGCTGCATCGGTATCGACGTTGTCATGTCATCGGATCCTTGCACGCCATCCAGCAAAACAAAACCGGGCTGTCCCACGCGGGCGGGACAACTGTCCCACGCGCTGACCAGCACGATTAGCTGGACGGTGGCCTAACGCAACGATTCCATCAATCACGCCCATACCGGACCAGAAGCGTTGGCAATACCCACTTTTCACGCATCGAAAAGCGTTGCTGCAGTTGAGGATTGCGCAGGTGCGGCACCACAAAGGTTGCAGGGTCTGCGATCAAGAGCTGCCGCGGGTGTTCGGTTGAATACTGCCACGTCCATTAGGGTCCTGGGACCCTCAGGTCTGTTCGGTGGTCATGTTTTGCGACTGGTGGGACGACGCGCTGACCCCGGCTAGCTGGCACAGTAATGACACCGAACGGACACCACGCGGCATGGCTGTTCGCGGGTGTATCGGGGGTATCTCGTGACAGTTGAAGCCCGCCCCTCGGGTGAACTTCGGCTCAGGCGCCCGTTCTCGGCGACGGCAATCGCTGCAGTGGGCACCCAGTTGGTCGACGTACAGCGCAACGCGCTGGACTACGCGCGCCGTGACGGACTGCTCGCCGAGGACGACGCGTTCTACGCCGAGCGCAACGCACATGTCGTTCGCAACGCCGAGGTCTACTACCGCGCGATGTTCACCGGGCGAGTCAACACCTGGAATCTGCGGGACCAGCACATGGCAGAAACCCTGGACGCCTTGCTGACCCACCTGGGTCACCACGACGATCGCCAACCCGCCCGAATCGTGGTGTGGGCCCATAACTCCCACGTCGGTGATCCCGCGCGACCGAGGTGTCGGCGGACGGTCAACTCACGTTGGGTCAGCTCGCAAGAGAGAACTACGGCGACGAGGCACGCCTGATCGGTTTCAGCACCCAGACCGGAACCGTCACCGCGGCCAGCGAGTGGGGCGGAATCGCGGAGCGCAAAGTCGTCCGGCCGGGCTTGCCCAACAGCGTGGAGGAATTGATGCACGAGACCGACAAGAAGTCGTTCTACGTGCCGATGCGGGTGGACGATCGCGTGTCGGCCGAGCCTTTGGACGATGTCCGGCTGGGACGCGCGACCGGGGTGATCTACCGACCCGAGACCGAACGGCAGAGCCACTACTTCCATGTCCGGCCGGCCGAGCAGTTTGATGCGATGATCCACATTGACCAGACGCGCCTTGGAGCCGCTCGAGCTGACCAGTGAGTGGATCGCCGTAGAGCTGCCCGAAACCTATCCAACCGGCCACTAGCACCTTCGACTGCTCCCCCGCTTCACTCACGGGCGCCGAACAAAGGTGTGCGCGAAGGGTTACTCGGGCGGTAAAAGCAACGATGGCGTCCGCAAGAGGATCGGGGTGAGTGGGAGCCGTCCGGGACCTGCGCAAGGCGGCCACAAGAAGAAGCGTCCACGGCAGTCATGCCTCGCATGGAAGAGGCGACCAGGTACATCATCCCTATCACCTTGTGATCGGTGGTGGTCGCCAGCTTGTAGGCCAGCGTGCCCGTAAACCTCAGCCGCGCCCGCCAGCGGGGGCGCTTCGGTTGTCACGAGGGTCACCCACCATCCAAGTGGTTGCGTCGAAGCTCGCCCCAAACCAAGTCCTTCGTATCTCGGAGTGAGAACCACCGCGGCCAGCACGCCGTGAAACGCCACCGGACAACGAGTCTGGCAACCCGATGCGACCGCCGCGTGCACCCACCAAGCCAGAAACCTCCACACCGATTCGTCCTGTGAGTATGAGCGTCGAACCTGGCGGCGCTCGCCTGTGCGCGACCGCAGCAGCGTGTAGCCGGCTGGTCAACGGCAGGGAACCCATCGGACGGCATAGTCTTCCCGCAACGGCGAGACGTGATCGTCGATGGCGGAAGAGGTGTGCCAGCCATCGGTATGCGTGTGCGCTACCGCGTTGCCGTGACTGGCTGGTGATGACGCGCCCAGGCTTGGGCGGCCATTTGGGTTTGGTGGGCCGTGCCCCGGGTCGGGATCAATACTGCGCCGGGTGGTCATCGTCGGGGACGGGGACGCTGATGGCTTGGTCGATCAGGTCGGCGAGGTTGGCCTCTGCATCGCTGCGGTTGGCGATATGGGTGGGATCCAGCCCTGCCTCATCGACGGTGGGGTCGACGGGGATCTGCTGTTCTGCCACATCGGCTTCGGGCTTGTCCTCGGGGAGCGGGACATCCTCGGCGTTGGTCATGATTGCTCTCCCGTTCGTGTTCATGTTGGTCCGGCCGGCCGCGGTCCGCGCTGCCGACTACGTCCCGAAGTACTCGTGGATTTGGCGGATCGCCATCGATCCCTCGCCGACCGCGGAGGCTACCCGTTTGACCGAGCCGCTACGCACGTCGCCCGCCGCGAACACACCGGGTTGGCTGGTCTCCAGCATCATCGGGTCGCGCTGGGTGCTGCGCCGGGCACCGTCGGCGTCCGAATACAACGCGGCCGGGCCGGTCGGCACGAAGCCGCGGTCGTCGAGTTCGATGGCGCCGGCGAGCCATGCGGTATTGGGATCCGCGCCGATGAAGACGAACAGGGCGCGGGTCTGGATCGAGTGCCGCTCGCCTGTTCGTTTGTCCTCGGTCACCACCGCGCTGAGTGCACCGTTTCCGTGCACCTCCCGGATCTCGGTGCATGACCGGACAGTCACGCGGGGGTGCCGGTTGATCTGGTCGACGAGATACCGGGACATGGTTTTGTTCAGGTCGCCGCCGCGGATCACCACGTACACCCGGGAAACCCGCGCAGCGAGGAAGATCGCCGCCTGGCCCGCGGAGTTACCACCCCCGACGATGACGACCGGCCCGGTGCCGCACACCAACGCTTCTTGAAAGGTGGCGGCGTAGTACACGCCGTTGCCCTCGAACGATTCGATTCCCGGGACGGCGAGCCTGCGATACCTGGCTCCCGTGGCCAGCACCACGGCCCTGGCCACCACCGACCTACCGTCCGCGAGCATTACCCGGTGCTGGCCGCCGCCGGATTCCAGCCGGGTGATTTCCGCGGAGACGATGATCCGCGCTCCGAACTTGCCGGCCTGCAGAACTGCCCGTTCGGCAAGGTCGGCTCCAGAGATTCCGCCGGGGAATCCCAGATAGTTCTCGATCTTCGACGACGTCCCGGCCTGCCCGCCGGTTGCGATCCGCTCCATGGCCGCGGTGGTCAGGCCGTCCGACGCGGCATACACCGCAGCGCCCAGCCCCGCCGGACCGGCGCCCACCACGACGACGTCGGATTCGTCGGGCACCGTGTCGGGTACCGGCAGCCCGACCCGGCGGGCCAGCTCGGTGTTGGTCGGGTTGCGCAGCAGGTCACTGCCCCAGATCACCACCGGGGTGTCCTGGGGCGATACTCCGAACCGTTGCAGCAGCCGTTCGGCGTGCTTGTCACGTTCCAAGTCAAGCCAGCGGTGCGGCAATCGATTTCGCGCGGCGAACTCGCGCAACCGAGCGGTGTCCGGCGAATAGCAGGAGCCGATGAGCCGGAATCCGGATCCCTCCTGGATGAGCAGCGAGCGGCGCACCAGATACGCGCGCAGGATGAGGTCACTGAGCACCGGATCGTGGGCGACCAAGGCCCGCACCCGCTCGGTCGGGACCACGAGCACTTCGCCGGGTTCCACCACTTCGGCGGTGTAGAACGCGGCTTGGCCTTCGAGGTCGCCGAGCTCCCCGAGGAACCGCCCGGGGCCGTGGACCCGGATCACGTGCCGGTTGCCCGCGTCGTCCGTGGTGCTGACGGCGACTTTGCCGGACAGAATGACGAAAAAGTAGTCGGCGCGCTCACCCTCGCGAACCAGCATCTCTCCCGCGTCGACTGCTCGCCGCGCGCCGCCCGCCTCGAGCGCGGCAATCTGATCGTCAGACAGTCGCGGGTACGCGCCGTATCTGTCGGGGGATTCGGCCAGCGGAATCGATGGGCGCTCGTCTGTGGCGGCGACCTCAGACATAGTTCTCGTGGACATAGCACCACCGCCAGTTCTCGCCGGCCTCCAAGGACTGCACGATCGGGTGCCCGATCGTGTGAGCATGCGCCCGAGCATGCCGCATCGGCGAAGAATCGCAGCAGCCAACGTGCCCGCACGTCAGGCACAACCGCAGGTGCACCCACGGTGTGCCGAGCTGCAGGCATTCCTCACAGCCGTTCGTGCGCGGGCGCACCTGACGAATCGCCGCCACGTGTGGATCGATACCCACGGATGTCATGACCGTGCCTCCTTCGCGCTGCTGGCCGATAGCGCCTGGTCCAACCAATTGCGCAGCGCTGCAACGGGAGCGGCACCCGCTTGTCGCGCCAGCACCTGCCCGCGATCAAGGAGCAGCAGGGTGGGCACAGCCTGCACCTCGAACCGCTGCGAAATCGCCGGTGCCTTGTCCACGTCGACCTTGACCAGTTTGAGTTGTCCGGCCCGTTCGGTGGCGAGCTGCTCGAGCGCCGGGCTCACCATCCGGCACGGCCCGCACCACGTCGCCCAGAGGTCGACAAGCACTGGAACCGAGGACTTTTCGGCAACGTCGGCGAAGTCCCCGTCGCCGGCCGCGGCGATCCACGGCAGCCACTGGTGACAGTTGGCGCACCGGGGCTTCCCCGCGGCCGCCGCGGGTACCCGATTGCGTTTTCCGCAGTGCGGGCACGTCACGATGTCTGTTTCCATGGCGCCTCCTCGGTCAGGCCACCAGGGCCGGTTCCGAATAGCCCACGGCGAGTTCGCCATTCTCCACGGTGATGCGGATCTTGCCACCGCCCGCGATGTCACCGCGCAGCAACGCCCGGCCGATCTTGGTCTCCACCTCGTGGGCGATGTAGCGGCGCAGCGGCCGCGCCCCGTACACCGGATCGTAGCCGTGTTCGGCGATCAGCCGGCGCGCGTCGGCCGTGATCTCGAGCTCGATCTGCCTTTCCGCCAACCGATCCCGCAGCTCGGCCAGCTGAAGCTCGACGATCCGCTCGATCTGCGGCATCGACAGCGGAGTGAACAACACGATGTCGTCGACCCGGTTGAGGAACTCGGGCCGGAAGTGCCCGCGCAGCTCGGCCATCACCCGCTCGCGCGCGTCGGGCTTGATCTCGCCGTGTGGGGTGACGCCGTCGAGTAGGTAGTGCGATCCGATGTTGGAGGTCATGATGACCACCGTGTTGCGGAAGTTGACCTGGCGTCCCTGTGCGTCGGTGAGCCGGCCATCGTCGAGCACCTGCAGCAGGGTGTTGAACACGTCGGCGTGGGCCTTTTCGATCTCGTCGAAGAGCACCACCGAGTAGGGCTTGCGGCGCACCGCTTCGGTGAGCTGGCCACCCTCGTCGTAGCCGACGTATCCCGGTGGCGCACCGACCAACCGGCTGACCGTGTGCCGCTCCTGGTACTCACTCATGTCCAAACGGACCATGTTGTCCTCGCTGTCGAACAGCGCGGCGGCCAACGTTTTCGCGAGTTCGGTCTTACCCACCCCGGTGGGTCCGAGGAAGATGAACGAGCCGATCGGGCGGCGAGGATCCCGGATTCCGGAGCGGGCCCGGATCACCGCATCGGCGACCAGCTGGACCGCTT
The DNA here is from genome assembly GCF_001667105.1 of Mycobacterium sp. 852002-51152_SCH6134967. NCBI lineage: Bacteria > Bacillati > Actinomycetota > Actinomycetes > Mycobacteriales > Mycobacteriaceae > Mycobacterium > Mycobacterium sp. 852002-51152_SCH6134967. The sequence continues at coordinate 194,497 of NZ_LZIK01000016.1, read as the reverse complement.
CTTCCTGGCCGATCACCCGCTCATGCAGGATCTCGTCGAGTCGCAGCAGCTTCTCGCGCTCGCCCTCCTGCAGCCGCGACACCGGGATACCGGTCCATACCGACACGATCTCGGCGATCTCGTCCTCGGTGACGACCTCGCGGAGCAACGGCCGATCGCCCTGCTTGGACTTCAGCTGCTCCTCGGCGGCCTGCAGTTTGCGTTCCAGTTCGGTGATCTGGCCATATCGCAACTCGGCGGCCCGGTTCAGGTCGTAGTTGCGCTCGGCTTCCTCGGCCTCGTGTCGCACCTGCTCGAGTTGTCCGCGCAGTTCCTGTACCCGCTTGATCGCCTGCCGCTCGGCGTCCCATTGCGCGTGCTTGGCGTCGGCCTCAGCGCGCAGGTCGGCCAGCTCCCTGCGCAACTCTTCCAGGCGCGCCTTGCTCGCGGGATCGGATTCCTTGGCCAGCGATACTTCTTCGATCTCCAGTCGCGTCACGCGACGGGTGATCTCGTCCAACTCCGCTGGCATCGAGTCGATTTCGGTGCGCAGCCGCGCGCAAGCCTCGTCCACCAGGTCGATCGCCTTATCGGGCAGGAAGCGGTCGGTGATGTAGCGATGCGACAACGTGGCGGCGCCCACCAGGGCGGCATCCTGGATCTTCACTCCGTGGAACACCTCGAGGCGTTCCCTGAGGCCGCGCAGGATCGAAATGGTGTCCTCGACGTCAGGTTCGTCGACCAGCACGGTCTGGAACCGGCGCTCCAACGCGGCGTCCTTTTCAATGTGCTTACGGTATTCGTCGAGGGTGGTGGCGCCGATCATGTGCAACTCGCCGCGGGCCAGCATCGGCTTGAGCATGTTCCCGGCATCCAGCGACCCCTCCGTCGCGCCCGCGCCGACGACGGTGTGCAACTCGTCCACGAACAGCAGGATTCGGCCTTCGCCCGCCTTCACCTCCGAAAGGACCGCCTGCAGCCGCTCCTCGAACTCGCCGCGGTACTTCGCACCGGCCACCAGCGAACCCATGTCGAGGGAGAAGATCGTCTTGTCCCGCAGGCCTTCTGGGACATCGCCGCGCACGATCCGCTGGGCCAACCCCTCGACGATCGCCGTCTTGCCGACTCCGGGGTCGCCGATCAGAACCGGGTTGTTCTTGGTCTTGCGGCTCAGGATCTGGATCACCCTGCGGATCTCGGCGTCTCGGCCGATCACCGGGTCGAGCTTGCCGGCGCGGCCTTCGGCGACCAGGTCGCGGCCGTACTTCTCCAGCGCCTCGTAGGAACCCTCGGGCGTCGCGGAAGTGACCCGCTGGTTGCCACGCACCTTGGTCAGCGCGCTCAGGAACGAATCTCGTGTCACGCCGTGGTTGGCCAAGATCCTGCCGGTGGCGGTGGACGTACCTTCTTCGGCGAGGGCAATCACCAGGTGCTCCACCGACACGTATTCGTCCTTGAGCCGCTTGGCCTCCCGCTCGGCGGCCTCCAGAACGTTCGCCAGGCGCCGGGTGACCGAGACCTGGCCCGGCGCGGCGCCGGGGCCGCTCACCTTCGGGCGGCGGTTCAGTTCGCGTTCCAGGTCCGCGCGCAGGGCCGCGGTGTCGGCGCCGGTCTGATCCAGCAGCCGCGGTACCAGACCCTCGGGCTGGTCGATCAGCGCCATCAACAGATGTTCGCCGTCGACCTCGATATGACCCATCCGGGTCGCGATGCTCTGCGCTTCGGCCAACGCCTCCTGCGACTTCTGCGTCAGCTTGTTGATGTCCACCGGGATGTCCTCCTTCGGCGAGAAGCGGATTCCAGCTCTTCGATGTGGTCGAGCAGGTCGAGCACCAGCCCGATCGCCGCGTAGTTCAGTCCCAGACCGGCCCTCAACCGCTGGATACGGCCGACTGTCACCAACGCAGACGGTTCGAACCGGAGATCGCCGCGGGCATCCTGCTGGCAAGCGACGAGGCCGAGCGCGACCAGTCGGCGCACCATGTCGGGATGCAGCCCGCAGCGTGTTGCGAAGTCGTCGAGCTGCATTCCGGGCCGCCGCGCCAGGACATAGCGTGATGCGGTCATCGTCCCCTCCTGGGGTCGAACGTGGACTCCGCCGCCAGTTGCTCGAACAGCTCGCGTTCCCGCGCAGTGGGTTTCGGTGGCACCATCACCTTGATTTCTGCGTAGAGGTCGCCTGCGGCACCGCGCGGGTTGGGCATGCCTTCGCCGCGCAGCCGCAACCGCCGGCCGGTCGACGACCCTTGCGGCACTGCAACTTTCACTTCGCCGCCGGGAGTTCGAATAGCGACGGTGGTCCCCAGCACCGCCTCCCAGGGTGACACCGGCAGATCGACGGTGACGTCGCGTCCGTCGAGCCGGAATCGGGGATGCGACTTGATTCGCACCCTCAGGTACAGATCTCCGGCCGGTCCATCGCCGCTACCTCGGCCGCCCTCTCCCGCCAGCCGTATCCGCTGACCGTCGATGACGCCAGCGGGAATGTTGACCCCGTAGTTGCGGCCATCCAGTGAGATCTGCCGTTTGCCGCCCCGGTAGGCCTCCTCGACGGTCAGCTCCAGCACCGCTTCCTGGTCGGCGCCCGGAATCGTCCCGAATCCGCCACTGCCGCCGAACATGTCGCCGAAGAGGTCTTCGATGTTGATGCCGCCGGCGCCGCCGAAGCCCTGGCCGTAGCGCACCCGGGCGCCGGCGGGCCCTGCGCCGCCGAAGCCACCGACGCCACCGACACCGGCGCCCACCCGCTCTTCCCAGTCCTCGGGCACCTTGCGGAAGTCTTCGCCGAATCGGTCGTAGCGCTTGCGGGTTTCGGGGTCCGACAGCACGTGATAGGCCTCGTTGACCTCTTTGAACCGTTCTTCGGCCGCTGGATCCTTGTTGACGTCCGGGTGATGCTTGCGGGCCAGTGTGCGGAACGCCCGCTGGATCTGGTCGGCGGTCGCGTCCCGCGACACCCCGAGGACTTCGTAGTAGTCGCGGGCCACCCGATCTCACTCCTCGCGTCGGCTGACCACCACGGCCGCCGGCCGCAGTTGCCTCGATCCGTCGTCGTAGCCCGGTCGAAGTACTTCGACAACCGTCCCGGGCGCGCTGTCCGGGTGGTCCACCACACCCACCACCTCGTGACGCTCCGGGTCGAAGGGCACCCCTGCCTGCGCATCGCGCCGATAGCCGAGCTGCTCGAGAACCTGTAGCGCTTGCTCGAGAATGCTCCGCACGCCCTCGACGAACGCGTCGGACTGGTCACCAGCATGACTGATCGCCCGCTCCAGGTTGTCCACGATGGGCAGCCAGGCGCCGGCCACCCTGGACCTTTCCGTTGTTCGTTCGTGGTCCAGTTCGCGGGCATATCTCTTTCGCAGGTTGTCCAGATCGGCGACAGCGCGTCGCCAGCGGTCCTCGAGCTTGGCCAGCTCATCGTCCGAATCGGTTTGGGAGGCAACCGCTTCAGGCGGGCTTTCGCCAATCGCGTCGCGGTCCTCGTCGGTCTTGGATTGATCCGCGGGGCTGACCATGGCGGCTCAGCCCCGGTCGAACTCGGCGTCGACCACGTCGTCGTCACCGACTCGCGAGCCGTGGCCGTTACCAGACGGCCCCCGCTGCCCATCGCCGCCGCCCGCTGGGGCAGGCTGTAGCCCGTAAAGCACCTGCTGCAGTTCGGATGTCAGTGATTGCACCCGTTCCAGCGGGGCCTCTTCCTTGATGGCTTGCCGAGCGTCGGCGATCAGCATCTCGGCGCGGGCCCGGTCATGTGGCGCCGCGGAGTCGCCTAGCTCGGCGAGGCGGCGCTCGACTTGGTAAGCGGCCGAATCGAGTTCATTGCGTGCATCGACCTGCTTACGCAGCTGTTCGTCCTCGCGGCGGTGCGCCTCGGCCTCGGCGAGCATCCGCTCGACCTCGCTCTGATCGAGGTTGGACTGTTCGCTGATGGTGATGCTCTGCTCGGCGCCGGTGTCCTTGTCGCGCGCGGTGACATGCAGGATGCCGTTGGCGTCGATGTCGAAGGTGACCTCGATCTGCGGCTCACCGCGCGGGGCAGGTCGGATGTTCTCCAGCTTGAACCTGCCGAGAATGCGATTATCCGTGGCCATCTCGCGTTCACCCTGCAGCACAACGATATCCACGGCCGGCTGGTTGTCTGCGGCGGTGCTAAACACCTCGCTGCGCCGTGCCGGGATGGTGGTGTTGCGCTCGATGATCTTGGTCATCACGCCGCCGGCGGTCTCCACACCCAGCGACAGTGGGGTGACATCGAGCAGCAAGACGTCGGAGACCTCGCCCTTGAGCACGCCCGCCTGAATGGCGGCACCCATTGCGACCACCTCGTCGGGGTTGACGGTCATGTTCGGGTCCTTGCCGCCGGTGAGCCGGCGGACCAGGGCCTGCACGGCGGGGATGCGGGTCGACCCGCCGACCAGGATGACCTCGTCGATGTCGTTGGCCGTCGCTTTGGCGTCGTCCATCGCCTGCTTGACCGGGCCCATGCAGCGCTCCACCAGATCGTGGGTGAGTTCCTCGAACTTCGACCGATTGATGGTCATGGTGAGGTGTTTGGGGCCGTTGGCGTCGGCGGTAACAAACGGCAGATTGACCTGCGTCTGTGTCACCGACGACAGTTCCACCTTCGCCTTCTCGGCCGCCTCGAACAGCCGCTGCAGCGCCTGCGAATCTTTGCGCAGATCGATGTGGTTCTCGCGCTGGAACTCATCGGCCAGATAGTCCACGAGCCGGCGGTCGAAGTCGTCGCCACCCAGATGGGAATCACCGGCGGTGGAGCGAACCTCGACCACCCCGTCACCGACGTCGAGAAGGCTGACGTCGAACGTGCCGCCGCCGAGGTCGAAGACCAGCACGGTCTCGTGGCCCTTTTTGTCCAGCCCGTAGGCCAGTGCCGCGGCGGTGGGCTCGTTGATGATGCGCAGCACATCCAGCCCGGCGATCCGGCCGGCGTCCTTGGTGGCGTTGCGTTGGGCGTCGTTGAAGTACGCCGGAACGGTGATCACCGCCTCCTTGACCCGTTCGCCGAGGAACTTGCCGGCGTCGTCGACGAGTTTGCGCAGCACCTGGGCACTGATCTCTTCGGGCGAGTACTGCTTGCCGCGCACGTCGAACCGGGCGGCGCCACCGTCGCCCTCGACGACGTCGAAGCTGACCGCCTTGGCTTCCTCCGATATTTCATCGAAGCGGCGGCCGATGAACCGCTTCGCCGAGTAGATGGTGCCCTTCGGGTTCATGATCGACTGCCGCCTGGCCAGTTGCCCGACCAGACGCTCGCCGTTTTCCGTGAAGGCCACCACCGAGGGCGTGGTTCGCGCGCCCTCGGCGTTGGGAATCACAATCGGCTCCCCGCCCTGCCAGGCGGCGATCACCGAGTTCGTTGTTCCGAGATCGATGCCTACCGCTGTTGCCATCGTCTATTCCTTTCGATTGCCGCCGGCGAGGAGTTGCAGCGCACGATCGGCCACCTCCACGTCCGCGACGACGTCGTAATACTTGGGTCGCAGCCCACTAACGGAGTGGAAATCGCGTTGGCCGCGCTGCAGCGCATGCACCAGCAGCCCGAACAGCGCACCCACGACGGCGCCGAAGACCAAGCCGTAGCCGGCCAGCACCAGGGCCGAGATCAATGGTTCGACCCAGTTGAACAACCCGAAGATCCACCCGATCAGCGCGCCCACCAGAGCGCCCGAGCCGGCACCGCGCAGCGCCGCCCCGCCGTAGTTCAGCCGGCCCAGCACCTGTTCCACGTACTCCAAGTCCCGGCCCACGATGGCCACCCGGTTTACCTCGAAACGCTGATCGGACAGGTAGTCGACCGCGCGTTCAGCGTCGGCGTAACTGTCGAAGGTGGCGATCACCTGGCGGGCGGGCTCATTGGGCCGCACCGCCGATGTCGCAACCGTCGAATGGTCAGCCATCACTCCCCCTATGCCTGTAGGCCATACGCATTAAAGCCATGACTTCTCCTAAGTTGCGAAGGTCGTTACACGCAACCGCCGACAACGGCGGACGGCAGCAGTCGCGCTGTAATGCGCGTCGTATTTCGCTCCCAAACAAGTAGTCTGGCAACCCGTAGCGGCTGTCGCGTGCTCCCGCTGAGCCGAAAATCTGGACTCCGATTCGTCCTGTCAGCACCACACTGGAGTAGGGTTTGCATTTCGGACGCCGGGTCGTCACTTTCGGACCCGGAAAGGCGGTTCGGAAACTCCAGCTTCGGGTAAAATGTTCCTCGGTGTCGCCGTGGCGGGCACTCCGGCCCCGCGTGGGTTCGAGAGGAGGAGCGGAGTCTGGCCGCTCCAAAATGGACGATGAATCGCACAGCCCGGCACAGGGCACACGCCAGGACAAACAGGCTTCGTCAGCGGGTTTGGTGGCGTTGTCGCGTCTCACTTTCGGTGACTCCAACGCCGGCGAGATCTTCCACCGCGACTCCGCTGATTCGGCGAAGCTGGCAAAATTGAACGCCGATCTGAAGGCAGCGAACCGTGAACTCCGCACCACGGTGACGCGGCTTCAGCGGCAGATGAACGTGCACGAAGCCCTGAGCGCGGCAGTGGCCGCGGGTATGGGCGAGCAGGGTATCGCGGATGCTCTGAATGACCTGACGGGGCATTCGGTGGGTATCGAGGATCGGTTCGGCAACCTGCGCTGTTGGGCCGGTTCCGGGCAACCGCAGCCCTACCCCAAACAGATGCCGGACGAGCGCGAACTCCTACTGCACGAGCTGGCCGCACAGACCGGTCAGGCACGAATCGGACGTCGAGTACTCACACTCGTCCAACCCCGTGCCGAGATCCTCGGTGTCCTCGCGTTGGACGACCCGGAAGACACGGTGACCGAGGACAACTTGCTTGCCCTGCGCTACGGAAGCACCGTTTTGGCGCTGGAGCTTTCCCACAAGCGAGCCGTCGCTGAGATCGAGCTCAGTCTGCGCCGCGATCTTGTCGATGATCTGTTGGCGGGCACCGACCGGGACGGTGCCTACGCTCGCGCCGATGCCGTGGGCCATGACCTGCGGCGACCGCACCATGTGGTGGTGATGCAAACCGCCGGTCGCGCAGAGAGCGCGCTGGCAACCGCCGCCGGGCGCGCCGCGACCGCCTTGCATCTGAACTACCTGCAAGGGCGCCACGGGGGCCTGGTTGTGCTGCTCACGGACGGCCGCCCGGACCCGCAGGCGTTACACCACGCGGTCAGTGAAATCCTTGGCAAGACCACCAGCGTGATCGGTGTCGGCTCCCGATGCTTGGTGCCCAACGACTTTCCACAGTCCTTCATGGAAGCCCGTCGGGCCATGAGCATCCGGCTGCGCTCAGTCAGTCCACAAGGCGCGGCGGCGTTCGACGAACTCGGTTTCTATCGCCTCATCGACGCCGCCCATCGCCACGGCGAGGTCGAAAGTTTCGTGCGCGAATGGCTGGGCACGCTCCTGGATTACGACGACAGCAAGAACTCCGAACTGGTGATGACCCTGAGCGATTACCTGGAGTGCGGTGGAAATTATGACGAATCCGCCGCCGCGCTACACATTCATCGCAGCACGCTGCGCTACCGGCTGGCGCGCATCGCTGAACTCACCGGCCACGACCTCCGCAACGTCGATACCCGGTTCAACCTGCACGCCGCGACGCGGGCGTGGCGATTCCTGAACCCCGATGACTAGGCGGGGATCCGCTGCAACGGGCGTCTAGGGTGAGCCGTTGCCCGACTCACGCACCGTGATCTTGCTTGACTTGGCGCTTTCCGCCTTCGGTACATAGACGGTCAGCACGCCATACGCCATCGACGCCTCGATGTCGCCGTCGCGACGGTAGCCCGGCAGCGTAACGCGAAACTCGAACTCACCGACTCGTCGGGTCCGGCGGCGGAACAGACCCTCGCGCTTGCGCTCCTTCACCTCGCCGGTTACCACCAACTCGTCGCCGTTCAGCTCGACGTCGACGTCCTCGCGTCGCACACCCGGAAGCTCGACTTCGATGACATAAGCGCTGTCGGTCTCGACGACGTCGGCCGCCGGCAACCAGGCACCCTCACCAGTGAGGCCACCGAATACCGACTGCGCCAGCCGATCCATCTCCGCATAGAGATTCTCGAACTCGCGAAACGGGCGCCACTGCGCCTGACCAGCAGAACCTTTCACGGACAGAGTCATGTCAGCTCCCCTTCCAATTCATCAGCGAATGTTGTCAAAGACTGCCCCGCCGAAACGGCCGGGCGCCTCGCACTGCCGGGACGATTTCAGCCCCGCAATTTCACACGCTGGGGTCAGTCACGATCGGTGGGGACCGTCAGCATCAGAACACCAGCCGGAATAGCGTGAACACCCGGTTCCAATGCTCAGTCGACGGGTTGGACACCGTTGGGTCCACTACGCGAAACGAACGGGCCAGCGCGATGCTCAACCCGCCGAACAGCTCTGGCAGCAGCTGCTCGGTGTCCTCGGCGAAGGTAACGTCCCCAGGTGGTTGTCGCACCACATGGCGCAGCAGCTCGCGGATCTGCTCAGCTTCCTCGAGCTTGTCGAACTCGCGCATTCGTTCCTGAATGCCTTTGGTGATCGGAAGGTCCTGCGCCACGATTACGTCACGTCCGTTCCACTTGGCCGAGTTGCGCCCGGCAATGGCAATGTCATCGATCTGCTCGTCGACGAACTCCCGAAAGCGACGTAAGTCGTTCTTGTCGATGTTGATGCTTGCGACCGAGCGGAAGAACCGTTCGAACACCGGAATACCCGACGGATGGGTCACGCGTTACCTCCAGTCCGTAGATCCAGGCTGACGCCTAACGTTGGCATTTCATCGGTGATAGCGAACCGGACCCGCAGGTGCAATCTCGCCGGGCCGGTTCGGCCTAACAGGTCAATACGCGCTCGGGAACGCACTTCGGAAGAAGCAACGGAGGAGCGCTCTTGCCGCGCCCACATGCTGTTCGGGCGTGCCTACCCTCAACGGTGTTTTTCGATCCGCCGGGCCGGTGTGGCGCCGAGCCCGCCTTCCCACCGTTAACGCCGTGCACATCGAGCCTCCGTCGCTATCCCACTGCCGTCAATGGATTCCACTGATGCCACAAAAATGCGCACCGGCAGTGAAGTGAACGATCAAGCGGAAGGAAGGCAAACACGAACCTGCTCCGTCACCGTCGACGTGAAGCGATCCCCGACGAACAAGAGCGTCATACATGTGAGCGGTGAGCTGGCCCGCGGAGCAACCGCGACGATGCGCCAGGTCGTGGCCACTGAACTGAAGCGATCGCCGGCACTATTGGCGCTCGATCTGACCCGGGTGAACCGCATCGACACCGAGGGAATCGCTGCCCTGGTATCGGTCGGCGGCGACGCAAGCCGGCGAATCCGTGTCTCATTCTGCCTCGTCGGGGCACAAGCGGGTCCCGTCCGGGCGGCGCTCGCCGACGCCGAACTGGTGAATTGATATGTCCGCCAACTGAAGTCGACGCCGAGAGCGTGATTCATTCTGATGAATACGGAGCCGTTTATTTTGGATAACCGCTGATATCCATAATAGCGGGCGCGTGTGCGGCTCCTCAGCATGCAGTACGTCACCGATCGACATTACGGTTGCCAATGCGTCTCAAAAATCATTGGGGCTAGCCTTCGCCTGTTTCTCTGCACCTCGACGCTGATCGCACCGCGCGTCAGCGATGGAAGCAGCAACAAGAAAATGCGAGGGAAACGCCTGGCCCCCAAGGATCCGCCACGAAGTATTGACCCGACAACTATTCAAGAACGCCGGCGATGAGCGGCTAGCCTTGCACGGACGACCGCATGCGATTCTGGGGCCAGGCCAGTGCCCAAAGGGCCTCAAGTCGATACCGAGGTCTGTTGCGGGTTTCCGAGTGCTTCGGTGAAGTCGTTGCACACTGCTTCGAGTTCGGTGTCCAGCCGGCGTAGGGCTACAGCCGCTCAGCGCAGATCGCGATCGCGGAGCATGTCCTGTTCAGGTCCGCCTGACGTGGCAGCCGCCAAGGCGACCCAAGGCAGAACCGTTGCTTCCGGAGGCACTGACCCGTTGGCACATTCTTGGCACAGCGGGGGGTTGACCGCCACGACGGTAACGGCACTCGAACTGGGACAACATCGGTGGGCGCGGACGGTATCGAACCGCCGACCGCTGGTGTGTAAAACCAGAGCTCTACCACTGAGCTACGCGCCCTCGTCTGGGCAAGTTACACGGCAATGACCTGCGACGAGAAATCACCTCAGCCGGAGCGCAGCGCCGTCAGCGCGTCCGTCCACAGAGCCTGATCGCGGGCCTCCCCCGGCTCCTTCATCTCGGCGAACCGGACGATCCCGCCGCGGTCGACGACGAACGTTCCGCGGTTGGCGATACCCGCGTCCTGGTTGAACACCCCGTAGGCCATCGCGACCTCTCCGTGGGGCCAGAAATCCGACAACACGGGGAACGTGAAGCCGCTCTGGGTGGCCCAGATCTTGTGCGTGGGCGGTGGGCCCACCGAGATCGCCAGCGTCGCGGTGTCGTCGTTCTCGTACTCGGGCAACCGGTCGCGGATCTCGTCGAGTTCACCCTGGCAGATGCCGGTGAACGCCAGCGGGAAGAACACCAGCAGTACGTTCTTGGCGCCCCGGAAATCGCTCAGCGTGACGGGCTGACCGTTCTGGTCCTTGAGCGTGAAATCGGGTGCCTCGGTGCCGACCTCGATCGTCATCGCAGCCCTCTGGTCTTCGCGCAAGCGCTCATCCGCGCCTCCCCGCTGCCTTCGACTTCGGCTGCACCAGCCGGGTGGCGATCCAGTCACCGAGGTTGGCCGATGACGTCTGCATCAGGCCGGCGGTGGGCGCCGACTCGGCGACCTCGGCCGGTTGGACGTGGCCGGGTTTGCCCGTCTTCGGGGTCACCACCCAGATGACGCCGTCGTCGGCCAACGGAGTGATGGCGTCCATCAGCGCATCCACGAGGTCCCCGTCGTCGTCGCGCCACCAGAGCAGCACCACGTCGATGACCTCGTCGGCATCCTCGTCGAGCAGCTCGCCGCCGCACGCTTCCTCGATGTCGGCTCGGATGTCGTCGTCGACGTCCTCGTCCCAGCCCAGTTCCTGTACAACCTGATCTTTTTGGATGCCCAGTCTGTGGGCGTAGTTCGGGGCGTCATCCGCCGCGACCACGGTCGGTCCTCCTTCAGCCGGCTCGGGCGCACGTTGCGCTCGGCATCTATTAGGCGATTGTCCTGCGCCCTATCGTCGCACGAAGCACTGCACCCGCACGCGACTGGCAGCAAGGTTTGCCAAATATCCGCCCGGTCAATACGCGGCGTCGCAGAGGTTGAGCGCGGTGGTCTTGGTGTCGTTGAGCGCGGTGATCGCGGCGTTGAACTCGTCGGGCCCGTAGTTACCTGCGATCGCCGTGGCCACGTCCCTGGCGGCGTCCACCCAGCCGTTGAGCGCATCGGTCAGCTCAGGACCCAGCGGATCGGCGATGGAGCGCGCCACCATGTCGGCGCTGTGGTTCAGGGCGTCGATCGCAGGCCCGGCCTTGGCGGGCACATCCCCCGCGCTCCGGTTGAACGCATCGACGTAGGCGTTGACCGCGGTGATCGCCTCGACGCTGGTGGAGCTCAGCGTCTCGCACGAGGAGTGGATCGCCTCCTTGGTGATCGAAGCCTGACGTTCGGACTCCCTGGCGCTGGAACTGGCCGCCGACTCCGCCAGCGAGGCCGACACCGACGCGCGGTACACCGGCGCCTCGGCTGCGTCCACCTGTGCGGAGCCCTCGGTGACGCTGCTGCAGCCGACGACGACCATGGCGGCCGCAGCCGAGATGCCGACCACGAGTGCGCCGATCCGCAGCGGTTTTTGCACCAGCGCACCGATCACCACGGCTGCAGACGTTACCGGGTCGCTCCGGCGACCGCCGGTTCATCGCAGTCGGCAACCCCCACCGGTGCGTGTGGGGCAGGATGGGAGAAGGATGGAACCCGTCGCTCACGGTTCGAGCGCAGAAAACATCTGCGCGAGGAGCGGGGGCACCCGAACCGCCTACCAAGGAGCGGAAGTTGACCACCGAGTTCGCGCGCCAGGACCTGGCCCAAAACTCCACCAACGCAGCCGAACACGACCGGGTCAGGGTGATCCGCGAAGGCGTCGCGTCGTATCTGCCCGACATCGATCCCGAAGAGACCGGCGAATGGCTGGAATCGTTTGATCAGCTGCTCGAACAGTCCGGCCCCGCGCGGGCACGCTACATGATGTTGCGTCTGCTCGAACGCGCCGGCGAACAGCGCGTGGCCATCCCGTCGCTGACGTCGACCGATTACGTCAACACCATCCCCACCGAGCTGGAGCCGTGGTTTCCCGGCGACGAGGACGTCGAACGCCGCTACCGCACCTGGATCCGGTGGAACGCCGCGATCATGGTGCACCGCGCACAACGGCCGGGAGTCGGTGTCGGCGGCCATATTTCGACATACGCATCGTCGGCCGCGCTCTACGAGGTCGGCTTCAACCACTTCTTCCGCGGCAAGCAGCATCCCGGCGGCGGCGACCACGTGTTCATCCAAGGTCACGCCTCACCGGGCATTTACGCCCGCGCGTACCTGGAAGGACGCCTGTCGGCCGACCAACTCGACGGCTTCCGCCAGGAGCACAGCCACCCCGGCGGCGGGCTGCCGTCGTACCCGCATCCGCGGCTGATGCCCGACTTCTGGGAGTTCCCAACGGTCTCCATGGGGCTGGGCCCGATGAACGCCATCTACCAGGCCCGGTTCAACCACTACCTGCACGACCGGGAGATCAGGGACACCTCCGATCAGCACGTGTGGGCGTTCCTCGGCGACGGGGAGATGGACGAACCCGAGAGCCGGGGCCTGGCGCACGTCGCCGCGCTGGAAGGGCTGGACAACCTCACCTTCGTGGTCAACTGCAACCTGCAGCGCCTCGACGGGCCGGTACGCGGAAACGGCAAGATCATTCAGGAGCTCGAATCGTTCTTCCGCGGGGCCGGCTGGAACGTCATCAAGGTGGTGTGGGGCCGCGAATGGGATGCGCTGCTGCATGCCGACCGCGACGGCGCGCTGGTCAACCTGATGAACAGCACACCCGACGGTGACTACCAGACCTATAAGGCCAACGACGGCGCCTACGTGCGCGACCACTTCTTCGGCCGCGATCCCCGCACCAAGGCGCTCGTCGAGAAGATGTCGGACTCCGAGATCTGGAACCTCAAACGCGGCGGCCACGATTACCGCAAGGTCTACGCCGCCTACCGCGCCGCCATGGAGCACAAGGGCCAACCGACGATCATCCTGGCCAAGACCATCAAGGGTTACTCGTTGGGCGCGCACTTCCAGGGCCGCAACGCCACCCATCAGATGAAAAAGCTTGCGCTCGAAGACCTCAAGTACTTCCGCGATGCCCAGCGCATCCCCATCAGCGACCAGCAACTCGAGGAGAACCCGTACCTTCCGCCGTACTACCACCCCGGCCCGGAAGCACCCGAGATCCGCTACATGCTCGACCGCAGGCGCGCGCTCGGCGGGTTCCTGCCCGAGCGTCGCACCAAGACCAAGTCGCTGACACTGTTGGGTCGGGACACCTATAAGGCGCTCAAGAAGGGGTCCGGCAAGCAGGAGGTGGCCACGACGATGGCCACGGTCCGGACATTCAAGGAACTGTTGCGCGACAAAGAGATCGGTTGGCGCATCGTGCCGATCATCCCCGACGAGGCGCGCACGTTCGGGATGGACTCGTGGTTCCCCAACCTCAAGATCTACAACCGCAACGGTCAGCTGTACACCTCGGTCGACGCCGAATTGATGTTGGCCTACAAGGAATCCGAGGTCGGCCAGATCCTGCACGAGGGCATCAACGAGGCCGGGTCCTCTGCCAGTTTCATCGCGGCAGGCACGTGCTACTCGACGCACAACGAGCCGATGATCCCGATCTACATCTTCTATTCGATGTTCGGATTCCAGCGCACCGGCGACAACCTGTGGGCGGCCGCCGACCAGATGACGCGAGGCTTCCTTCTCGGCGCCACGGCGGGGCGCACCACGCTGGTGGGTGAGGGCCTTCAGCACGCCGACGGGCATTCGCTGCTGCTGGCCGCGTCCAACCCCGCGGTCGTCGCCTACGATCCGGCGTTCGCCTACGAGATCGCCTACATCGTCGAGAGCGGTCTGAGCCGGATGTACGGCGAGGACCCCGAGAACGTCTACTTCTATATGACGATCTACAACGAGCCCTACGTCCAGCCGCCGGAGCCGGAGGGCCTCGACGTCGAGGGCCTGCTGCGCGGCATCTACCGCTACCAGCCCGCACCCGAGAAGCGGTCCAATGCGGCTCAGATCCTGGTGTCGGGCGTGGCCATGCCGTCGGCTCTCAAGGCCGCCGAGCTGCTCGCCGACGAATGGGATGTCGCCGCCGACGTGTGGTCGGTGACCAGCTGGGGCGAGCTCAACCGCGACGGCGTCGAGATCGAGAAACGACGGCTGCGCCATCCGGACCAGCCGGCGGGCACCCCGTACATCACCAAGGTGCTCGCCGACGCCCAAGGCCCGGTCATCGCGGTGTCGGACTGGATGCGCGGTGTCCCCGAGCAGATCCGGGCGTGGGTTCCCGGCACCTACATCACGCTGGGGACCGATGGGTTCGGCTTCTCCGACACCCGCCCCGCCGCGCGTCGGTACTACAACACCGATGGCGAGTCGATCGCGGTCGCCGTGCTCGAAGGACTGGCCCGCGACGGCAACATCGACAAGTCCGTCGCGGTCGAGGCGGCCAAGAAGTACGAGATCGATGACGTGCTGGCCGCCCCCGAGCAGACGTCGGACCCGGGAGTGGCGTAGCCACGACATTGAGCCTGAAGTGGCGTAGCCACGATTGGACGGAAGCGTGGCGCAGCCACCTCCGCCGCTTAGAGGTTTCCTCCATAGCGGTGGCGTAGCCTTTGGAGGTGCCTGACAACCGGTTCGTGCCACCGAAGTCGACGGTGGAGGTCCTCGAGGCCGTTCCCGACTCGGTGCTGCGCCGGTTGCAGCAGTATTCGGGTCGACTGGCCACCGAAGCGGTGCGCGCGATGGAGGAACGCCTGCCGTTCTTCGCCGAACTCGAGGCCTCGCAGCGGGCCAGTGTCCAGCTGGTCGTGCAGACCGCGGTGGTCAACTTTGTCGAGTGGATGCGCGACCCGCAGAGCAACGTCAGCTACACGGCACAGGCCTTCGAGGTGGTGCCACAGGACCTGCGGCGGCGCATCGCGCTGCGGCAGTCGGTGGAGATGGTGCGCGTCACCATGGAGTTCTTCGAAGAAGTGGTGCCGCTGCTGGCCCGCTCCGAGGAGCAGCTGACCGCGCTGACCGCGGGCATCCTGCGTTACAGCCGCGACCTGGCGTTCGCCGCGGCCAGTGCCTACGCCGATCAGGCCGAGGCGCGCGGCGCATGGGACACCAGAATGGAGGCCAACGTCGTCGACGCGGTGGTACGCGGCGACGTCGGTCCCGAACTGCAGTCCCAAGCGGCCACGCTGAACTGGGACGCCACCGCACCCGCCACCGTCATCGTCGGGCTGCCTCAGCCCGACCGCATCGATCTGGCCAGCGACGACGTCCACGACGTGGTGCGGCGCAACGGCCGCGCCGCGCTGTCGGACGTGCACGGCACATGGCTGGTCGCGATCGTGTCGGGTGCGCTCTCCCCGACCGACAAGTTCCTGGCCGACATGATGACGGTGTTCGCCGAGGGTCCGGTCGTGGTCGGACCCACCGCCACCACGCTGGCGAGCGCGCACCGCAGCGCGACCGAGGCCATCGCGGGCATGAACGCCGTCGTGGGCTGGTCGGGCGCGCCGCGGCCGGTGTCGGCGCGCGAACTGCTCCCGGAACGCGCACTGCTGGGCGATGTGTCGGCGATCGCGGCGTTGGAAACCGAGGTGATGAGGCCGCTGGCCGACGCGGGTCCGGCGTTGACGGAGACCCTCGATGCCTATCTCGACTCCGGTGGGGCCATCGAGGCCTGCGCGCGCAAATTGTTCGTTCATCCAAATACCGTCCGGTACCGGCTGAGACGAATCGCCGACTTCACCGGGCGGGATCCCACGCTTCCGCGCGACGCCTATGTGCTGCGGGTGGCGATCACCGTCGGCCGATTGGGCCGCCAGCCATACCAGACGAGCACAGCAAACATGATCAATCCGGCGCGTTCAGCGCTGCGACCAGCACCGCTCAACCCTCAGCTGGACAAGCCGTAGATCGCGGCCAGATTTCGGTAGCGTCGCATCACAGGCGATTTTGTAGAGTCTCCACAAAAACATAAGACGAGGTTCATAATCTCTTACACCGCGCAAACCCGTCTTCACAGTGTTCTCTTAAGGAGTGCTTGCACTTCTCGCGCCCGGACAGGGCTCCCAGACGCCCGGCATGCTCGCCGCATGGCTGGAGCTGCCCGGTGCCGCCGAGCGGCTCGCCGGATGGTCCGAGATCAGCGGGCTGGACTTGGCCCGCTTGGGCACCACCGCCTCCGCAGAGGAGATCACCGACACCGCGGTGACCCAGCCGCTCGTCGTCGCGGCGACGCTGCTGGCCCATGAGGAACTAACCCGTCGCGGTTTAATCGCCGGCAAGAAGACCGTGGTGGCCGGCCACTCCGTCGGCGAGATCGCCGCTTACGCAATCGCCGGCGTCATCTCCGCCGACGACGCAGTCAAGCTAGCGGCCACCCGGGGTGCCGAGATGGCCAAGGCGTGCGCGGTCGAGCCCACGGGCATGGCGGCCGTGCTCGGCGGCGAGGAAGCCGATGTGCTGGCCCGCCTCGAAGCGCTCGACCTGGTCCCGGCCAACCGCAACGCAGCCGGACAGATCGTCGCCGCCGGTGCGATCGCCGCGCTGGACAAGCTGGTCGAGGATCCGCCGGAGAAGGCGCGGGTGCGCAAGCTGGCGACCGCCGGTGCGTTCCACACCCACTACATGGCCTCGGCCCTCGACGGTTATGCCGCCGCGGCGGACGGTGTAACGAGCACAGAGCCGAACACGACGCTACTGTCGAACGCGGATGGCCAGCCGGTGGATTCGGCTGCCGACGCCATGAGCAAGCTGGTGGCGCAGATGACGCGCCCGGTCCGTTGGGATCTGTGCACCGAGACGATGCGCCGGCTCGATGTGACCGCGATCGTCGAGTTCCCGCCGGCCGGGGCTCTCGCGGGTATCGCGAAAAGAGAACTTCGGGGGGTGCCGACGCATGCCGTCAAGTCCCCCGCTGACCTGGACGGGCTCGCCGAACTCTCATAGGCAGGCCTGCGCCAGACACAACCACATAACGATCGTCATTCCCAACAAGTAACACCACTAAATAGAAGGAGCCACCGTGCCCGCCAGTCAGGACGAAATCATCACCGGTCTCGCCGAGATCATCGAAGAGGTCACCGGCATCGAGCCTTCCGAGGTCACCCCTGAGAAGAGCTTTGTCGACGACCTGGACATCGACTCGCTGTCGATGGTCGAGATCGCCGTGCAGACCGAGGACAAGTACGGCGTGAAGATCCCCGACGAGGATCTCGCCGGTCTTCGCACCGTCGGTGACGTCGTCACCTACATCCAGAAGCTCGAGGAAGAGAACCCCGAAGCGGCCGCGGCCATCCGCGCGCAGATCGAAGCCGATCGGGCATGAGTAGACCTTCCACTGCTAACGGCGGTTTCCCCAACGTCGTCGTGACCGCCGTCACGGCGACCACGTCGGTCGCGGCGGACATCGAGAGCACGTGGAAGGGGCTGCTGGCCGGAGAAAGCGGCATCCGCGTCCTCGAGGATGAGTTCGTCACCAAATGGGACCTGCCGGTCCGCATCGGTGGTCACCTCGTTGACGCGATCGACGACCACATGACGCGACTGGACATGCGACGGATGTCGTATGTCCAGCGCATGGCCAAGTTCCTCTCTGGCCAGCTCTGGGAGACCGCGGGTACGCCCGAGGTCGATCCGGATCGCTTCGCCGTGGTCGTCGGCACCGGCCTGGGTGGCGGCGAGAAGATCGTCGAGACCTACGACGCGATGAACGAGGGCGGCCCCCGCAAGGTGTCGCCGCTCGCGGTGCAGATGATCATGCCGAACGGTGCGGCCGCGGTGATCGGTCTGCAGTTGGGCGCGAGGGCCGGGGTCATCACCCCGGTCTCGGCTTGCTCATCAGGTTCGGAGGCCATCGCCCACGGCTGGCGTCAGATTGTCATGGGTGACGCCGACATCGCCGTCGTCGGCGGCGTCGAGGGCGGAATCGAAGCGCTGCCGATCGCGGCGTTCTCGATGATGCGCGCGATGTCGACCAACAACGAGGATCCCGAGGGCGCCTCGCGCCCGTTCGACAAGAACCGCGACGGGTTCGTCTTCGGCGAGGCCGGTGCGCTCATGGTCATCGAGACCGAGGAGCACGCCAAGGCTCGTGGTGCCAAGCCGCTGGCCCGCCTGATGGGTGCGGGCATCACGTCCGATGCCTTCCACATGGTGGCGCCCGCGTCCGACGGGCTTCGCGCCGGTCAGGCGATGAAGCGTGCGATGGAGACCGCGGGCCTGGATCCCCAGGACATCCAGCACGTCAACGCCCACGCCACGGCCACGTCCATCGGTGACGTCGCCGAGGCCAACGCGATCCGGTCGGCTGGGGTGGAGCACGCCGCGGTCTACGCGCCGAAGTCGGCGCTCGGCCACTCCATCGGAGCGGTCGGCGCGCTGGAGTCAGCTCTGACCGTGCTCTCGCTGCGTGACGGCGTCATCCCGCCGACACTCAACTACGAGACGCCCGATCCTGAGATCGATCTCGATGTGGTTGCGGGCGAGCCTCGTTATGGCGACTACCAGTACGCCATCAACAACTCGTTCGGCTTCGGTGGACACAATGTCGCCCTGGCCTTCGGACGCTACTGAGCGGAAGGAATCTTCGGGCAGGAATGGCAGGGTCAGCCGCACTTTCCACGGGGGACGGTTTCCCCAACGTCGTCGTCACGGGTATCGCCATGACGACGGCCCTGGCCACCAGCGCGGACGACACCTGGAAGAAGCTGCTGGACGGCCAGAGCGGAATCCGCAGGCTCGAGGACCCATTCGTCGAGGAGTATGACCTGCCGGTTCGCATCGGCGGGCATCTCCTCGAGGACTTCGACCACGAGTTGACCCGGGTGGAACTGCGCCGGCTGTCGTATCTGCAGAAGATGTCGACGGTTCTGAGCCGGCGGGTCTGGGAAGACGCGGGCACCCCCGAGGTCGACCCCAAACGGCTGATGGTGTCGGTCGGCACCGGCATGGGCTCCACCGAGGAGTTGGTGTTCAGCTACGACAACATGCGCGCCAAGGGCCTCAAGGCGGTTTCCCCGCTGGCGGTGCAGATGTACATGCCCAATGCAGCTGCCGCCGCGGTGGGGTTGGAGCGAAAGGCCCGCGCCGGGGTGGTCACTCCGGTGTCGGCCTGCGCATCGGGTTCTGAAGGCATCGCGCACGCCTGGCGCAACATCGTGCTCGGCGATGCGGACATCGCGATCTGCGGCGGGGTGGAGACCAAGATCGAGGCGGTGCCGATCGCCGGCTTCGCTCAGATGCGAATCGTCTTGTCCACCACCAACGATGACCCTGCCGGCGCATGCCGCCCGTTCGACAAGGACCGTAACGGGTTCGTGTTCGGCGAAGGGGGTGCGCTGATGGTCATCGAGACCGAAGAGCACGCCAAGGCCCGCGGCGCCAACATCCTGGCTCGGATCATGGGAGCCAGCATCACCTCGGACGGCTACCACATCGTGGCGCCGGACCCGAACGGCGAACAGGCCGGTCACGCGATGACGCGCGCCATCCAGCTCGCCGGGCTGCAGCCCACTGACATCGACCACGTCAACGCGCATGCCACCGGCACCAGCGTCGGCGATGTGGCCGAGGGCAAGGCGATCAACAACGCGATGGGCGGCCACAAGCCTGCGGTGTACGCACCCAAGGCGGCGCTCGGCCACTCGGTTGGCGCGGTCGGTGCCGTGGAGTCCATCCTGACCGTTATGGCGTTGCGCGAAGGCATCATTCCGCCGACGCTGAACCTGCGAAATCTCGACCCGGAGATCGATCTGGACGTGGTAGCCGGTGAACCGCGGTCAGGCAATTACCAGTACGCGATCAACAACTCGTTCGGATTCGGTGGGCACAACGTCGCGCTCGCTTTCGGGAAGTACTGACACTCCCCGGGATCCAGCGCAACAGGAGGTATTGAATGACGACCATGGCGCCCGAGACAGTCGGCGAATCGCTCGACCCTCGTGACCCGCTGCTGCGTCTGAGCACCTTCTTCGACGACGGCAGTGTCGAACTGCTCCACGAGCGCGACCGTTCGGGCGTTCTCGCCGCGGCCGGAACCGTCAACGGGCTGCGCACCATCGCGTTCTGCACCGACGGCACCGTCATGGGCGGGGCCATGGGCGTCGAGGGCTGTGCCCATATCGTCGACGCCTACGACCAGGCCATCGAGGAGCAGAGCCCGATCGTGGGCATCTGGCACTCCGGCGGCGCCCGCCTCGCCGAGGGCGTCAAGGCGCTGCACGCGGTCGGCCTGGTGTTCGAGGCGATGATCCGGGCGTCCGGCTACGTCCCGCAGATCTCGGTCGTCGTCGGCTTCGCTGCCGGCGGTGCGGCCTACGGACCCGCCCTCACCGACGTGATCGTGATGGCGCCGGAGAGCCGGGTGTTCGTCACCGGACCCGACGTGGTGCGCAGCGTCACCGGCGAGGACGTCGACATGGCGAGCCTCGGCGGCCCGGACACCCACCATAAGAAGTCCGGCGTGTGCCACATCGTCGCCGACGACGAGCTCGACGCCTACGAGCGCGGCCGCCGGCTGGTCGGATTGTTCTGCCAGCAGGGCCATTTCGACCGGGCCAAGGCCGAAGCGGGCGACACCGACCTGCACGCGCTGCTGCCGGAGTCGGCGCGACGCGCCTACGACGTGCACCCGCTCGTCGAGGCATTGTTGGACGAGGGCGTGCCGTTCGAGGAGTTCCAGGCCAAGTGGGCCCCGTCGATCGTCATCGGTCTCGGTCGGTTGTCCGGCCGCTCCGTCGGCGTCATCGCCAACAACCCGCTGCGTCTCGGCGGCTGCCTGAATTCCGAAAGTGCCGAGAAGGCAGCGCGATTCGTGCGCCTGTGCGACGCGTTCGGGATTCCGATCATCAACGTTGTCGACGTTCCCGGTTACCTGCCCGGCGTGGATCAGGAGTGGGGCGGCGTCGTGCGGCGCGGAGCCAAGCTGCTGCACGCGTTCGGCGAGTGCTCGGTCCCGCGGGTCACGCTGGTGACGCGCAAGATCTACGGCGGCGCCTACATCGCGATGAACTCGCGCTCGCTGGGTGCGACGAAGGTCTACGCATGGCCGGATGCCGAGGTCGCCGTCATGGGCGCCAAGGCCGCGGTCGGCATCCTGCACAAGAAGAAGCTGGCCGCCGTGGAAGATCTCGCCGAGCGTGAGGCCCTGCACGAGCAGTTGGCCGTCGAGCACGAGAAGATCGCGGGCGGAGTCGATTCCGCGATCGACATCGGCGTCGTGGACGAGAAGATCGACCCGGCGCACACCCGCAGCAAGTTGACCCAGGCGCTGGCCGAGGCGCCGGCACGCCGCGGCCGGCACAAGAACATCCCGCTGTAACCTCCAGCGGCGCCGCAACCTTCAGCGTCGAAACCGACGTTTGGGCGGGAATGCGCGCGCGGAATCGACCATTTCGTCGGCCCCGGCGAAAGAGGCGCGAGGCTACCGTTCGCGCGCTGACACCAAGAACTCGTCGGCTACCGCCAGCACCCGTTCGCGGTCGGCCTCGACCAGGCCGATGCGGGTGCGGCGGTCGACAATGTCGTCGACGGTCAGCGCGCCCTCATGGGTCACCGCGTACTCGAATTCCGCACGGATGACGTCGATCCCCTCGGCGACCGCTTCCGTAGGCCGCTCGCACGCGGCGGCGGCGATGACATTCGGCGCCTCGGCGCCGAAGCGGGCCACCAGTGAACCCGGCATCTCCGTCGGGTGACGCAGCGTGGCAACCGGATTCGACGGCGCCCCGACAAGCGGCAGGTTACGGGTGCGGCAGTCGGTCGCGGTCAGCCCGCGCCACTCGATCGCCCGGTCCAGCACATCCTCGGCCATGAAGCGGTACTCGGTCAGCTTGCCGCCGATGACGCTGATGACGCCCGAGGGTGATTCGACGACCGCGTGTTCGCGTGAGACGTCGGCGGTGCGGCCCGCGCCGGTGTCGATCAGCGGACGCAGACCCGCGTAGGCGCCGATCACGTCGGACGGGCTCAACGCGACATCCAGGGCGGTGTTCACCGTGTCGAGCAGGAACGAGACCTCCTCGGGCGCGGGTTCGGGCACGTCGGGGACCGGGCCTGGGGCGTCCTCGTCGGTGAGCCCGAGGTACACCCGGCCCAACTGCTCGGGCATCGCGAACACGAAGCGGTTGATCTCGCCGGGTATCGGAATAGTCAGCGCTGCAACCGGATTGCCGAATACCGCAGCGTCGAACACCAGATGCGTTCCGCGGCTGGGCCGCAGCTTGATCGAGGAATCCACCTCGCCCGCCCACACCCCGGAGGCGTTGATCACCGCCCGCGCGGCGACGTCGAACGACTCGCCGGTGAGCTGATCGGTCAGCCGCACCGAGGTGCCGGTCGCGTGCGACGCCGCCACCCGCGTCAACACCCGGGCACCGTGCTGGGCCGCCGTTCGCGCCACCGCGGTGACCAGGCGGGCGTCGTCGATCAACTGTCCGTCATACGCCAGGAACGCGCCGTCGAGACCGTCGCGGCGCACGGTCGGCGCCAGCTCAACGGCCCGGCGCGCGTCGACCCGCCGGGAGCGGGGCAGCACCGAGGCCGGCGTGCCCGCCAGCTTGCGGAGGCCATCGCCCGCGGCGAAGCCGAAACGCACCAGCGCCCGCGACGCGGTGTTCATGGACGGAAGCAGCGGAACCAGCTGCGCCATCGCCGAGACCAAGTGAGGTGCGTTGCGCGTCATCAGGATTCCGCGTTCGACCGCGCTGCGACGGGCGATGCCGACGTTGCCTGTCGCCAGATATCGCAGCCCGCCGTGAACCAGCTTGGAGCTCCACCGGCTGGTGCCGAACGCCAGGTCGTGCTTCTCCACCAGCACGACGCTCAGACCGCGGGTCGCCGCGTCCAGCGCGATGCCCGTTCCGGTGATGCCGCCGCCGATGACGATGACGTCGACGCGCTCGCCGTCGGCCAGCGCCGCCAGTTCGGCGCTGCGGCGCGCGGAATTCAGAGCCGTCGAGCCGGTCACAGTGCCAGATACCCGTCGAGGGCGTGCGCCAACTCGGCGTCGAGCGCATCGGTGTCCAACAGCTTCTCGACCATCTGCGCGGACTGGATCGCCGACTGGGTGATCAGCAGGCACATCGCGGCCAGCTGGCGCGCATCACCGGCACGTACGCTGCCGTCGTCCTGGGCGAGCTTGATGGCGTGGGTCAACGCGTCGATGAGGATCATCTGGCTGGTCCCGAGCCGGTTGGCGATGTAGACCATCGCGAATTCCGGTGCATCCCGCAGCACCGACATGATGATCTCGTCGTTCCGCAGATGCCGGGCCACGTCGACGACCCGCTGCACCAGCGCTCTGCGGTCAGAACCGCTGTCGGGCACTTTGTCCAGCACACCTGCGATGCGCTCGGTCATCAGCGCCGCGAGGACCCCGTTCGTATCGGACCACCTGCGATAGATGGTCGGGCGGCTCATGCGCGCACGCCGGGCGATGTCGGTCAGCGTGACCCGCTTGACCCCCACCGCGAGCACGCAGGCCGCCGCGGCATCGATGATGCGCGCCTCGACCGTCGAGTCATCGTTACGGATTGACGACATGTGTAATACTGTAACGCATGACGCGTCCGGATGCTCACTCGACCGCTCTCCTGCCCCCGATGAAGTGGAACGCCTGGGGTGACCCCGCCGAGGCGAAACCGTTGTCAGACGGCATCCGGACGCTGCTCGAACAGGCGCTCGGCGTAGAGACGTCGACCACCCAAGAACTCGAACCCGAACAGGTGCGACTGCGCCCGTCGGCGCTGACCGACGAGGACCGCGACGCACTCACCGGCATCGTCGGACGGGACTACTGCCGCGTCGACGATCAGGGCCGTCTGCTCCGGGCCGGCGGCAAGTCGACGCTGGACCTGCTGCGTCGCCGCGATCCCGGTGAGCAGGACGCGCCGGACGCGGTGGTGCTGCCGGGCACCGAAGAGGAGATCGCCGCGATCCTGCACCTGTGCGGAGAGCGTCGCATCGCCGTCGTCCCATTCGGCGGCGGCACCAGCGTCGTCGGCGGCCTGGATCCGATTCGCGGCGACTTCCGCGCGGCGATCTCCCTGGACCTGCGCCGATTCGACGAACTGCACTTCCTCGACGAGGTGTCCGGAGAAGCCGAACTCGGCGCAGGAGTGACCGGACCGGACGCCGAACGCCTGCTGGGCGCGCGCGGCTTCTCGCTCGGCCACTTCCCGCAGAGTTTCCAGTTCGCGACCATCGGCGGGTTCGCCGCGACGCGGTCGTCGGGCCAGGACTCGGCGGGCTACGGCCGGTTCAACGACATGGTGCGCGGTCTGCGCGCGGTTACACCGGTCGGCGTGTTGGACCTCGGCCGCGCACCGGAGTCGGCGGCCGGACCTGACCTGCGACAACTGCTGATCGGATCGGAGGGCGTGCTCGGGGTCATCACCCGCGTGCGGGTACGGGTGCATCCGGTCCCGACAGCCACCCGCTACGAGGCGTGGTCGTTCCCCGACTTCGCCACGGGTGCCGACGCGCTGCGCACAGTCGTGCAGACCGGGACAGGACCGACGGTGATCCGGCTGTCCGACGAGGCCGAGACCGGAGTGAACCTGGCGACCACCGACAGCATCGGCGAAAAGCAGATCACCGGAGGCTGCCTGGCGATCACGATGTTCGAGGGCACCGAAGCCCATGTCGCCAGCAGACATTCCGAGACGCGCGCGGTGCTCGAGGCCGCGGGCGGCACCTCGCTGGGTGAAGAACCCGCACGCGCATGGGAGCACGGCCGGTTCAACGCGCCGTATCTGCGTGACTCGCTGCTCTCAGCAGGCGCGCTGTGCGAGACGCTCGAAACGGCGACGAACTGGTCGAACGTACCTGCGCTCAAGGCCGCCGTCACCGAGGCGCTGACGAACGCGCTGACCGAAACCGGCACGCCGTCGCTGGTGCTGTGCCACATTTCGCATGTGTATCCCACCGGCGCGTCGCTGTACTTCACGGTCGTCGCCGGGCAGCGGGGCAACCCGATCGAGCAGTGGCGCAAGGCGAAAGCCGCGGCGTCGGAGGCAATGATGCGCACCGGGGCCACCATCACCCACCACCACGCCGTCGGCGCCGACCACCTGCCGTGGATGCGTGACGAGGTCGGCGATCTCGGCGTCGCGATCCTGCGCGCGGTCAAGGACACGCTCGACCCGGCGGGAATCCTCAACCCGGGCAAGTTGATCCCATGACGATCGACGGTCGCGTCACGATGCTGACGAACCCCGCGTCGGGGCACGGCAGCGCACCACACGCGGCCGAACGCGCTGTCGCGCAATTCCATCGGCGCGGCATGGACGTCGTCGCGATCGCGGGCACCAGCGCCGAGCATGCACGCAAACTCGTCGAGGGCGCGCTTGAACGCGGGATGGACGCGCTCGTCGTCGTCGGTGGCGACGGCATCATTTCCCTTGCGCTGCAAGTTCTTGCGCAGACCGACATCCCGTTGGGCATCATTCCGGCGGGCACCGGCAACGACCACGCACGCGAATTCGACATTCCCACCCGTAATCCCGAAGCCGCCGCCGACGTCGTTGTCGACGGCCTGACCGGCGGGGTCGCCCGGACCATCGACCTCGGACGGATCCGCGGGGCCGACGGCACCGACAAGTGGTTCGGCACCGTGATGGCCGCGGGTTTCGACTCGCTGGTGACCGACCGGACCAACCGGATGCGCTGGCCCCACGGCCGCATGCGATACAACCTCGCGATGATCGCCGAACTGTCGAAGCTGCGACTGCTGCCGTTTCGGATGTCGTTCGACGGCGAGGAGGTGACAACGGAGTTGACGCTCGCCGCATTCGGTAACACCCGCAGCTACGGCGGCGGCATGCGGATCTGCCCCGGCGCCGACCCGACCGACGGCCTGCTCGACGTCACGATGGTGGCCTCGGCGTCGCGCAGCCGGCTGATCCGGTTGTTCCCCACCGTGTTCAAGGGCACCCACGTCGACCTCGACGAGGTCAGCACCGCACGGGCCAAGACGATCACGGTGGACTCCCCCGGCATCAACGCCTACGCCGACGGCGAGTACATGTGCCCGTTACCGGTCGAGGTGTCGGCGGTGCCCGGCGCGCTCAAGATCCTGACGCCGCGCCGAAAGTGAAAACTACGACGGAAAACCGGCGAAAAGCGTCGCCGGATGCACAATCGGCGTCGTCGGCTACCCGACTCCCTGCCTGATGTCGTCGGCTACCCGACTCCCTGCCTGATGTCGTCGGCTACCCGACTCCGCGGCTAAGCCAGCTGACCTCCGCGCCCGCACCACCGTCGCGGTACGGCTCCAGGGCCTCGTCCCATGCCGTGCCCAGCACGGAGTCCAGTTCGGCGGCCAGCGTGTCGGCGCCGGCGGCCATCATCGCCCGCAGCCGCATCTCGCCGACGATCACATCGCCGTTGGCGCTCATCGACCCGCTCCACAGTCCGAGCTGCGGCGTGTGGCACCAGCGATGGCCGTCGACCCCGGGGCTGGGGTCCTCGGTCACCTCGAAGCGCAGCACCGACCACGAGCGCAGCGCACTGGCCAACGCGCCACCCGTCCCGACCGGGCCGACCCAGTTGGTGACGGCACGCAGCTGTCCCGGCATGGCCGGTTGCGGGGTCCACTTGAGGTTCGCCCTCGACTGAAGGGTCGACGACAACGCCCACTCGACATGCGGGCACACCGCAGCGGGTGACGCGTGGATGTAGACCACGCCCGTCGTCGCTTCGGCGAACTGGTTCGACGCACGCATTTGCCACTCCTTCGGCTCCACGAGGGACGTCTTCCCCAAGCGGCCTCTGAAACCGAAAAATTACAGCTGTGTCGTGCGTGTCTATTGTGCCTTGTGAGGCGCCTGTTGCGCTAGTCTGCGGCAAATTCTCTCAGGACTTCGTCAGACAAGGCCCGCCACAGCTTGTACGCCCACTCGCCGAAATTGCGGTCGGTGAGCACGACGAGCGCCAGATCGGCGTCCGGATCGACCCACAAAAACGTCCCTGACTGGCCAAAATGCCCGAACGAGCGCTCGGAGTTCGCCTCGCCCGTCCAATGCGGCGACTTGCCGCCGCGGATCTCGAAGCCCAGCCCCCAGTCGTTGGGCCGCTGCACACCGAACCCAGGCAGCACCCCGTCCAGGCCAGGAAACTGCACCGAGATCGCCTCGCTATGCAGTTGCGCGGAGACCGTCGCCGGCCGCAGCAAGTCCGCGGCGAAGGCCGCCAGATCGGCGACCGTCGACGTCGCGCCGTACCCCGCGGCTGCCGCACCGCCGTCGAGCACGCTGTCGGTCATGCCCAGCGGTTCGAACACCGCCTCGGTCAGATACCGGTCGAACGCGATGCCCGTCGCCTTCTCGAGCGTCTCGGCGAGCACCCCGAACCCGTAGTTCGAGTAGACGCGCCGCGTCCCCGGCTCGGCCATCGTCTCCGACGAGCGCATCGAGTAACCAGACGCGTGCGCCAACAGGTGACGCACGGTCGCCCCAGGCGGGCCCGCCTCGGTGTCGAGTTCGACGGCGCCCTCCTCGATACCGACCTGCACCGCTCGTGCGGCCAGCGGCTTGGTCACCGACGCCAACTCGAATCGCCGCCGCTGCTCGCCCTGCTCGGCCACCACCCCGGACGGTCCGACCACGGCGGCCGCGGCGTTGGGCACCGGCCAGTCGTCCATAAGATCCAGCGCGCTCATCGCGCCGAGCCTACTTGCGCGCGATGTAGTAGTTGTTGATCGGATCGGTCTCGATCTCGCGCACCTGGACGTCGCTGAAGCCCGCGTCGGCGAGCATCGACG
Organism: Mycobacterium sp. 852002-51152_SCH6134967; assembly: GCF_001667105.1. Classification (NCBI taxonomy): domain Bacteria; kingdom Bacillati; phylum Actinomycetota; class Actinomycetes; order Mycobacteriales; family Mycobacteriaceae; genus Mycobacterium; species Mycobacterium sp. 852002-51152_SCH6134967. Next base: position 166,452 of record NZ_LZIK01000016.1, on the reverse strand, counting down.
CGGCGAGTTGATGGCCCCAGCAGGTACCCAACCCCGCGCCGTCGAGGCCGAGCGACACCGTCATGCAGTGCATCGTTGAGACCGTGTAGAGATACGTGGACAGCGGAACGCCGACGTTGTCCTCCAGCCGGCTCGAGGCCTTGACGTCGACCATGAGCAGGCAGCCGCCCGGGCGCAGTGCACGATAGATGTTCGCCAGCACGGCCGCCGGTGCGGCTTGGTCATGAATGGCATCGAAAACCGTTATCACATCGTAACTTTCGGACATATCGAGTGCCGCGACGTCTGCTGCGACGAAGTTGGCGTTGGCCAGGCCCAGCCGGGCGGCCTCGGCGCGCCCCACGCCGAGACCCTCGTCGCTGAAGTCGATTCCGGTGAACCGGCTGGCCGGGAACGCCTGGGCCATCACGTTGATCGCGTGCCCGCTGCCGCAACCGATGTCGGCGACATCGGCCCCGTCGCGCAACAGCTGCGGCAATCCCTCTGCCAACGGCAGGATGACGTCGACGAGCGCGGCGTCGAACACCTCTCCGCTCTGCTCGGCCATCACCGTGTGGAACCGCGGGTACTCGCTGTAGGACAACCCTCCGCCGGAGCGGAAGCAGCCGATGATCTTCTGCTCGACCTCGCCGAGCAGCGAGATGAACTGCGCCAACCGCGCGACGTTGTCCGGGCCGGCGGCCCGGGTGAGCACTGCGCCCCGGTGCTGCGGCAGCCAGTAGGCGCCCGTCGCGGGGTCATAGTCGACCACCCCCGCCGTGACCACACCGCCCAGCCACTCCCGCACATAGCGTTCGTTGAGTCCCGCGGCCGCGGCCAGCTGAGCGCTGGTGGCCGGGGCCGAACCGGCCATGGTGTCCCACAACCCGGTCTGGTGGCCGATCGACAACAGCAGGACGAGGCTGGCGTTGTCGATCGCGGACACCATCCGCGCGGCGAAATCCTCGGTCGTGTCCGGGGCTGGGCTGTGGTCGATATCGGTCATAGCGGTTTCCCTCCGGCGTGTTGAACTGATGTCCATTGCACAACGGAGTCCCGCGCCGGGCGGTTCAACGGCTAAATCAATTCGATCGATCTCTTGGCCAACCCCATCCAGTAGCCGTCGATCACCTGCCGTGCCGGCTGCGAGGGATCGCCGGCGGCGCCGAGCGCGACGAACAGCGGCGCCCAGTGCTCGATGGTGGGATGCGCGTACGGCATGCCCGGCGCCCGGTGCCGGAAGTCGATCAAGGCGTCGACGTCGCCTGCGGCGAACCTCTCGGCCGCCCACATGTCGAACTCCACCGACCAGTCCGGCGGCGTCGCGTTCGGCGTCCAATCGTCGAGGAATGGCAGCCCGTGGGTGGTGAATCCGGAACCGATAATCAGCACACCCTCGTCGCGCAGCGGGCGCAACCGCTCGCCGAGACGCAGCAGCGCGCGGGGGTCCAGGGTCGGCATCGAGATCTGCAGCACCGGGATGTCGGCGTCGGGGTACATCACCGTCAGCGGGACGTAGGCGCCGTGGTCGAGCCGGCGGTCGGGGTGATGGCGCACCGGGCCGTCGCCTGTTAGCAGAGACTCGACCCGCGCGGCGAGGTCGACGGCGCCGGGGGCGTCGTAGGTCGTCCGGTAGTAGCGCTGTGGAAAGCCCCAGAAATCGTAGGTCAGTGGCGTCTCGGTCGACGTGGAGCCGATCGTCAAGGGTGCGGATTCCCAGTGCGCCGACACGACGAGGATGGCCGCCGGACGCGGCAATTCACCCGCCCATGCCGCCAGCTGACGCACCCACAGCTCGTCATCGACGAGCGGGGGCGCACCGTGGGAGAGGAACAGCGCGGGAAGCGAATCAGCCATATGCCCAGTGTTGCCCGCAGCCGATAGGTTGTACTCATGAGTCAAACGGTGCGCGGAGTGATCTCACGAAAGAAGGACGAACCAGTCGAGGTCGTGGACATCGTGATTCCCGACCCGGGTCCGGGTGAGGTGGTGGTCGACGTCACCGCGTGCGGGGTCTGCCACACCGACCTGACGTATCGGGAGGGCGGCATCAACGACGAATTCCCGTTCCTGCTGGGCCACGAGGCCGCCGGCACCGTCGAATCCGTCGGCGAAGGCGTCACCAACGTCGAACCCGGTGACTTCGTGATCCTGAACTGGCGCGCGGTGTGCGGCCAGTGCCGGGCCTGCAAGCGCGGCCGCCCGCACCTGTGCTTCGACACCCACAACGCCGCGCAGAAGATGACGCTGACCGACGGCACCGAGTTGACCCCGGCGCTGGGCATCGGCGCATTCGCGGACAAGACCCTCGTGCACGAGGGGCAGTGCACCAAGGTCGATCCGGCCGCCGACCCCGCCGCGGCCGGCCTGCTCGGCTGCGGCGTGATGGCCGGCCTGGGCGCCGCGGTCAACACCGGCGCGGTCAGCCGCGACGACACCGTGGCGGTGATCGGCTGCGGCGGGGTCGGCGACGCCGCCATCGCCGGGGCCGCCCTGGTCGGCGCCAAGCGCATCATCGCCGTCGACACCGACAACAAGAAGCTCGAGTGGGCACGCGACTTCGGCGCCACCCACACCATCAACGCCCGCGAACTGGACCCCGTGGAGACCATCGCCGACCTCACCGACGGCTTTGGCGCCGACGTGGTGATCGACGCGGTCGGGCGACCGGAGACCTGGAAGCAGGCGTTCTACGCGCGCGACCTGGCGGGAACCGTTGTCCTGGTCGGGGTTCCGACCCCGGACATGACGCTGGAGATGCCGCTGATCGACTTCTTCTCGCGCGGGGGCGCACTGAAGTCCTCGTGGTACGGCGACTGCCTGCCCGAACGCGACTTCCCCACCCTGATCAGCCTGTACCTGCAGGGGCGGCTACCGCTGGACAAGTTCGTCACCGAACGCATCGGCATCGACGACGTCGAAGAGGCCTTCCACAAGATGCACGGCGGCTCCGAGGTGCTGCGCTCGGTGGTGATCTTGTGAGGAATGCTCGCGCGAAGAACGGAGAATCATGAACGGCGGACCGATCGGCCGGGTGGTCACCCACGGCACCTTCGAACTCGACGGCGGCAGTTGGGAAGTCGACAACAACATCTGGATCGTCGGCGACGACTCCGAGGTGGTGGTGTTCGACGCGGCCCATGACGCGGGACCGATCGTCAACGCGGTCGGCGGTCGGCATGTGGTCGCAGTCGTGTGCACTCACGGGCACAACGACCATGTGACGGTGGCGCCCGAACTGGGTCAGGCGCTCGACGCTCCGGTGCTGATGCACCCGGCCGACGACATGCTGTGGCGAATGACGCACCCGGACAGCGACTTCCGCACCGTCGCCGACGGCGACACCCTGCGGGTCGCCGGGACCGAGCTTCGCGCCTTGCACACGCCCGGCCACTCGCCGGGTTCGGTGTGCTGGCACGCGCCCGAGTTGAACGCGGTGTTCTCCGGCGACACCCTCTTCCAGGGCGGGCCTGGGGCGACAGGGCGGTCGTTCTCTGACTTCCCCACCATCCTCGAGTCGATCTCCGGCCGGCTGGGGAAGCTGCCCGACCACACGGTCGTCTACACCGGGCATGGCGACTCCACGACCATCGGCGACGAACTCGTCAACTACGACGAGTGGGTGGCCCGCGGCAGTTGAACTGCGGCTAGTCCCCCAGGATGCGTCGTTTCTCCGCCTCGAACTCGGCCTCGGTCAGCGCACCCGAATCCCGAAGAGCGGCCAACTGCTTGAGCTGTTCGAGGCGTGCGCCCCGGTCGTCGGGTTGATACGCCGACGCGGGCGTCGAGACCGCCCGAAGCGTCGGCGGTGCTTCGGCGTTGATGATCTCGTGCGGCGCCAGCGGGCGCGCCGCCTTGGCCGCGCGGCCCGACCAGATCAGGGCGCCGATGAGCGCGATTACCCCCAGTGCGGCCAACCCACCGCACAGCCACGCCAGCCAGCCGTACGAACTGCCGTGGCCGAAGGACAGGCGGGGGTTGATGTATCCGTTCACGCTGCCGTCGGCCGAGACTCGATAGGTGCCGGGCTCGGCGACCTGGACCACCCAGATCCGCACGTGGGTGTCGCTGTTCACGGTGGTTGTCCCGCCGATACTTTCGGTCACCTCGGGATCCGCCGCACCCTCGGGCGCATCGATGTTGATGCTGAGCGCGGGGATCGGGAAGCCACTGGCGGGTTGTCCGGTGGTCACGGTGTGGAAGCTGACGGTTACCTCGCCCGCGGGCAACTCGATGTTTCCGGATCCCGGAATCGGCACCTCGCCGTATGCGTCGAAATCGTCGAGGACGAACGTGTTGAGCACCAAGGTGACGATGAAACCGACGACGGCGGTCACGAGGGTCAACACGGACACGACGACGGCGACGCGCGGTCCGACCCTTCCGCTCATGGGCAGAGTTTGGCACGGCAGGCTGCGCGCGGCGCGGTGTTGCACTGGATACGTCGACCTCCGTCGGCGGCGACGGCCCACGGGGACTACGGTCGGATGGGACCGAACCTGTTGTCCGCACGTCACGGAGGTCGCGATGCCCGAGTCCAGCATCGTCGTGCGGCCCGAGCCGATGGAGAGCGGGTCGTACACCGCCGGTTCGCGTCTGCAGGCCGCGGGACTGCAGGGAGCCATCAAGCTCTTCGAGGAAGCGGCCGCGGCCGTTCCGATCCCGAGGCCTCCGCAGCCGTTCGTCATCGCCGACTACGGCGCGTCGACCGGCCACAACTCGCTTCTGCCCATCTGCGCGGCAATCGCGGTGGTGCGCAAGCGGACCCGCACTGATCACCCCACCTTGGTCGTGCACACCGACGTACCGGATAACGACTTCACCGCGCTGTTCCGCACCCTGGCCGAGGATCCGGACACCTATCTGAGCAAGGACTCGGCGGCCTTCGCCTCCGCGATCGGGCGGTCGTTCTACTCGCAGATCATGCCGTCGAGCAGCGTGATCCTCGGCTGGAGTTCGTGGGCCATCCATTGGCTCAGCCGTGTCCCCGCGCCGATCCCCGACCATGTCCATGTGGCCTACAGCCGCGACGAGACCGTGCGCGCGGCGTACGCCAGGCAGGCCGCCACCGACTGGCACGAGTTCATCGCCTTCCGCGGTCGGGAGCTGCGCCGCGGTGGTCGTCTCGTCGTGATGACGACGGCGGTCGACGACAACGGTGAGGTGGGGTACCGCAAGGTGCTCGGCGCGCTGGTCGATGCGATCGACGAGTTGGCCGCCGACGGCTTGCTGACGGCCGACGAGGTGCACCGAATGGGTATCCCGATCGTCGGCCGACGGGAACAGGATTTCCTGGCGCCGTTCGCCCCGAAGGGCCGCTTCGAACAACTCGAGATCGAACATCTCGAGATCTTCGACGCCGGGGACCGCTTCTGGCAGCAGTACCAAGTCGACGGCAACGCAACCACTTTCGGGGCGCAATGGGCGTCGTTCGCCAGGGCGGCGGTGTTCCCGATGCTGGCGACCGCACTCGAGGGCGGCGCCGCCGATCCGCGGACGGCCCAGTTCTTCGATCGCCTGGAGGCAGGCCTGGCCGCCCGGCTCGCCGCGGCCCCCGAGAAGAGTCAGATCCCGATGGCACACCTGGTATTGACCAAGAAGCCGAGGAACCCCTGAGCCGTCAGCCGGCGATGCGATCGCGAAACGTGTTGCGGTAGCTCTGCGGCGACACACCGGTCAGTCGCCGGAACTGCTCACGGAAGTTCGCCGCGGACGTGAAGCCCACCTCGCGGCCGATGCGTTCGACACCGTGGTCGGTGCTCTCCAACAACTGCTGCGCATGGCGGATGCGCACGCCCGTCAGCCACTGCATTGGCGTCTGCCCCGTCTCGGCCTGGAAGCGACGGTTGAGGGTTCGCACACTGAGCGCCGCTTGCGCGGCCAGGTCGTGCAGTGTGAGGTCGCGGTGCGCGTTGTGTTCGAGCCATGCCAGCAGGTCGTCGAGCGTGGTCTGCTCGGCAATGCTGTTGACCGCCGGGCGGTTTCGCACGATGAACTGGGCCTGGCCTCCGCTGCGGTGCAATGGCGCGACCGCCATGCGGGCGGCATCGGCGGCCATCGCGCTGCCGTGATCGAGCGCCACCATGTGCAGACACAGGTCGAGCCCGGCCGACGCGCCGGCCGACGACAAGATGTCGCCCTCGTCGACGTAGAGGACGTCGGGATCGAGGTGCACATCGGGATACCGCGCACGGAACAGGTCGGCGGCCACCCAATGGGTGGTGGCCCGCCTACCGTCGAGCAGTCCCGCCTCCGCGAGCGTGAACGCGCCCGTGCAGATGGATGCGACCCGCGCTCCCCCGCGGTGGGCCGATCGCAGCGCGTCGACGAGCTCATCGGGCGGCGGGGTGTCCAGGTCGTCGCAGCCGGGCACCACGATGGTGTCGGCGCGCCGCAGATCTGCGATTCCGCGGTCGCTCGCGATGGCGAGTGGACCTGCGGTCACCACCGGAGCCGTCGCACACACCATGACCCGGTATCCCGGCTCCCCTGAGGGCAGTCGAACGCGGCCGAACACCTCGACCGCCGTCGCCAGGTCGAACGCGATCGTGTTCGGCAGCGCGACAACCGCGACCGTATGCATGCCGGCACCCTACCAATTGGTGGCAATAATTGGCAGTACCGCCGAAATCTTGCCAGCCGTCCGAACTACCCTACGGTCCCGGCTGACCGGGTAGTTGCGGAGCGGGCACCCACGGAAGACCTGGGATGGTCGGATACGGCGCCGTCGGGCTCCACGGCGGTGGCTGGGTGGTCGGCGGCGGCTCGGTCGTCGGCGGCGGCTCCGTCGTCGGCGGCGGGGGCTCCGGCGACGGCGGAGGGGGAGGTGGCGGTTCGGGCGACGGGGGCGGTTCGGTGACCGTCCGGGTCACCGGCGGAGGCGGCCGGTAGACGGTCTGCGGCGCCTGGGTGGCGGGCGGTGGTGGCGGCGGCTCGGCGGTGGTCGGTGTCGTGGGCCGCGGGGTGACCGTCATCGGCGGTGGGGTGGTCGACGCGGGATCGGGTGCGGACTCGTCGCCGGACATCACCCACAGCACCGCGGCCACCAGCGCCGCCAGCACCACGAGGACACCGCCTGCCAGCGGGACCGCCGGATTGCGGTACCACGGCACCGGTCGCGGCGGCAGGTCATCCCAGGACTCGTCGTCTCCGAACTGCATCTGCGGCCGCACCTCGCCGGCTCCCGCGGGCGGTCCGTAGTCGTAGGGATCCGTTGCCATGCCCTCGGGGACGTCAGGCAACTCCTCGGCGTCCGACCAGGCCAACGCCCCGAAGGAACCCGACTGTGGTGCCCCCTCGTCGCCCGGGGAGCCGACCTCGGGGGCCATCGCCGTCGCCGCGGCGGCGGCAGCCGCAGCCCCGGGCGCCGCGGACATCGCGGTCATCCCCTCTTCCACGGTGCCTCGCACGGCGGCCAATCCGGCGCCTACGGCCGCTGCCAATTCGGGGTGGGCCGAGGTGATGACCGGCGCCCGGAACCGCTCCGAGAGCGTGGTGGTGACGATCGGGATCCGCGCCCCGCCGCCGACCGACGCGACGGCCGCAAGTTCACGAATTCCGTTGCGCTCCAGGGTCTCCTGCAGGGTGTTCGCGAAGCCCGTGAGGGGTCCGCTCAGCGCTTCGTCGAGTTCGGTGCGGGTCAGCCGCACGTCGCTGCGGTGCCCGGGCAATTCGGCCACCAGCGAGGTGAACGTCGCCGTGGACAGCCGCTCCTTGGCGCTGCGGCACTGCGCTCGCAACCGCGACAGCGAGCCGATCGCCGAGGTGCTGGACAGATCGACGGCCCCGGCCGCCGACAGATCCTCGAGGACGTGGGTCAGCAGCGCCTGGTCGACCAGGTCACCGGACAGGTCGTGGTGGCGGACGGTCTCGCCGATCTGCGCGTAACCGTTACCGGCATCGAACAGGCTGACGCTCGTTCCGGTCCCGCCGAAGTCGCAGAGCGCGATGACGCCGCGGTTGGGCACCCCCGGTTCGTCCTGCAGCGAGGTCAGCGCCGCCACCGCGTCGGAGACCACGGGCGCCGTCCGGGGCCGCGAAAACTCGGGAATGGCGGCCAGCGCGCCGCGCAGCGCGTCGACGGATGCGGGCCGCCAGTGCGCCGGGTGCGTCACCGCGATGTTGCCGCCAGGGCTTCGGCCGCCCCCGACCGCGTGAAGCATCGCCCGCAGGGCGTCGGCGAGCACGACTTCTGCCTTGTGAGTGGAACCGTCGGCGGCAACGATGCCGACATGGTCGCCGACCCGGTCGACGAAATCGGTCAGGATCAGGCCGCGTTCGTCGAGGTTGGGGTTTTCGCTGGGCACGCCGACCTCGGGCGGCCGGTGCGGGAACCGCGTCAACACCGGCGACCGGGTCAGGGCCGATCTGCCCACGACGACGGCCGCCAGGTTGGTCGCGCCAACCGACAGCCCTATCCCATCGGCCATCAGCGGATGGTGCCTGCGCCCGGAATCAATGGCAAATCCAATGCCGTCACCCAGCCGGGCGAGAGGTCGTTGACCGCGGGCACCGCGTTGAGCGCGCGCAGGCCGGTCGCCAGGCATCCGGCCGCGGCGGCGTCGCGCCCGGAACCGTCGGTGAAACGGAACGCGGTCTCCTGGAAGATGCTGGGTGTGCCCTCGATGTCGACGCGGTAGACGTCGTTCTCGTTGCCCGACGGCCAGTCGGGCGCCGCGTCGTGACCGATCCGGTTGACGTGTTCGAGCTGGATGCGGGTCTCGCCCTGGTACACCCCGTTGATCGTAAAGCGCACGGCCGCGACGTTACCCGGGGCGATGATGCCCTTGGCGGTCTTGCGTTCGGTCGGCGTCACCCACTTGTCCCATGTGGTGGTCATCTCGTCGAGCATGATGCCTGCGGCATGGGCAATCATCGGAACGGTTGCGCCCCAGGCGAATATCAGGATGTCGGGATTCTCGAGAAGCGGACGGTACTCGGGTGGCTTGCCGATGCCCATCTCGCGGTCGTAGTCGCCTTCGTAGTTGGTGTAGTCGAGCAGTTCGGAGGCACGAACCTTGCGCACCTCCGAACACAGGCCCATCAGCGTCATCGGAAACAGATCGTTGGCGAACCCGGGGTCGATGCCGGTGGTCAGGCACGACGATTCGCCGAGTTCGCAGGCTTCGGTGATGGGTTCGATCCAGTTCGGCGGGTTCAGATGCATCGTGGGCCAGATCCAGGGCGTCATCGCGGTCGAACAGACGTCGATGCCGGCCCGAAGGAAGCGGGTGATCAGTGCGATGTTGTCGTCGGCGTGATTGGCTGTCGGTCCGTAATGCACCAGCGCATCGGGTTTCAGCGCGATCAGCGCATCGACGTCGTCGGTCGCGGCCAGCCCCAACTCCGTGACCAGCCCGCAGATCTCACCGACGTCGCGGCCGACCTTGTCAGGGTCGTTCACGCCGACGCCGACCAGCTCGAACAGGGGGTGTTCGACGATCTCGGGGATCACCATCTTGCCCACGAATCCGGTGCCCCAGACCACTACACGTTTGGCGCCAGAATCCCCAGATCTCCCAGCCACTGCTCGCCTTCCCTTCGACCCCGCTCTAACACCATAGGGGCGTCGAGGCCCCGACGGATCGGACGCTACAAATTGATCGGGTCGGGCGGCGGCACCGTCTTGGTGCTGTCTTTGAGCGCGGTCTTGAACTGCATCGCTCGGTACGGCCAGCCGGACGTCGTATTCCACTGCGAGACAATCAGTCCGATCCCACCGTCGATGTCGAAGCGCGACCCCGGCAACAGGTAGCCACCGTAGAGTTGGGCGACCCGGCTGCCGACATGGTCTTCGTCCTGCCACGCCGATCCGAGGATGGGTGTCTGAACCGGCGTGGTGTGCATGTTGGCGACCGGTGAGGCCACCACCCGGTAGCCGAGCGCGTACCTCGACGCGAGAAAGCCGCCGAGCACCCACTTTCCCGGCCCGATACGACGCAACGCGAGCTCGCCCCATCGCTCACCGGCGGGCGTGATCGGCGTCGCCGGTCTCGTCCCCCACGACCATCTCGTCCCGTCGTAATACCAACTGAGATAACGGGTTCTGTCGCCGATGTGCTCTGGGCGCACCCGCATGAGAATGATGCCCTTGTCGCGTTGGAAGCCGGTCGCGGCCACGTACACCCAGCCGTCGTCGGGGTCGTGATCCCAAGCCCAGCACTGTGCATGACCGTCGTGCAGGTCGGCGGGAAACTTGGCCTTGTCCCCCAGATGTGTCCAGCTCACCCCGTTGTCGTGCGAGTGCCAGATCTCGGTCCAGACGACGTTGCCGAAGCCGCGGTTGACGATCGCGTGCAGATACATCGACCCGTCGACGGTCAGCAGGTCCGACGGGATCACCGTGCTGATACCGCCGCGACGCCAGCCGGTGCCGGCGTCGTCGTGCTCGTAGTGCCACAGTTGGCGCGCGTAGTCGGGATCGCTGCCGCCGGCGTGTTCATAGACGATCGGGTGGTCGGCGTCGCCGGTGCCGATCAGGACGACCGGAGATCGCCAGTCCCCCTCGCCGACCCGCAGACCCGAGAAGGTGTCGCCGAACACCGACACCAGCTTTCCGTTCGGCGCGACCGCCGACGCGCCGAGGTCGGTGCACGTGACACCCCATCGATCGGTCAGGCCGGGACCGGTCAGGTCGAGGGCCTTGCCGTTGAGGAGTGGCAGACGGGCCCGCCCGGCGGGGTCCAGCCCGCGCCCGGCCGCTCCTCCGATCGACGGATCGCCAGGCACCTAGAAGCAGCGGCGCAGACCGCCGGGCTCGCAGATCAGCGGATACGGGGTGATGGGAATCGCCAGCGGTTCTTTGAACGTCAGGGTCAACGGCAGTTCGACCATCCCGGGCTGTTCCCCACACACCGCACCGTGAATGATCCTCGCGCGCCCGGTGAGCGTGGCCCCGTTGAAGGAGTAGATCTCCTTCTGCAGCGCGGTGCTTCCGTCGGGGCAGTTGCGGACCGAGTCGAACGTGTTCGCCTTGAACGTCCACTCGCCGCCGACCATGTCGGCCTCGGCGCCACCGCGGCCCGCCGGCGTGACCTTGAGCCGGCACCCGACGGGCAGGATCAGCGGCTCGCGCAGATCGCCGACGGTCGGGACGCAGATCGGGAAGATCTCCCAGGTGGTCTCGGCCTGTCCGGCGATCTTGACCGTGTAGACCCCTTCGGGGGTGTCGGGGGATTTCACGTCACCCTGGCCGGCCGCGGTCCCTGCGGCGCCGAACATCAGCCCGAGCGCACACGCCGCGACGCCCAACGCCCGTGCGATCGTCTTGGTCACGTTGTGCCCCTTCAGCCGTCTACGGTTGGTGTCGAGTATCTCAGTGTGCACGCAGCGTCGTCACGGCTTTCCCCGGCTCCGGGTTTCGCGGCTCCGTGGCGGGAGGTAGAAACGATGCACACGACCGGCGGGGTGAAGGCATGAAACGACTGGTGGAAGTACTCGCCACCGTGGTCGTCACCGCCGTCGTGACGGCGCTGGCCGGGTGCTCCACCGGCCAGGGCGTGGATCTCGGGGAGTCCTCGAACAACCTCGTGGCGGCCATCGCCGGTGAACCCGATCAGCTCGACCCGCACAAGACCAGCGCGTACTTCTCCTTCGAGGTGCTCGAGAACGTCTTCGACACGCTCGTCGAACCGGACGTCAACCTCGAGATGCGGCCCGCTCTCGCCGAGTCGTGGGAAGTCAGCCCCGACGAGTTGTGGTGGACGTTCCATCTGCGCCCCGGGGTGACGTTTCACGACGGCAGCCCGTTCACCGCCGACGACGTCGTGTTCTCGTATCGGCGCATCATCGACGAGCAGTTGGCCAACGTCGACAAGTTCAGCGCCGTGGCCGACGTGCGGGCCGTCGACCCGATGACCGTGGTGATCCGGGTCAAACATCCGACGCCCAACCTGTTGACCAACATCGGCGGATTCAAGGGAATGGCGATCGTGCAGCGTCGCAACGTCGAAAGCGGTCAGATCGCCACTCACCCGGTGGGTACCGGACCGTTCGCGTTCCAGTCGCAGAAGAGCGGCGACTCCATCGTCTTGTCGGCGAACAAGACGTATTGGGGTGGCGTTCCGAAGGTGGGCGGTGTGACGTTCCGGTTCATCTCGGAACCGTCGACCGCGCTGTCGGCGCTGCAGGCCGGTGAGGTCGACTGGACCGACTCCGTCCCGACGCAGCGGGTGGCGCAGCTTCGTGACGACGACTCGCTGCATCTGCAGGTGGCCGCCAGCAACGACTACTGGTACCTCGCGCTCAACGAGGCGCACAAACCGTGGGACGACGTGCGGGCACGCCAAGCCGTCGCCTACGGCATAGACCGCGCCGCGATCGTGCAGGCCACCAGCTACGGCACCGCGGCCGCCAACCAACTCGCCATCCCCGAAGGCAACCCCTGGTACACCGCATACGACCGCTACCGCTACGACACGGAGACCGCCCAACGGCTGCTCGACGAGGCCGGCGTGGATGACGTCGATCTCGACATGCTGGTCACCAGTGAGTATCCCGAAACCGTGACCGCGGCGCAGGTCGTCGCGGATAACCTTGCCCCACTTGGCATCTCGGTCAACATCCGCACCGTCGACTTCGCCACCTGGCTCGACGAGCAGAACAACGGCAACTTCGACATGCTCATGATGGGCTGGCTCGGCAACATCGACCCGGACGACTTCTACTACGCCCAGCACCATACGAACGGAACGAGCAACGCCCAGAAGTATTCCAATCCCGAGGTCGACCGCCTGCTCGACGCGGGCCGCGTCGAGGCGGACCGCCAAGCGCGCTTCGAGCTCTATCAGCGCGCCGCGACGATCATCGCCGACGAGGTGAGCTACATCTACCTGTACAACCCCTCGGTGATCCAGGCGTGGGCGACCAATCTGTCCGGTTACGAAGCCCGCCGTGACGGTGCCGTGCGCTTTCGCACGGCGAGCCTGAACGGGAGCGAAACCTGATGAAGGGCTTGCTCACTCACCCGATCATGCGGTTTCTGGCGCGCCGGTTGGCGTACTCGGCGGTGGTGCTGCTCGGCGTGCTGGTCGTCAGCTTCGCGCTGGTGCATCTGGTGCCCGGCGATCCGGTGCGCATCGCGCTGGGAACCCGCTACACACCGCAGGCTTACGAGGCGCTACGGGCGGCGAGCGGCCTCGACAAACCGATCGTCGAGCAGTTCCTGTCCTACATCGGGAACGCGTTGACCGGCAATCTCGGGGTGAGTTTTCGCAACGGCGATCCGGTGACGGTGATCCTGCTCGAAAGACTGCCTGCCACAGTGTCCCTGGCGGCGGCCGGAATCGTCATCGCGCTGCTGATCGCCATCCCGGCCGGCATCTGGTCGGCGCTGCACGAGGGCCGGGTCAGCGACGCGCTCGTGCGGGTGGGCAGCCAGTTCGGCGTATCGATCCCCGACTTCTGGATGGGCATACTGCTCATCGGGCTGTTCGCCTCGACGCTGCACTGGCTGCCCACCTCGGGCTACCGGCCGCTGTTCGACGACCCCGAGGGCTGGTTGCGCCATCTGATCCTGCCCGCGCTCACCGTCGGACTGGTGGCGGGCGCGATCCTGACGCGCTACGTGCGCTCTGCGGTGCTCGAGGTTGCCGCGATGGGTTACGTGCGAACCGCGCGCTCGAAAGGGCTTGCACCGCAGGTGGTCACGCTGCGCCACACCGTGCGCAACGCTCTGATCCCGATCCTGACCATCACCGGTATCCAGCTGGCCACGATCATGTCCGGCGTGATCGTCGTGGAGGTGGTGTTCGCCTGGCCGGGGCTGGGCCGGCTCGTCTACAACGCGGTGGCCGGGCGTGACTACGCGGTCATCCAGGGCACGGTGTTGTTGATCGCGGCACTGTTCCTGTTGATCAACCTGATCGTGGACGTGCTCTACGCCGTCGTCGACCCGAGGATCCGGTTGTCATGACAGCTCGCGCCGAGTCGAGCAGCAGGGTGTCGTCGCTGCGGCTGCTCATGGGCAATCCCGTCACTGTGGTCAGCGCGGCCCTGCTCGTGCTGATCGCGTTCGTCGCCGTCACCGCCAATTGGATTGCGCCGTACGGCATCAACGACGTCGACGTCCCGAACGCGCTGCAACCGCCCAGCGGGGTGCACTGGTTCGGCACCGACGAACTGGGACGCGACGTGTTGTCGCGGGTGCTGGTGGCCACGCAGGCGTCGATGCGGGTGGCGGTGGTCAGTGTGGCGTTCGCGGTGGTGGTGGGCGTGACGATCGGTGTGGTGTCTGGCTATCGCGGCGGATGGCTGGACACCGTGTTCATGCGCGTGGTCGACGTGATGTTCGCGTTTCCGGTGCTGCTGCTCGCGCTCGCCGTGGTCGCGATCCTAGGACCCGGTGTGACAACGACGATCCTGGCGATCGGCATCGTCTACACGCCGATCTTCGCCAGGGTGGCCCGCGCCAGCACCATGAGCGTGCGCGTCGAACCGTTCGTGTCGGTGTCGCGCAGCATGGGCACCGGGCATCGCTACATCCTGGGCCGCCACATCCTGCCCAACATCGCCGGACCGCTGGTGGTGCAGACGTCGCTGTCGCTGGCCTTCGCCATCCTGTCCGAGGCCGCATTGTCGTTCCTGGGGTTGGGCATTCAGCCGCCGCAGCCGTCGCTGGGGCGGATGATCTTCGATTCGCAGGGCTTCGTGACGATGGCGTGGTGGATGGCGGTGTTCCCCGGTGCCGCCATCTTCGTCACCGTGCTCGCGTTCAATCTGCTCGGTGACGGTCTGCGCGACGTCCTCGATCCCCGGCAGCGCACGCTCGCCGAAACCCGCCGCACAGGGACGCAGCAGTGAGCGATCCGGTGTTGAGCGTGCGCGACCTGCGGGTCAGCATCGGCAGGCGGGAAATCGTGCAGGGAGTGTCGTTCGACGTGCACCGCGGACAGACCCTCGGGATCGTGGGTGAGTCCGGTTCGGGCAAGTCGATGACCGTCCTCGCCGCGACGGGCCTTCTCGACGCGCCGGGTGCGGGAATCTCCGGAACGAGCACGCTGACAACAGAAGCCGGCCGTACCGAGCTCGTCGGAGCCTCGAACCGAGTGTTGCGCAGCGTGCACGGCGGCCAGATCGGGTTCGTGTTCCAGGATCCGGGTACGTCGCTGAACCCGTTGTTGCCGCTGGAGCGGCAGATCACCGAATCACTTGAGGCGCACCGGCGGATGACCCGCCAGCAGGCCCGCAGCCGGGCGCTCGAACTGCTCGAGGCGGTCGGGCTGCCGGACCCGCAGTCGCGGCTGCGCGCCTATCCCCACCAGCTGTCCGGTGGGCAGAAGCAGCGCGTGATGATCGCGATAGCGATGGCGTGCGATCCGGCTCTGCTGATCGCCGACGAACCGACCACCGCCCTCGATGTGACCACGCAGGCGCAGATCGTGGAACTGGTCGCTGAACTGCAACGCGATTTCGGCACGGCGGTGGTGTGGATCAGCCATGACCTCGGCGTGATCGGCCAGGTCGCCGAGGACGTGACGGTGTTGCGTGGCGGCGAAGCGGTCGAACAGGCCTCGGTCACCGACGTTTTCGACCGGCCTCGCCACGAGTACACCCAGGAACTGCTCGCCGCGCGGCCACTCGTCGGGCGCCCGGGTCCACCACCCGTGCCGGATGCGCCGGTGCTGCTGGACGTCGCCGGTCTTGACGTGCGGTTCGAAGTCAGCACACCGGTCGGCAAGTCGACCGTGCACGCCGTCAAAGACCTGTCGTTTCAGATTCGTCGGGGCAGCACCCTGGGCCTCGTCGGCGAGTCAGGTTCGGGCAAGTCGACCGTGGCGTCCGCGCTCACCGGCCTGCTGCGGCCCGACGACGGCACCGCGAAACTCGGTGATGCCGACGTGTTCGGGGTGCGCGGGAAGGCGGAGAAGGCGTTGCGCAGGCGGATCGGCCTGGTGTTCCAGGACCCGTTCTCGTCGGTGAACCCGCGCGCCCGCGTCAGCGCCACGATCGCCGAACCGCTGATCGTGCACCGGCTCGCGAAGGGTCGGCGCGCCCGCGCCGCCCGGGTGGATGAACTGCTCGACCTCGTCGGTCTGCCGACGTCGTTCGCGTCGCGCTACCCGCATGAGCTGTCGGGCGGTGAACGCCAACGGGTGAGCATCGCCCGCGCGCTGGCCGGTGAACCCGAGTTGCTGATCCTCGATGAAGCGACTGCGGCCCTGGATGTTTCGGTACAGGCCAAAGTGCTCGATCTGCTGGCCGGTCTGCAACGTGACCTGGGGCTGACCTACCTGTTCATTGCGCACGACCTCGCGATCGTCCAGCAGGTCAGCCATGACGTGCTGGTGATGCGCGACGGTGCGTCGGTCGAGTACCGGCCGGCCGCCGCTTTGTTCACCTCACCCCGCGACGACTACACCCGCGCGCTGTTGGCCGCCGTACCCCCGGAGCGTCCCCGGGTTTCGGCCCAGTAGCGCTGTCAGCTTCCTAGCGGCGAGATTGCATTCAGGGCTGTGATTGGCTGAACAACCTGGATGCACTCTCGACCACAGAAACCAGGATCACCTGTTGCGGCGACTCCGGTCGTCGGCCCGCGCGCTTGCCCGTGACAAAGTCTTCAACCATGACTCAACTCAGCGGCAAGGTCGCATTGGTGACGGGCGCCTCGGCGGGATTGGGCGCCGCGGTCGCGCAACTGTTCGCCCAACGCGGTGCCACCGTCTTCGGGATCGCGCGCGACACGGAACGGATGGCGTCGGTGTTCGAGGCGGTGCCCGGCGGCCGCTTCGCGTCGGTGGACGTGACGTCGTCGGCGGCGTGTCGTGAGGCCGTCGCGCGGTGCGTGGCGGATTTCGGGCGACTCGACGTCCTCGTGAATGTGGCGGGCTTTCACCAGATGCGCCACACCACCGCGGTGACCGACGCCGAGTGGGAACGCGACCTCGCGGTGAATCTGCACGGGCCGTTCTACCTCTGTCGTGCCGCGCTGCCGCATCTGTCGAAGAGCGGCGGCAACATCGTCAACGTCTCGTCGATCGCGGGTGTGGAAGGCGAGGTGTACTCGGCCGGATACTGCGCGGCCAAGCACGGTCTCGTCGGGCTGACCCGGGCGCTGGCCGTCGAGTACACCAAGGAGAAGGTCCGGGTGAACGCGGTCTGCCCTGGCGGCATGCCGACCGCGCAGACCACCGAGTTCTCCGCACCCGACAACGCCGACTGGGACCTCATCATGCGCATCGCGTCGCCGCGCGGGTTCATGGACACCGTCGACGTCGCCAAGACCATCGCATTTCTGGCCAGCGACGACGCCGCGGCGATACACGGTGCGGTCTACCGGGTCGACAACGGCAAAGGCGCCGGCTGAAGCGATTTCAGAGCAATTTGTGCTCGATGACGGTGGTCAGGTGCGGCTTGCGCCAGCTGCCGGTGACCTTCTCGATCCGTACGCCCATCTCGCCGCCCGCGATCTCCAGCGTCCCGACCTGGTTGCGGAAATGCGGCTCGGAGACGGGGCGCCACCGGAGCCGCGGCTTGGGCACTTTCGTGGTTTTCGCCAGCGCCTTGCCGACGGTCTCGACGAAGCCGGTGTGACCGAGCCGCAGAACGACTCGTTCGACCGCCGACGGCTCCTTGCGCAGTCCCGAACACACCACCTGCCAGACCTTGGTGCCAAGCCTGGTCGCCTCGTCGGGTACCTCGACCTCGGACACCCAGCAGTGGTGCACATCGCCGCCGAACAGCACCACCGAATCGGGCGCGGGACCCCGTCGTCCACTCGCCACGTCGATGACCAGGTCCTCGAAGCGCCGGAAGCTCTCCTGAAAACAGGCCCAGTGGTCGAGGTTGGCCGTGATGCGGACCTTCTCCCCCAGACCAGTGAGCCATCGTCCCCAGGCGCCGTCGCCGACGGCCTCCGACCACGCTTCGATGTGGTGCATTCCGTAGGGCAGCAGGATCGGCAGCGAGCTGGCGAACAGCAGGTGCTGGTAGTTTCCGTCGGCGTTGGCGGTGATCCAGTCCCATTCCTCGTCGGTGGTGATCCGGCGCCGCCCCGGTTTGAGTTGGCGGCCGGTGCGGGCGTCGACGACGATCAACCGCGCCGGACCGAGATCGCGACACATGCTGAAATGTGATGCACCGTCGTCTTTTTCGGCTATCTGAGCGAGTTCGCGAACCAGTTCGGAACCCTGCCTGGTCTCGATGACGCGCTGGAACGTCTGGTCCTTGGCCAGTTCGTCGGGCGACATGTTGCCGAGGTGCTGGTAGATCCAGTAGGCCATCAGCCCGCCGATGATCCGCGTCTGGTACCAGTCGGTCTGGCGCTTCTCGTCGAGCCAGGCCTGCGACGTGTTCCACTTGTCGTTGATCTCGTGGTCGTCGAACATCATCGACGTCGGAATGGTCGAGAGCATCCATCGCACGACCGGATCGCACCAGGCGTCCCAGTAGCCGATGCAGTACTCCTCGAAGTCCTCGAGCACCTCGACGGGGCCGTCGGCGTGCACTTCGCGATCGGCGACCAGATCCTTGATCGTGTCGTTCACCTGGTCGGCGTAGAGCTGGTCCCCCATCATCAGCAGGGCGTCGGGCCACAGCGCCGACGGCTGGCGCAGCATCCGCATCCCGTATGTGCGCAGCACGTCGATGCCTTTGCCCTTGGGGTGCCACCAGTGCTGATAGGTGTAGGGCGGGTGATGGGGGGCCGACGCGCGGCAGGACCCGAACAGCAGCCGCAATGAGCCATCCCGCGGCATCAACCGGATCCGCGGTTGCGGATACTCATATCCGGTTGGCGGCCAGGCTTTTTCGCCGTCGAGATGCACCTCGTAGGGGTGTTCGCTGTCGGGGTCGAGGTCGGTCACGCAGACGATCGCGAAGTGATGACCTTCGACCTCGAAGGTGTCGGCGTGGCTGCCGAGGACCTCGACCCCGCACGGCTTGTCCGTCTCGACCCACACGGTCGCGTCGGTTTTGCCGACGTGACGAAGCAGCGGACCCACGCGAACCTCGGGCATCGCACCATCATGCACCCTTGTTGACGGCGGCGTAACGGCGGTGACGACTTTCCCGGTGCGCCCGCGACCCGTCAGTGTTCGGGCCGCCGACGGCCGAGGAAGAACGCCAGTCCGATGGCGCCGAAGCCGAGCGTGCCGATCACACCCGCCGAGACCATCAGGAAGATGTCCCGGCCGGTCAGACCGCCGGTCGAAGCCTGGTCCGACGCCAGCCGCAGCCGGTAGTCGCCGGGCAGCGGAGCCTCAGCCGGTTCGCTCAAGCCGGGGAACTGCTGGGTCTTGCGGACCTCGAATTGGCGCTCCCCGCTTGCTGTTTGCGTCCATTCACCCCAGACCGGCGTCGCGCCGTCGAGCAGCACCTTGCGCCCGCCGTAGACGCGGTCCTC
Organism: Mycobacterium sp. 852002-51152_SCH6134967; assembly: GCF_001667105.1. NCBI lineage: Bacteria > Bacillati > Actinomycetota > Actinomycetes > Mycobacteriales > Mycobacteriaceae > Mycobacterium > Mycobacterium sp. 852002-51152_SCH6134967. The sequence goes on along the minus strand of NZ_LZIK01000016.1, from coordinate 147,134 downwards.
ACCCACATCGACGATCTGCCGCACCCGGAACGGCTCGTAACGGGCGTTGGAGTAGTTGACCAGAACCGGCACGTTGTCATAGCGCAGCACGGGCGGCGGAGGCGGAGGCAACGGCAGGCCGGCGCCCGGGAAGTAGCCGCCACCGAAGAAGGTTCCGACGGCGATGTTGCTCACCGCCTGCGCGACGTTGGCCGCCGCGACGACTGGGCTGAGCAGAGCCGCGGTGAAGCTGTAGGCGGCGAACTGGGCTGCCTCGAGCACCAGCCGCGACAGCGGCGGGATGTAGGCGATGCGCGGGCGCATGTCGTAGACGTAGACGATGCGCACAGGGGCCCGGAACGGGTTCATCAGCACCGGGCGGTAGAACTCGTCGTACTCGATCCACTCCGGTTGCCACTGACGCACATTGCTGACCAGCTCGAAGTCGCGGTCACGCTTGGCCTCGAGTTCGACCTTCGCGCTGGCGCTGGCCTCGGCGCCGTTCAAGCCGAGCGTCATGTCAACCGACTGCTTGAACGCGGTCACGTCCTCCTCGGGGGCGGGCGCGGGCTCCGGTTCGAACACCGGCTTGGCGTTGCGTGCGAGTTCGACGTCTTCGGCCGGCGCTTCGAGCGTCTCGGGCGCCAGCGTCTCGATCTCCTTGGAGGCGTTCTCGATCGACACCGTCGGGGTGTCGGAGTCCGAACCGCTCTCCTCGTTACCGGTGGTCTCCGCCACCGTCTTGTCGCTCGACGTCGGTGTCTCAGTCTCCGACGCGGGTGCGATCGCTGCAGACGAAGCGGTGGACTCACCCGGTTCGGCCGGTTCGCTGGTCTCGGGCTTGGTCGCCGGAGCGGCAGCGCTGGTACGCGGCGCGGCCGACGTCGCCGGGGTCCGCTCGGCGGGCGCCGACGGCTCGGCAGCCGGCGTCGACGGCTCGGCCGACTGGACCGCCGTGCTGGTCTTCGGCGGGGCAACGGTCTGCGGCGCGGGCTCCGGCTGCGGGGCGGGAGCCGGCTCGGGCTCGGCGGCGGGCTCGGGCTCTACGACCGGTGCCTGCGTCTGCGGTGCCTGCGTCTGCGGCGCCTGCGTCTGCGGCGCGACCTGGGTCGCCGGCACCTGCGGCTCGGGGGCCGAGGTCGGCTGCTCGACGGTCACCTCCGGCTCAGGAGCGCTGACTCTGGGTTCCGGCGCGACCGTCGTCACGACGTCGTCGGAATCGGGCTGCGCCACGGCAGGCGCGAGCCCGGCGGTCAGCGCGGTCAGGGAGATCACGGCTCCCGACGCGACGACGGCGATACCTCGTTTCCGGACATCCCTGCGGAATTCATTCAGCGGAGCACCCATCGTGCCTCCACTCCCTTCTCTGCCTGGTTGGCGGCTCGGCGCCGTGCGAACCGTTCGTCGCTGAGACGGAAACGAGCACCCTGAGGGCTCCCCCGACGCTGCCGGCCTCACAGAATTCATCGCTCCGCCTACCCGAGCGTTACAGAGCGGCGGCCCCCGCTTGTGCGCTTTCAGCGAACATCAACGATCGCCTCTCCACCTGGCCCGGGCATAGCTCCGCCGCCCTCACGAAGTCGGCGCGACAGGAGGGTATACGTCCCCCGTTTCCGGCGCCTGCCGGGCCACCAGACCGTCGACGACCGCGGCCACTTCGGCGAAGCCCGGCGACGCGGCCATGTCAGCCGCAATGCGGGCACTGGCGTGTCGGTATCGCGGCTCGTCGATCACCCGCAGGATCTCTCGGCGCAGCGCGCGTGCGGTCGGTCGGTCGCTTCTAATCCGCCGGCCGACGCCAGCCCACTGAACGCGAGCGCCAACCTCCGGCTTGTCTTCCTTGCCGCCGGTGGCGACGATCGGCACGCCGTAACGCAAGGCGTACTGCACACCGCCGTAACCGCCGTTGGTGACGAAGACTGCCGTACGCGGAAAAAGTTCGTCGTACGGCAGGTACTCCGCCGCGCGCGCGTTCGCGGGGAGCGGCGGCAGGGTATCGACCGGGCGCCCACCCGTCGCCACCACGACGAGAAGGTCCTCATCGTCGAGAGCACGCAAAGTCGGAGCTATCGCCTGGTCGTAATCGGTGTTGGCAACAGTGCCCTGCGTGACGTGCACGACCGGCCGGGTCCCGTCGAGGTCAGACCACCACGGCGGCAGCGGCGCCTGTGAACCCGTGGCCGAGAGCGGCCCCGCAAAGCTGAGCGTCGGAGGCGCATCGGTAATCGGATATTCGAAGGACGGCACCGTGAAGTGAAGGAGCGCGTCCGCCCGCCGGCCCCAGTCCGGGAACGTTCCCGGCATGTCGATTCCATGCAGTTCGCGGTGAAGATCGTTGATGATTCCGTTGGCGCCCTCGAGGATTCGATGGTGGACGCCCCTCAACGCCGCGTTGCGGGTCCGATTGAGGAAGCGCGCAGGCGGCAGTCCCAGACCGAACGGCGCCATGTCACGACTCTCGATGCAGAGTGGGATCACACAGCACATCACCACCGCGGGGCGAGCTGAGCGTGGAAGCCCGAGCAGACACGCCGCGCCGACGAAGGCGGGTTCAGCGAGCACGACATCCGCAGGTTGTTCGGCAAGCGCGGCGGTCAGCGATGCGTACTGCCCCCGGGCCGGCCGCGCGAAGACGTGCTCGACGTCGAAGGCAGTCGCTCGGAGACCTTTGAGCCGTGCGCGCTCCGGGAAGTGCTCGGAAAGGGGCCGTTGATCGAAGTCGGCCTCCGGAGGAAGCGCAATGAACTCCGCCCCGGTGGCGACGACCTTCTCCGCGAAATGCGAGCCGGTGAGGAACCGAACATGGTCGCCGCGTTCGACGAAGTTCCTCGCAACGGTCAGAAGCGGTGCGATATGACCCTGTGCCGGAAAGCTGGCGATCACGATCGATGCCATTGCGGTCCCCCGCCCGTCCGAAAATTCGATCCAGTGGGCTAGTATTCATTACTGTGTCATCCAAGTCAATATCCCGCAGTCGTTCGTATCAGTCCGAATTGCGCAGGCAGCAGGCGCAGGCGACCAGGGAGCGGATTGTGTCGGGCGCTGCGAAGCTGTTCGCCGCACAGGGATATGCGCGCACAACGCTGGCCAAGATCGCCTCGGACGCCGGTGTGTCGACGGAGACCGTGCAGTCGCAGGGACCCAAAGCGGCGCTCCTGATCGCGGCGATCGAATACGAGGCGTTCGGCGTGGCCGGCGAGGACAACATCCTCAATCTCGACGTCGGCCGAAGCATCGTCGCGATCGAGGACTTTGACGAGGCCATCGACGCCGTCATCGCCGCACAGATCGACGTGCATGAACGAGCGGCTGAGCTCGCGACGGCGCTCATCGGGGGCGCGAACGCGGACCCGGAGTTGGACCGTTATCTCGGCGACCTGATCGCCAGCGTCACCAGGCAGATCGGGCGGGTCCTCAAGCACTTCGGGGACCGCGGCTGGCTGCGCACCGATGTCCCGTTCGAGGAGCTACTCGAGACGGCGGCAGTGCTCGGCAGCGTCGAGACCTTTCGCCGGGTGACCCACCGGGACGGCTGGAGCGTGGAGGCTTACCGGCTGTGGTGCCGGCGACTGCTCATCGAAACGGTGTTCCGCAGACCCGTATGAACGTCACGGCTTGCGACGGCGAAGACCACCAACGGCCAGCGCGAGACCGACCAGAGCGATGATCGGGCCGAGGATCGACCACGTGGTGGTGTTGCTCATCGGGCTGCCGCCGACCACGCCGAAGCCTTGGAGGGTGAACAGCAAGCCGAACAACGCGACGATCACTCCGAGTAGGGCGATGGCGAACCGCATGCCTTCACCCTAGGCGAGCGCGCCCGCGGCGCGAACGTTCAGCGGCGCCCCGACAGATATTTCTGATACGCCTCGGCGGCGGCCGCCAGTTCGGGACGTGCATCGAGGACGGGTTGCATCTTCTGGCGCGCCTGCTCCCGCTTGTAGGGCAGGAACTCCGTCGGGAAGTCACCCTCGTGCGGTTGATAGTCGCGCAGCACGCGGCGCGCGACCGTGGCCTTGTGCACCTCGTCCACGCCGTCGGCGATGCCCATCGTCGGGGCGGAGGCATACATCGCCTGGATCGGGGTGAGGTCGGTGGTGCCCAGCGACCCGAGGATGTGCAAGGCGTTGAACGACACCTCGCGCAGGACGTTGGCCATCGTGAACTTGACCGCGGCGATCTCGGTGCGGGCCTCCTGGGTCGAGGTGTTGTCGATCTTCCACGCCGTCTCCAGGACGAACAGGCGCAGCATCTTGATCATCGCGTAGGACTCGGCGATCTTCTCCTGCACCATCTGGTGCTCGGAGATCACCTTGCCGTGCGATTCGCGGCTGAGCGCCCGCTCGCACATCATGTCGAAGGCCAGGTTGCACTGCGCGATCGTGCGCATGGCGTGATGGATTCGTCCGCCACCGAGTCGCCTCTGCGCCAACACTTTTGCACCGTTTTCCGGCCCGAGCAGATGGTCATGTGGCACGCGGACGTCGCGGTAGACGATGTGGTTGTGGTTGCGCGGTTCGGGCATGATCTCGACGCCGGGGGTCTTGCGCGGGACGACGAACATCCCGTTCGTGCACATCACGAACAGGATGTCGGCGACGCGGCCTGCCGAGGTGAACCACTTCTCGCCATTGATCACCCATTCGTCGCCGTCGCGCACCGCGTGGGTCTTGAACAGATTGGGGTCGCTGCCGCCTTGAGGTTCGGTCATCGAGTACGCGGAGAACATGTCCTGGTTGAGCAGCGGTTTGAGCCACCGCTCCTTTTGTTCCTCGGTGCCGTAAGCGGCCAGCATCTCCATGTTGCCCGTGTCTGGGGCCGACGCGCCGAACATGTGTGGGGCGCCGGGGTAGCGGCCGATGACCTCGTTGAGCAGACCGAGCTTGAGCTGCCCGAAGCCCGGTCCGCCGAGCTCTCTGTCAAGGAAGATGGCCCACAACCCCTGGTCCTTGACCTCCTGCTGCAGTTCGCGGACGTACGCCTTGACCGCGGGATCGGGTGATCGCACCGCGTACGGGAAGATGTGGTCGAGCGGTTCGACTTTCTCTTCGCAGAACTGCTTGACCCAGTCGAGCTTCTCTTGAAATTCGGGTTCGGTGCTGAAATCCCACGCCATGTGCGCAGTCTGTCACCACGCCGCTGACGCCAAGCAGCTATCCCGGTCTTGGTAACGCCGCAATCTCGATCTGCGTCCGATTCTGCGTGCGGCGAGCCAAAGCGGGTAGTCGAGCGCTAGGAAGGACGTGACATGACTACGCGTGCGCTCACAGCGCTTTCCATCGCCGCGGTGTGCCTGCTGATGGCCGCACCTCAGGCTGCCGCTTCGCCCGAGGACGACCTCTGCCGCAGCATCACCTCGGTGGGTTATACGGGCGACTGCACCACACTGACCACTCTCGCCCGCGATGCGTGCACGCAGTTCGCGCGCGGTGCCGATTCGACCGCCGTGGCCGAGAAGCTGGACATCGCGACCAAGGACGAGGCGCTGTCGAACTTCATCGTGGCCGGGGCTCGGCTGTACCTCTGCCCGGAGCCCAAGCAAGCGTGATCCGCCGGCGGGTCCGGCTTCGGCGCTAGACTCCGACGGCAATGAATGCCCGCCTCGCCGCCGCCAGGATCGCTGCCGCCGCGAGCACCGCGGTGATCTTGTTCGCTCTAGTCGGATGCTCGGATTCGGACAAGCCCGAAACACCCCCCGCGACGTCCGCCGCGCCAGCTCCTCCGTCGCCGCCACCCGCAGCCGAGCCACCCCGCCGAGAGTTGGCATCCGATCCGGTGCAAATCGCCGACGACCTGGTCGCCGACGAACGAGCGCTGCGGGACCCCTCGTCGACCGAGGCGCTGAAGAACGCGGCGGCGCAGCGCCAGCAGTTGGCGTATCGAGCCATCGGACGACACCCCGAGTGGGATCCGATCGTGCGCCCGCGGATTCCGCCGGAGCTGGGGAAGATCTACGACCACAACGTCCACGCGCGGCGTGAACTCGGCGTGATGAGCCGGCCGAAGGACACGCTGCCCGCGTGGCGGATCGTTGCGCCCACGCCGGTAAATCAGCTGATGACCCACTACCGCGAGGCGGAATCCGAGTTCGGCGTGCCATGGCATTATCTGGCGGCGATCAATCTCGTCGAGACGGCCTTCGGACGCGTCGCCGGGGTGAGCACGGCGGGCGCGCAGGGGCCGATGCAGTTCATGCCCTCGACGTTCGCCGCTTTCGGTGCGGGCGGCGACATTCACTCGCCTCGCGACAGCATCATGGCGGCTGGACGCTACCTGTCTGCCAACGGTTTCACGCGCGACCGCGACTACGCGCTGTACCGCTACAACAACTCGAACAACTACGTGCGGGCGATCCACGACTACGCCGCGGTCATGGCCGCCGACCCTGCCGGCTTCGACACCTATTACCGGTGGGAGGTCTACTACCTGTCCACCGCCGGTGACGTGTTGCTGCCGGTCGGCTACGCCGAGGCCAATCCCATCCTCGCCGTGAATTACCTTGCCGCCACGGAAGCGCCGGCGCCCGACGTCGCTATCTCCGCGCAGAACACGCAGATCCTCGAACGGATGCTGACGGCGAGAAACGGCGCGGCACCACCGGAGCTTGCCGAGGTCATCTCACGCGAGTTTCTCGGAACCCCTTATGGCGCACACACTCTGGTCGGTTCTATGAGCGAGCCGGAGCAGTTGGTTGTCGAACTGTCGAAGGTCGACTGCTTCACCTATGCCGATTACGTGGAGGCGCTGAAACGGGCGGGTAACCGCGACGAGTTCATCGCCGCGCTGGTCGATGTCCGGTATAAGGACGGTGTCGTGGGCTTCGCGAACCGCAAGCACTTCTTCACCGACTGGGCGGCGGCCACACCGGCGATCGCGACCGACATCACAACCAGCTTGAGCACCAACGCGATTCCGGTGCAGAAGAACTTGAACCAGAAAGACTCCGGCGGCGTGTACCTGCCCGGCTTGCCGGTTGTGCCCCGGACGGTGTCCTACGTTCCGAGCGCGCAGTTCGACAGCGGCGTGGTGAGCGGCCTCCGAACCGGTGACTACATCGGAGCGTATTCCGAGGACGGCGGCCTCGACGTCACGCATGTCGGAATCTTCGTCGATACGCCGGATGGCCCGGTATTACGCAACGCGTCCTCGCTTCCTGGCGACAACAAGGTGGTCGACACCCCACTGTTCGACTACGTCCGAACCGTTCCTGGAGTGGTGGTTCTGCGACCGGTTCAATAGCCGGCCCCTACGCTTCGCCCAACGTGACCTGCGCGGTCTGAGCAGCCCCCGAACCGTCGAGATAGGTGACGGAAACGCTCTCACCGGGGGCGCGCGAGCGGATCGCCGCCACGAGCGCATCAGGGCCGTCGATCGGCTGGTTGTCGACCTTGGTGATCACTGCTTCGCTCGGCAATCCAGCGGCGGATGCGGGGCCACCGTCGACGACGGCGACGGTTGCGCCGCCGGCCTTGGTGGCTTCCCTACCGAGCTTCACACCGAGCGCACCATGGCTGGCGGAGCCCGTCGTGACCAGTTCGTGGGCGACACGCTTGGCCTGATCCGAGGGGATCGCGAAGCCCAGCCCGATAGAACCGCTCTGGCCGCCGGAGCCGCTGCCCATGCTCGCGATGGCGGAGTTCACGCCGATCAACTCGCCGCGCATGTTCACCAGTGCGCCGCCGGAGTTGCCGGGGTTCACAGCAGCATCTGTCTGGATGGCGTTGAGCACTGTGACGTCTCCACCCGCATCGCCGCCGGCGAACACCGGCCGGTTCAGCGCGCTGACGATGCCCGTCGTCACCGTTCCCTGTAAGCCGAGGGGCGAGCCGATCGCGACGACTTGCTCGCCGACTTTCACATCCGCCGAGGATCCGATGGCGATGGGCGTCAAGCCGGAAACCCCCTCGGCGCGAACGACGGCAAGATCGCCCGACGGGTCGGCACCGACGACGCTGAACGGTGCGGTTCTGCCGTCGGAGAAGGCCACGGTTGCCGTGGGCCCGCCACGCCGCGAGCTGGGAAACACTCCGCGATCGCCGTCGGCCACGGCAGCCACGACGTGGTTGTTGGTGAGGATGAGGCCGTCCTCGCTCAACACGATCCCCGAACCCGAAGGGCCCTCACCGCCCAAGTCGATCTTCAACTGGACGACGCTCGGCAGCACCCGGGCCGCCACCTCCTCGACGGTGCCCGCGGGAGCCGCGGCGGCCGCGCGTGGCGTGAGAGGTGCAGCACCGATGGGTGCCTGCGCGGCGATCGGGTGGTGCGTGCGGTCGTCGATGCCCACAACGGCCGCACCGACCCCGCCGCCGACGACCGCGCAAACGACAGCGCCGGCCACGACGAGCCCGCGACGAGACTTCTTCAGCTGGATCCTGGGGATCGGAGCGGTATCAGCTTGCTGTGCAGGATGTTTCAGGTCATAGAGGGGAGGCTGGCCGTGCCGCCATTCGTAGCGGAGATGTGACGGGATGTGAGCCTGGTACGGCAGATACGGCTGTCCCGTAGCCGAATTCGAGGGCTGGTCCGTGGAATACCGCGGAGTGTTGGTCATTTGCGTTCGTTCTCTTTCCGGATCGTTGATCAGCCCACATGGCCTCAGCACACGGTCCCCGCGTCGACTGAGAGTGGACTGAGAACTGACTCAACAAATTCCGAGAGATCGAATCGTGACCGTCACACCGCTTCGGAATTGGTTCTACTCGGGATCGGTGAAGATGGGCGTGTCCCCCGACATCCCGGCGCTGACAGCGGCGATCTGGTTGGGCTTGCCAAGCAGTTCGGTCTGCAACTGGGATTCACGCGACAGCGCCGCCGCGGCGTCATCACTGACCCAGGTCTCGTTGTAGAGGCGCTTGGCGGCGCGCACGGCATCCGGAGATCTCTGCGCGATCTCGCCGGCAAGTGTCAACGCGGCGGCGAGCGGATCGTCCGCGGTGTGAGTGACCAAGCCGAGCTCCGACGCCTCACTGCCGGAGACGATGCGACCGGTGAACGTCAACTCCTTGGCGACGTCGATCGGTATCAGCCGGGGCAGTGTCTGCGTGATGCCCATGTCGGGAACGAGGCCCCACTTGATTTCCATGATGGACAACCTCGCGTCGGGAGCCGCTATTCGGATGTCTGCGCCCAACGCGATCTGAAGACCGCCGCCGAAGCAGTTGCCGTGAATCGCGGCAATGACGGGCGCCGGCACCAGCGACCAGTCGTAGGTCACGCGTTGGGCGAAGTTGGCCGGGTGATCGGCGTCTCGGTTCAACAGAACGTTCGTACCGCCCCGCTGGGCCGCGAAGCTCGCGACGTCGAGGCCTGAGCAGAAGCTCTTACCGTCGCCGTGGAGCACGACCGCGCGGATCGAAGGGACACCGGCCACCTGCGCAGCGGCGGTGACCAGGCCATCGAACATGGCGTGGTCGAGCGCATTGTGCTTGTCTGCGCGAATCATCGTCACGATTGCCACGCCGGTGCCGCTGATTTCCACTCGAACTCTGTCTTCGCTCACCTTTGGCAACTTACCGCGCAGCGTTACCGCTTTCGGGCGACGTCGGCAGGTCGGCCGTTGGGCGGGTGCGCACAGCGCGGACCGACGCAGAAAGGTGCAAGCCGATGACCCCGGGAGCGCGAGCGCGCCCGGTGCAGTGGGTGTTAGGCGTCGTTGACTTCAGAAAGAGCCACAAGTGCGTTGCGGATACTTCCGACGACCCTGTCGCACACTGCATACGATCGTCTATGCGCGCTCGGCGTGTCACAATACCTTTGCCAACCGCCTCCGCGAAGGGAACCGATCGTGGGGTCTTCGAGAACAGCCATCCATTGGCCTGATCGCGATCTGTGGGCTGCGCGCGTATTCACAACCCGGGCGACCATCATCGGATTCAACGAGCGGTATCCGTGGGCCGCTGGGGTGATCGCGGTGCCTCTGACAATGATCTGCTTGGTCAGTGTGATCATGCTTCCACTCTTGTTCGTGCCGCTGCTGATACTGGCTGGCGTGACTTTGGTCGTGATCGAGTACTACGCACTGCAGCAGCAAGAACGGGGTAAACATGATGCGCGGCTCGCGGCCGGCAGGAAGTGGACCCGCCGGCGGCGAGACCAGCAAGCAGAGATACCGCGCAACCGGAATTTGCCGCATGTCGAGTTAGAAGCGCGCGCGCGGGCGGAAGCCGCAGAGGCCCAAGCGCAGGCCGCCGAGACGAGGGCGCGGGCGGAGGCCGCGGAGGCACAGGCCCTTGCCGCTGAAGCCGAAGCGCTGGCGGCCGAAGCCGAAGCGCTGGCCACCGAGGCCCGAGCCCAAGCCAAGGCCACCGAAGCCCAAGCGTTGGCCGCGGAACCCGAAGCGCTGGCAGCCGAGGCGCAAGCAGAGGCGGAAGCCGCCGAGGCTCGGGCCCGTGCAGCCGAAGCCCGCGCTTGGGCGCGGGCACGCGCAGAAGCCGCCCAAAGCGAATCCCGTGCCGCCGAGGCAAGGAAGCAAGCGGAAGCCGCCGAAACCCAGGCCCGTGCCGCCGAAGTATGGGCTCAGGCGCAAGCCGCAGAAGCCCGTGCCCGCGCCGCAGAAGCGAGAAAACAGGCTGAAGCCACCGAAGCCCAAGCCCGCGCCGCAGAAGCGTGGGCACAGGCGGAAGCTGCCGAAGCCCAAGCCCGCGCCGCCGAAGCCCAGGCTTGGGCACGGGCGCGGGGAGAGGCCGCCGAAACCGAGACCCGCGCCGCAGCAGCTCGGAAACAAGCCGAAGCCACCGAAGCCCAAGCTCGCGCCGCGGAGGTGTGGGCGGAATCGAAGGCCGCCGAAGCCCACGCCCGAGCGACCGAGGCTCGAGAGCGCGCGGCCAAGCTGCGACTCGAGGCGGAGGCGGCCAGGTCCCCATGGCCACCGCTTGCCAATTGACGCCGTTCCGACGAAGGTCCGCGAGCAGCTGCTCCCGGTGTGGAACCGGTCACCAATATTCGGTGAAGCGACAAGGCGGACCCGCGACTGCGCAATCCTCACCCTAGATCCAGGGAGTCGGAAGGTCCGTCTAGATAGGCAGTCACCTGAGCATCGAGTGGCACTACGTAACGCACTCCGAACTGCTTGAGAGATGCAGCGATACGCCGCGATTTGCCGAAGTCTAGCCGATACCCAAGACCCGTGCCGGTCGGTGATCACCGAAAATCGATGTGGCCGTTCGTCTCTCGCAAGCCCAAAGGTAGAGCATGGTGGTAACACGTCGACGTCAGCCCGCCTCGACGCACGAGCCGGCCACCCGCGTTTACACCGCGCATGGTCGTCGATGTCGAGCACTGAGGCTGGCTAGGGCGCCAGACGCAACACACCCAAGCGGATGAGAGGCTGGATCAAGCCGACCTTCTCGGCCGCGGTGAGGTCTCCTGGGAGCTCGCGGACATAGAACGCGTGCATGTTGACGATGAATTCCACTGCCTCGATTGCCATCTCATCAACAGAGAGCACGGTGTTCCCGGTGCCGTCCACAACGTGGACGGTGTGATCTTCGGCGGCGATCGTCAACGTCTGTGCCATATCGTTGATGACCCGGGTTGACGGGGTGACGTTGTCGCTGTCGTACCAGATTCTTGGGAGCGGCTGCCCGAACAGCACCTCATATCGCCGGCAGAAGTCGTCGAAGGAAGCCATCTCTTGGGAGCCGCCGTCCAAGATCGTCGTTTCGGGCCCGCCGCGCTCGCCGGCGGGCGCGTGGTGGACGTAGCTTCCAAAGTATCGCTGGCTGAAGTCGGTGTACTCGGCGGTGAAGAGCACGAACGCGTGCCACGCTTCGTCCACCATCGCCGAAGACATGTCGAACGACTTGTCAGGGGTTGCCGCGGACAGCACGAGGTACTTCTTTGCCTCGTTGAAGAGCTGTTCTGCGGACGCCCGGGTCGCGACGACCCGGTCCCTGACAAGTCGATCGATCACGTAGGGCGCTTCGAACGCCAACGCCTCTTGAAGTCGACCTTCAAGCGCCACGGCGGATCACCGTCTCCCGGACGGATCACAGTTGCCGGGCACAATGCACGAGCAATAGGCGGGACCGGCTCGGCCTGCGGGGCTGGTGATGGTGAGCCTGCCGACGGTGACCTTCTCCGTGGTGGTCTTCTTGTTCATGTTGCTACCTTCCTGTTCCCCGGGCCCCACTGGTCGAAGCCCGTTCGGTGAACCAACTATCGCCCCAAACGACAGCTCGAACAGTCCGCAGACTGGAGGGTTCGGAGGAGGAACCGCGGTCCACCGATCGGCGGACCCAGCGGCCGCCCGGCTCTTAGATGAGTGTCAAGGATCAGCCGAAGCAACTGTCAACCATCAGCCGAAACACTGTCAGGAATCACCCGAAACAGATATGTCCAGCATCAGCCGACCTAATACACCCTCTGAAGTGGGGCGGGCGGGGCTCGAACCCGCGACCAACGGATTATGAGTCCGCGGCTCTAACCGACTGAGCTACCGCCCCGGCGCGTTGCGCGGCACCATCGTCCCATATCGCGATGTGCCCACCTTGCAGCGACTAATTCGCTCCCAGCGAATTTTTCGCTGCGAGGTGGGCACCTACAGCAATGGCCGCTCAGAGGTGGGCATCTACAGCACTGGCCCTCAGAGGTGGGTATCTACAGCACTGGCCGGGAGCCGTCAGGCGATATCGGCGTACACCGGTTGCCCGTCGTCACCGATCGAGTACCGCTCGGTGCCCGAAGCCACCCGCGGCGCGTCGGCGCCCAGCGATACCGCGATCTTGTTGCACGCGTTGCGCATGACATCCAGCGTCAGCTCCAACGACTGCTTCTCCGAGAAATTCCGCCGCACCTCCGCCGCCACCTCGGCGTCGATGCGCGCCGGCGACCAGATCAGCGCGTCGACGTACCGCAGCGCCGCCTTCTGCGCCTCGGTCAGGCTCTCGGCGGATTCATAATCCTCGATCTGCCCATACATCTCCTCCGAGCCGCCGGAGTCCAACGCGTCGCCGTCGCGCAACGACTTGCACAACCTGCAGTTGTGCTGCATCGCGCCACGCAACCGGACGATCTCTGTGGTCACCGGATCGAGCGCCCGCAACCGCGCCACCGCCGGCGCGAACCCGTTGAGCAACGCGTCGACGGGATCGGACTCCGGATCCCATTCCACGACGCTGACGTAACCGGGTCTCCCTAACCCCAGCGCTTCACAGCCCGCCCACACCCGCGGCACGAAGTCCGCAATGAAGGTCGCGACGACAGTCCGAAATACGTTGTCGCCCAGAGTCTCCGATAGCCGCTTACGCTGGTTGTCACCGATACCCGACACGTCGGTCGCGAACTGCTCGGCGAACGCCGCCACCACCCGGTCCGCTTCGGTGGACTCGTCGAGCAGGTCGACTTGCACCGCCAGCGGCGGCAACGACAGCGACCTGCCGCACGTCAACCGGATCAGCGTGTCCCGTTGGCTGTCACCCGACGACATCGCCACTAAACCGGCGATCCGATCGGCAACCTCATCAGCGCCCACGCCCCGATTATTGCGCCTGACTGACGGAGGACATGTGAAAGTCCGGAATCCGCAACGACGGCATCGCCGCCCGCGTCGCCCAATCACCCCACTCGCGCGGCAACGTGAACTCGCTGACCCCCGCTTCCGTCGCGCGGCGCAGCAGGTCCAACGGGCTTTCGTTGAACCGGAAGTTGTTGACCGCCGCCGTCACCTCGCCGTCCTCGATCAGATACACGCCGTCACGGGTCAGTCCGGTCAGCAGCAGCACCGACGGGTCGACCGCCCGCAGGTACCACAGTGTGCTCAGCAGCAGACCACACTCGGTCGCCGCGATCATGTCCCTCAGGTCAGACTCCCCACCGGTCATCAGCAGGTTGCCTGCCGGCACCGCCGGCGCCGTGTCGAATTCCGCGGCGGCGGCCCGCGAATACGCCAGCGCGTTGATCGCGCCGTCGCGGATCCAGTCCACCCGCTCGATGTCCATCCCGTTGTCGAACACCGAAATCCGCTCCGAGGACGTCGACGTCACAACGAACGGCGTGCACGCCAGCCCCTCGGCGAACGGATCGGAGTACAGCGTCAACGGCAGATCGGTGAGCCGCTCCCCCACCCGCGTGCCGCCGCCCGGCGCGGAGAACGCCGTACGACCCTCCTGCGCACCTCGGCCGTCCATCGCCCACGTCAGGAAGATCATCAGGTCGGCCACCGCCGACGGCGGCAGGATGGTCTCGTAACGGCCGGCGGGCAACTCCACCGTGCGCCGGGCCCACCCCAGGCGCATCGACAACTCCTCGAGCATGGAATCAATTGGCACACCGCCGAAGTCGGCGGCATTGACGCCGACCCACGCGCTTGCGCCGTCACGTTTGCCATTGATCTCCACCGAGCCCGTCGGCTGCGTGTAGCGCCGCCGCAGCCCGCCCGACGTCGCGACGAACGTCGTCTCCAGGATGTGCCGGGCATACCCGTACAACCGGTCGCTGCCGCGAAAAGCGCGGGCGAGGCCGTCAGCGATCGGCAGGAACACCTCCGCTCCTGTGCTCGGCACCGGAGCATCCCAGTCCGGCGGTGCGTCGCCACCGGCCAGCAGCGGTGCGCTGTCGCGAGCCTCGGGCGCCGAGCGCGCCGCCTCCTGCGACGCCGCCACCAGACTCCCGACCGTCGATGGGTCCACCTCGCTGGATCGCACCGAACCGACATGCGCTGCGCTTCCCTTGCGCACCACCGAAATCACCGTCGTGTAGCGCCTCCTCGACTCGCCGTTCGTGGTCATCGAGTTGCCCGCCCACCGCAACGACGCGTCGGCCTGGTCGGTCACCAACACGACCGTGTCGTCGGCCCCACCCAACCGGGCCGCCTCCGCCAGCGCGATCTCCAACACCTGCTGTGCGCCGATCATCGCTTACCGACCGCCCTCGGCGCGGGTGTTGAGCACGTTCACCCCGCGGAACAACGCCGACGGACAACCATGGCTCACCGCGGCCACCTGGCCCGGCTGCGCCTTGCCACAGTTGAATGCACCGCCGAGCCGCCACGTCGACGGACCACCTACGGCCTCCAGCGAGCCCCAGAAGTCGGTCGTGGTCGCCTGGTACGCCACGTCGCGCAGCTGGCCGTCGAGCCGGCCGTCGCGGATGCGGAAAAAGCGTTGCCCGGTGAACTGGAAGTTGTAGCGCTGCATGTCGATTGACCAGCTCTTGTCTCCGACGATGTAGATACCGTCGTCGACGCGGGCGATCAAATCCTCTGTGCTCACCTCGTCGGCGCTCGGCTCCAGCGACACGTTGGCCATCCGCTGGATCGGCACGTGGTGCGGCGAATCGGCGTAGGCGCACCCGTTGGAGCGCTCCTCCCCGAGGCGCGGTGCGAACACCCGGTCCAGTTGGTAGCCGACGAAGATACCCTCACGCACCAGGTCCCACTTCTGCGCCTGCACTCCTTCGTCATCGAAACCCACCGTCGCCAAACCGTATTCGACGGTCCGGTCGGCGGTCACGTTCATGGCCGGTGAGCCGTAGCGCATCGTGCCCAGCTTGTCGGGCGTGGCGAACGAGGTCCCCGCGTACGCGGCCTCGTATCCGATCGCCCGGTCGTATTCGGTGGCATGGCCGACCGACTCGTGGATCGTGAGCCACAGATTCGACGGATCGATGACGAGATCCGTCGGCCCCGCCGTGACGCTGGGCGCCTTGACCTTCTCGGCCAGCCACGTCGGCAGCATGGCCAGCTCCTCGGTCCAGTTCCACACCTCGTCGCCGTCGACATACTCCCAGCCCCGCGCGGTCGGCGGGGCCAGCGTTCGCATGGTCTCGAACGTCCCCGCCCCGGCATCGACGGCGACCGCCTCCAGCGACGGTTGCACCCGCACCCGCTGCTGGGTGATCGTCGAACCGAACGTGTCGGCATAGAACGTCTGCTCCTTGGCGGTCTGCAGTCCCGCCGAGACATGATCCACGCCGTCTGCGGCCAACAGCCGTCCCGAGTATTCGCCGAGCACACCGAGCTTGTCGGTGGTTGCGACGGTGAACGGGTCGACGTCGTAGTCCGAAACCCAAGTGGCCTCGGAGTACACGGGCTCCGAGGCCAACTCGATGCGCTCGGCGTTGAGCGCCGCCAGCGTCCTGGCCACCCCCACGGCGCGGCGCGCGGTCTGGGCCGCGACGTCCGCACTGAGTTCGGCATGCGACGCGAAGCCCCACGTCCCGTCGACGATCACCCGGACCGCCAAGCCGATCTCCCGGTCGACCACCGCGGTCTGCAGCACACCGTCGCGCAACTGCACGAACTCCGAAGTGACCGCCTGGATGCGAAGGTCGGCGTAGCTGGCGCCTGCGGCCACGGCCGCCGAGGTCGCCGCCTCAGCCAACTCGCTCCTCGGCAGGTCGAGGAAGTCGGCGTCCACGCCTGGAGTAGCTGCCACGACACCACCGTAGTGGTGGCGCCGCCGGGCCGCTTTAATGACTCGGATGGCACAACGCCGCCGCACGACCGCGACCGCGTACGCACTCCTGGCGCCGAGCCTGTTCGGAGTCGTCGCGTTCATGCTGCTGCCGATGCTCGTGGTGGTGTGGCTGTCGTTGCACCGGTGGGACCTGCTGAGCCCGATGGAGTATGTGGGCCTGCGCAATTGGCAGTCGGTGCTGACCGACCCGACGTTCGGCACCTCGCTGGTCGTCACCCTGCTGTTCGTCGTGCTGGTCGTGCCCGCGCAGACCCTCCTCGGATTGATCGCGGCCTCACTGCTGGCACGCGGGCTGCCCGGCAGCGGGTTTTTCCGGACGTTGTATGTGCTGCCGTGGATCTGCGCGCCGCTGGCGATCGCGGTGCTGTGGCGCTGGATCCTGGCACCCACCGACGGAGCGGTAAGCACCGTCCTCGGCCGCCAGATCGAATGGCTCACGGATCCAACGCTGGCCCTGCCGGTGGTGTCGGCGGTGGTCGTGTGGACCAACGTGGGATACGTGACGCTGTTCTTCCTGGCCGGCATCCTCAACATTCCCGAGGACATCCACAATGCGGCCCGCACCGACGGCGCGACGACGTGGCAACGGTTCCGGCACATCACCCTTCCGATGTTGCGACCGACGTTGTTCTTCGTACTGGTAACCGGAATCATCAGCGCCGCCCAGGTTTTCGATACCGTGTACGCGTTGACCGGTGGCGGTCCGCAGAACCGGACCGACCTGGTGGCGCACCGCATCTACGCCGAGGCATTCGGCGCCGCGGCGGTGGGTCGGGCCGCGGTGATGGCGGTGGTGTTGTTCGTCCTGTTGGTCGGCGTGACCATCGTCCAGCAGTTGTACTTCCGTCGACGGATCAGCTATGACCTCACCTAGCCGCGTCACGTCCGCCGCCGTCATCTACCCCATGCTGCTGGCGGGCGCGCTGATCACGTTGGCGCCGTTCATCCTCGGCGTCCTGGCCTCACTGCGGGATCCGCGCACCTTCGACACCGAGTCACCGCTGTCCTTGCCTCTGCCGCCGACCCTGCAGAACTACGCGAACCTGGCCGACGCCGGCTTCGGCCGGGCCGTCGTCGTGACCGCGCTGATGACGGCGGTGATTCTGCTCGGCCAGCTGGCGTTCTCCGTGCTGGCGGCGTATGCGTTCGCACGTCTGCAGTTTCCCGGCCGGGACGCGCTGTTCTGGGTGTATGTCGCGACGCTGATGGTACCGGCGACGGTCACCGTCGTCCCGCTGTACCTGATGATGGCTGAGGCGGGGCTGCGTAACTCCTTCTGGGCGTTGGTGCTGCCGTTCATGTTCGGTTCGCCGTACGCGATCTTCCTGTTGCGCGAGTACTTTCGCACCATCCCCGGCGATCTGGTCAATGCGGCCCGCATCGACGGTGCCAACACGTTGGACGTGATCGTGCATGTGGTGTTGCCCGCGAGCAGACCGATCCTGGCGACGCTGGCGCTGATCACCGTTGTCTCGCAGTGGAACAGCTTCATGTGGCCGCTGGTGATCACCAGTGGCGGCAAGTGGCAGGTGCTGACGGTCGCGACGGCGGACCTGCAGTCACGCTACAACGCGCAGTGGCCGCTGGTGATGGCGGCGACGACGGTCGCGATCGTGCCCCTGCTGGTGTTGTTCGTCGCGCTGGGTCGCCACATCGTGCGCTCGATCGTGGTGACGGGGGTGAAATGAGCGCGCGGCCGAGGTTTTCCACGCTCTTCGCGACAGGTGTGGCGATGACGGGTGTGCTGCTGCTGGTCGTGGCCATGCTGCTCGGGCAACCGAATGACGCGGGCGGCCGGACGGTCGTGACCGTGCGGTTGTGGGATGAGCAGGTGGCCACGGCCTACCGCGCGTCGTTCTCCGAGTTCGAAAGTGCGCATCCCGGCATCGAGGTGCGCGTGAACGTCGTCGCCTACTCGACGTATTTCGACAGCCTGCGCACCGACGTCGCGGGCGGTGGCGCCGACGACATCTTCTGGATCAGCAACGCCTACTTCGCCGAATACGCCGACAGCGGCCGTCTGATGGACATTGAGATGGCGGCCTCGCGGGCGTGGGAGCCGTCGGTGGTCAACCAGTTCACCCGCGACGGAACGCTGTGGGGTGTACCGCAACTCACCGACGCCGGGATCGGGCTGTACTACAACGCCGACCTGCTCTCGGCGGCAGGAGTCGAGCCGAGCGAGTTGGCCACGCTGCGCTGGGCACTCGATCCGGCCGTCGACACGATGCGACCACTGTTGGCCCGACTCACGCTCGACCACCAGGGCCGCACGGCCGACGCAGCGAACTTCGACGCGCAGCGGGTCCGGCAGTGGGGGTACAACGCCGCCAACGACCTTCAGGGCATCTACCTCAACTACATCGGTTCGGCGGGCGGGGTGTTCGCCGTCGGCGACCGGTTCGCGTTCGACAACCCGCAGGCCGCCCAGGCGTTCAGGTATCTGGTGGCGCTGATCAACACCGATCACGTCGCCCCGCCCGCATCGGCCACCAACGACAACGGCGACTTCTCCCGCAACCAGTTCCTCCAAGGCAACATCGCGCTGTTCCAGTCCGGGACGTACAACCTGGCAGCCATCGCCGACGCCGCCCCGTTCCGCTGGGGCGTCGCGATGCTGCCCGAAGGATCCGCCGGCCGCATCAGCGTGACGAACGGGATTGCCGCCGCCGGCAATTCGGCCACCGCGCACCCCGAGGCGGTGCGCGAAGTGTTGGCCTGGATGGGCAGTGTCCGCGGTAACGCGTATCTCGGCGCCGGCGGCGCGGCGATCCCCGCGGTGCTCGACGCGCAGCCCGTCTACCACGAGTACTGGCGTTCCCGTGGCGTCGACGTCAGCCCGTTCTTCGATGTGCTCGACGGCCCCCGCATCGAGGCACCCGGGGGCGCCGGTTTCGCCGCGGGATTCGACGCGCTCAAGCCCTATTTCGACGAGATGTTCCTCGGCCGGCGCGACGTGGCGACGACGCTGGCCGAGGCTCAGAAAGCCGCGAACGCCGCCGCGCAGCGTTAGCACTCACCGAGACTGCGGTTTCTGACGAGATTCGATGATATTCCGTCATAAACAGCAGCCTCGGCGCAGCGCTAGCACTCGCGGTGAGGATCATCGGGTGACGGCGCTGGTGCCCGCCACCGTCAACTCCAGCGCCAACGCCGTCCCGCACACTGCGGCGACGATGAGGAACGCCCACCAGTCAATGGCTTTCGGACCCGACGGTGCGGCCGAGATCTGTCCGGCACCACCGCGTGCGGTGATCGCATCGCCCATCTCGTCGGCGCGGCGCAGCGCGACGGTGATGGCAGCGGCCAACAGATCGATCGCCTCGAGCCACCAACGACGCCACCGTCCGCGACGGCTCGGGTGCACCTGCTTCGGGCGCAGATTGCGTGCGGCGTAGAGCACGCGAAACTCGTCGATCAGCATCGGGAACGCACGCAGCGCCAGCGCCAGCGCGACCGCCCACTCGTCGACCGGTATCCGGAACAGCCGCAGCGGTCGGCCCAGCTTCGCGACCGCGGGCGCGATTTCGGCGACGTTCGTCGTCCACGACACCATCGCCCCCAGACCGAGCAGCACGATCGACAGCGCGGTGATGCGCAGGAAGTTCAGCAGGCCACCCAGCCCGATGTCGACCGAACCCATGGAGATGATCGGGCTGCCGCCGGCGAAGGTCGCCGTCAAGCCGCCGAGAAAGAGCAGGAACCACAGCCACCCAGGGATCGACGGGAGCACGCCGCGCGGGATGTTGGCCAGCCGCGCCGAGATCAGCACGATCACCGCGACGGCACCGATCGGCACCCAGCCCGGATAGAACGTCATCAACACACCGATGGCCGCGACCAGCAGAAGCTTTGTACCGGCCCAGAGTTGATGAACCACGCTGTTGCCGGGCACGGGCCGCAGCAACACGACGCCCCTGCGCTGCCGACGCTTCGTCGGCGCCGTCATGACAGTCCCCCCGCCGTCGTCGGTGCGGGCACCAGCACGCCACCTTCCAGATGCAAAGTGCGCGGGCACAATTCCTCCAGCCCGGCGAAGTCGTGGGAGATCACGACGACGGTGAGCCCGACGCGGCGGCGCAGGTCGACCAGCAGCCGAAGCAGGCCCCGCTGACTCGCGCCGTCCAGGCCGGCAAGCGGTTCGTCGAGGATGAGGGCCCGCGGCGAGCGGGCGAGCAGCCCGGCGAGGACGACGCGACGCATCTGTCCCCCGCTGAGCTGGTCGATGCGCCGGTCGGCCAACGTGGAATCGAGGCCGACGGTCGACAGCGCCTGGTTGACCCGACCGCGGTCACGCGGAGAGAACCCGGCGGCGGACGCGATCTCGAGGTCGACCCGGCTGCGCATCAGCTGCAACCGCGCCGCCTGGAACGAGATCGCCACGGCGCCAACCTGTTCTGATGCCGGCTTCCCGTCGAGCAGGCATTCGCCCGCGGTCGGCTCGGTGAGACCGGCCATGATCCAGGCCAGCGTCGACTTGCCCGACCCGTTGAGGCCGTGGATCAACAGGCCGTCGCCCTCATGGACCGTGAAGGTGATGTCGCGCAGCGCCGTGGCGGCCCACGGTGTGCCGCTGCCGTACTCGTGGCTGACCTCCACGAGTTCCAGCACGGGAGCGGCATCGACGCCGGCAGCGACGGTCCCGGCCGGAGCATCGGCGGATTCCACCATGTCGGCGTTGTCGGCTGCGCCGCCGTTACCGGATAGGTCGACCGTGCGATCGGCCGCGTCGGCCTCGTCGTTGTAGTGGGTGATGTGCACCAGCGACATCTGGTGGCGCCGCGTCAGCCCGGACAGCACCGACATCAGCCCCTCACGGCCCTCCTGGTCGACCATGCTGGTGACCTCGTCGGCGATCAACAGCGACGGTTCGCGCGCCAGCGCCGCCGCGACGGCGAGCCGCTGCAGTTCGCCACCCGACAACCCGCCGGTGTTGCGTTCGGCCAACCCGTCGAGGCCCACCTCGGCGAGCAGCTGGCCGACGTCGGTGGCCTTGCCGGGCGGCAGCCCCCACACCACGTCGTCGGCGACGCGGGTGCCGAGCACCTGGCTCTCCGGGTGCTGCATGACGACCGCCGTGCCGCCGATGCGGCCCAGCCCGACGGCGCCCGGCCGTTCGATGGCGCCCGCAGTCGGCTCCCGCCCGGCCAGCATCAGCATCAGCGTCGTCTTGCCCGAGCCGTTGGCACCCGTCACCGCGAGGTGTTCACCTGGCTCCACGCGCAGCGAGACCGGCCCGAGCGCGTCGTGGTCGGCGGTTGGGTAGCGGAACCGGACGTCGCGCAGCCGCGCGGGCACCGGGGCGATAGCGCCGACGTCTTTGGACGACTCCAGTTTGTGGACGTCGGGGATGCCCGAGAGCCGCTCCATCACCCGCGACAAAGCCCACCACCCGACGAGGCTGACGAAGGTGATCGATATCACGCCGGCGCTGAAGAACAACAGCGGCCAGTAATCGAGCGCCGTGGCGAAGTCGCGCTTGAGGCGCTCGGCCGCGCCCTCCATATCGGGGATGCGGGCGATCACCGCGGCGAGGCCGTTGATGTTGGCGGTGACGGACTCGAAGATGAGGTGACGCAGCCGCGACAGGATCGACAGCGCCACCACCACCGCCGTCCCGAACACCGCTCCGGCGATCAGCGCCGCGAACAGCACGGTCGGGGTGCCGCGCCCGCGGCGCTTGACGATGCCGGTCAGTCCGCCGATATAGGCGCAGTTGACGACGGTCATGAACCCGCCCATGCCCGCGATCAGGAACGCGATGATGCCGCCGGCGATGGTTGCGGTGAGCAGCACCCGCAACCGGTAGCGGTAGGCCAGCAGCCCCATCGGCACCGTGCCCAGCAGAGAAAGCCCCGCCGCGAACGGGACGACCACGGAGATGATCGCGGTGGCCGCGCACAGCGCCGCCATGACGGAGGCCTGCGCGAGTTCGACGGGACGCAAACGACCGGTATGTCGAGTTCGGGCCCCGGTCGCGGTCATTGCACGATTCTGCCAGTCGCGATCGGGGCGGCCACACCGCGCTGGGATCGATCGGGGCGGATTCGGCGTCTGGAACACCTAATCTGGCGGCATGACCCAGACGCTCGGAGCCGATCTGTTGTCCGTGGTCGCCCGGATCAACCGACTGGCCACGCAGCGGGCCCGCCTGCCCCTCGGGTATGCCCAGGCGCGACTGCTGTCCACGATCGAGGACCAGGGCGAGGCCCGCATCTCCGATCTGGCCGCACTCGACCACTGCTCACAGCCGACGATGACGACCCAGGTCCGCCGTCTCGAGGAGGCCGGCATGGTGTCGCGAACCGTCGACCCCGAGGACGCACGCGCGGTGCTGATCCGCATCACTCCCAAAGGGGTGGACACGCTGCGGCAGGTGCGCGTGATCCGCGGCGCGGTGATCGATCCGTACCTCGAACGGCTCGGCGGCGCCGACCGGAAGACGCTCACCGACGCGGTGCGCGTATTGCGACGGCTGCTGGACGAGGCGTCGACGTCCAACACCGTCGCCAAGTGACCACCAAAGGAGAGGTCACCGTCGGCGACAGCTGATGCCTGCTTCGTCGCGAAGCCGCATTCGAGCAGCAGAAGTTCGACGAGTGGGAGCCCGCCGGAATACAATCTCGCGGTTTGAACTCAAGCGGTGACCCGCGACTGCCGCATCTGCGAATATCGCAGTCTCCGAACATGTTCAGCAGCACTTGGGTCGCCTGGCAGCGGGCCATTCGGCCGGCGGGTGTGATCCCCGAGGGGTTCATCAGCTGCTTCACTCACAGCGGATGCAGATCCTGGACCGCCCGGTCAGTCAACGAGGACAGCGGTCGCGGACACCGGTTGAAACGTCTGGGAGGATCAAGGGCCTTGCGACGCTCGCGCCGATTCTGCGAGACGAGTAGCGGTGCGAACCGCTTCGCTCACGTGACGGACGTGCCGACCAGCAGTCCGACGACGTAGGTCGCCGCGATGGCCACACTCCCGAATGCCAACTGACGTAGAGAGGCGAACCAGATGGGTCGCCCGGTGAACCGCGCGGCCACACCGCCCGCGACGAGCAGGCCCACGCCACCACACGCCAGCCCTGCCCACAGCGAATGGAAGCCGAGCAGATACGGGATCAGCGGGATGATCGCGCCAAGCGTGAACATCAGGAATGACGACCCGGCCGCGACCGACGGCGACGGCTTCTCCCGGGGGTCGACGCCCAACTCCTGGACGAGGTGGAAGTTCAGGGCCCGGTCCTCGTCGCGATGCACCTCATCGGTGGCCTTGACCGCGGTTTCACGGGTCATGCCCATGTCCATCAACATCGCCACCAGCTCCGCCTTCTCGGCCTGTGGGTGCTTGCGGAAAGCCCTCCGCTCGACCAGGACCTCGGATTCGATTTGTTCGTTGGCGGTGGTCACCGAGGTGTACTCCCCCAGCGCCATCGAAAACGCACCGGCCAACAGCCCGGCAACGCCGCTGATGACAACGGTGTCCGCGTCGGCCGCTGCCGCGACACCGGCGATGAGGGCGGTGTTGCTGACGAGGCCGTCCATGGCGCCGAAGGTCGCGGCGCGCAGCCAGCCGCCGGTGACGTCGGCGTGCCGGTGCGTCGAGGTGTGCGGCACTCCGGTCGGGGCGGTCATACCGACGATTCAACGCCACGGATTTCGCCTGGTCCAGTGAGGATTGCCTGGGTTTACCACATCACAGTTTGCGCGAACCCGCGGACGGCTACGGTCGAGTCATGACCACCACTGCCGAACATCTGCGCAATGCGCTCGACGGACGTTGGCGCGACGTGAAGAACCGGATGCGCGAGGAGCTCTCCAGCGAGGTCTTCCGACCGCACTACACCCCCAACACCGTCATCGCCCGTACGAAAGTGGCGGAACAGCTCAAGATCATGGCGGCCATGGGGGCCGCCGAGGACGGCTTCAAGAAGGAGCACGGCGGCAACGGCGACGTCGGTGCGGCCGTCACCCAGATCGAGATGCTGGCGATGAGCGATTTGTCGCTGATGGTGAAAGCCGGTGTGCAGTGGGGGCTGTTCGGCGGGGCCATCGAGAACCTCGGCACCGAGCGACACCACGAGAAGTACGTCAAGCCGATCATCGACTGCGAGCTCCTGGGCTGCTACGCGATGACCGAGACCGGTCACGGCAGCAATGTGCAGGCGTTGGAGACCACCGCCACCTACGATCCGGCCACCGAGGAGTTCGTCATCGACTCCCCAACACCGACCGCGCGCAAGGACTACATCGGCGGGGCCGCCGAGACCGCCCGCATCGCCGCTGTTTTCGCCCAGCTGATCACCCCCGACGGCGAAGGGCACGGTGTGCACTGCGTGCTGGTGCCGATCCGCGACGAGGATGGCAACGACCTGCCCGGGGTGACGACGTCGGACTGTCACTACAAGGGCGGACTGCCCGGCGTCGACAACGGCCGGATCCAGTTCGACAAGGTCCGCGTCCCGCGGGAGAACCTGCTCAACAAATACGGCGACGTGGCAGCGGACGGTACCTACACCTCACCGATCGAGAGCCCCGGCCGCCGGTTCTTCACGATGCTCGGCACCCTGGTTCGGGGCCGGGTCACGGTGGGCGGCAGCGCCGCGGCCGCAGCCCGCGTCGCCCTCGACATCGCGACGCGATATGGGTTGCTGCGCAGGCAGTTCGAGGCACCGGGCGAGGACCACGAAGTAGTCATCATGGACTACCTGGTGCACCAGCGGCGGCTGCTGCCGCTGATCGCCGAATCGTATGCGCTGCAGTTCGCGCAGAACGAACTCGTCGCCAAGTGCCATGACCTGCAGAGCGCCGAAGATCCCGACCCGGAAGAACAGCGTGAGCTCGAGGGCCGCGCAGCCGGGCTCAAGGCCGCCAACACCTGGCACGCCACCCGCGCGATCCAGGAGGCGCGCGAGGCCTGCGGCGGCGCGGGTTACATGGCCGAGAACCGGTTGATCGCGCTGAAGGCCGACACCGACGTGTTCACCACGTTCGAAGGCGACAACCACGTCCTGACGCAATTGGTGGCCAAGCAACTGCTCACCGCCTACGCCGACGACGTCAAGAGCATGAGCCCGGTCGAATGGGTGCGCTTCGCCGCGAACTTCGCCGGTGAACGGGTGCTCAAACGCACTGCGGCCGAGACGATCATGCAGACCATCCTCGACACTCGGCAGGACAACGAGGAGGAGGGCAGCCTGTTCAACCGCGGCACCCAGGTCCAGATGTTCGAGGACCGCGAGGAATACATGCTCTCCACGGTGGCGCGCCGGTTGCAGGGCAAGTCGAAGGAGATGAGCGAGTTCGACGCGTTCAACGCAGTGCAGGACCATGTGCTGCACTGCGCCCAGGCCCACATCGACCGGGTGATCCTCGAAGCGTTCGTCGCCGGCATCGATGCCTGCGAGGACGAGGAGGCCCGCAAGATCCTGAACATGGTGTGCGATCTGTACGCGCTGTCGGTGATCGAAAAGGACCGGGCGTGGTTCATCGAGCACAGGTTCATCTCGACCGAACGCGCGAAGGCCGTCACCCGGGGCATCAACGAACGCTGCCGGACGCTACGCCCCTACGCCGAACTGCTCGTCGACGGCTTCGGCATACCCGAACAGTTGCGTTATGCGGAGATGCTGCATCCCGAGCGCATTCCCGACGCCGACGAGCACACCGAGCAGAATGCGATCAGCTCGGGCACGATCGAGCCGAAGTAGCGGGGTTCTTGGGATCGGTAGCAGCGGGACGGCCGTGTACTTGATCGCATAGGCACCGCCGACGCGGCGGTGCCGTGAGGCAAAGGATGCGATCATGAAGGCCTTTTCGCGATTCGCCGCCACGGCAGCGGTTTCCAGCGGCATGGCGCTCGCCGGGCTGGGTTTGGCAAGCGCCGCCGGGGCCGACTACTACTGGTTCAGCTGGTGTCCCGGTCAGACTCCCCCGTCGGCGGCATCGAACCGCCCGCTTGACTGGGATTGGAATGTCTGCCACCAGTATCGGTATCAGGGCAACGACCTCATCGACGAGAGCGGTCGCCTTCATCCGGCGCCCCCGCCGGCGCCCGGTGCGATCTGCGGTAGGGACCTGTTCACCGGGATGCCCATCTACTGCGGGCACTGACCGGGCTCAGCTCCGCGTCCACACGCAGTCGCCGCTCAGTTCGATCAAGAACATCCTCGGGGGTACGTCGAACTGCAATGGTTGGCCCGGGTTGCCTTCGACGGCGGTCGGCGTGCTGAGCTCGCCGGGGCTGACGACGACCTGCTGCTGTGCCCGGCAGGCCGTGCTCGAATCCCGCGGTGTGCCAACCCATCTGCCTGCGGCCATGTCCGGATTGCGCATGCCCTGTCCGTGCAGTGTCAGCGGAGACGCCTGGCCCACCCAGCGGTCGGCGGGCGGCTGGGGACCGGTCACGTCCTGCCACGCGCTGCCCCGGCACACCGACAGGGTGTCTGTGCCCGGCAACTGCGTCATGGCGCCCTCGAGATCGGCGGTGCACTGACCGGTCTGCGGCGGCGGGCCTGGCGGTTGACCGGGGTCTGCGCATGCGACCGGCGCACTGATCAGTGCGACCAGCAAGCCGACGAGTCCCGCTCTCAACACGTCACACCTTGCTCAGGTCGGTCTTCATCATCATCACGTTGTAGGAGTTCCACTCCGACAGGTTCCAATACAAATCCGTACCGGTCCCCTGGGTCGACGGCGACCAGGGATGCATCATCGGGGCATAGATCCCACCCGGCTGTTGCTTCATCAGCACCTTCGGTTTCGACCAGGTGCCCTGCGGGGTGTCGGACGTCCGCATCACGATGTTGTTGAACTGGTCACCGTGCATGGCGACGTACTTGTTCAGCTGCTTGTTGTACTGCACAGACATCTCGCTGACCTGGTTTCCTTCGGCGGCGGCACCACAAGCACCCTGCTCGACCCCGAAGACGACCGTAGCCGCGGCTGGGTTGTTCTTCACCCAACCGGCCGGGGCTCCGCCCCAGGCACTGCTGCCGTTCCAGTACTCGTACTTGCTCAGGTCCAGAATGTCTTGCTCGGGCACCCGTGCCAGGTAAGCCGCGCCCTGACGGCCGTTGGGGGTGCCATATGCGTAGACATATCCGTCGCCGGGCCGAACGAACGCCATCTGCTGGAAGTTCTGGTTGCCGGTCCACGGCTGGTTGTAGCGAACGGTTTCCGGTGCGACATGGAAGGTTTCGCCGTTGTCGTCGGACCAGGCGATCGCCGAGTAGTTCGTCGTCCAGGTACCGGGTGCGCCCCACTGCGTCACCGACATGAAACTCACGTATTGGATCGCGCCGTATTTGGAGCCTTCCACGGGCACCGAGATTCCCGCTGTGGGTATCAGGGTTATCCCGGCGGGCAGACCTTCGGGGAAGATGACCTGCCTGGCTCGGGTGGGGAATCCGTCGGGGCCCAGCGGCGCGCCGCCGAACATGTTGCCGTTGTACCACTCCCCGTCGGGGATCTCCATCCCGTTGGCGAGGTACCAGTCAGAGGTCCGCATGATGGTGTTGGACCGCCAGTCCTGCGACATGTTGCCGTCGAAGAACGTGTCGCCGAACGCGATCAGGACCTGATGTTCGTTTTCCGGAGTGGTGGGGTCGTCCTCAATTCCGTTGTCCCACATGATGCCGAGGTCGGTGCCACCGACCGAGAACCGGTCGACGGTGTTGGCCATCAGCGGATTGCCGGGGTACGACCAAGGACCCGTGACCCAGGAGACGAACTGCGTCGACGGGCTCACCTGCGGGTTGGGGAACGGTGAGTACAGCGGAGTGAAGGGTTCGGCGGCCGTCAGCGCCATCCTGGCCATCGGGGCGTCTTCGACCATCAACGTCGGGGTCATCACCGTCGGCGTGGTGGAGGGCCGTCCCGACAGCGCCGCGAAGAAGTTCTCGAACTCCCGACGCGCGAACGCCAGCAGGCCCCAGATCAGCGGCGGCTGCGCCGGTGACGACGGCACCGTGCCTGCCAGCGGGTTGAGGATCCAGTTGATCGTGTTGGTGACCAGATTCGTCACGGCGGTGAACAGGTTCGCAGGAGCCGCCGGCGTCACGGTCGTCGGCTGGTAAGCGAGCATCAACGGCGAGGCGTTGTTCATCGTCGTCGTCGCCAAAGACCGTGCGTCGGCGAACACCACGTACTTCGTCGGTTCCTGGAGTGTCGAGGCGGGGTCGGAAAGCGACTGCGTTTCAGCCGTGTCGGTCGTGGTGCGGGCTTGTTGGGTGGAAGTGTTCGAGGTTCCGTCGGGCTTCGGTTGTGAAGACGGGTCAGCCTCGCGGGTATCGGAGTCCTTACCCGGCTCGGCGGTCGGCTTCGGCTCGGCGGAGGGAGTCGCGGACGGCTCGGCGGTCGGCGTCGCTGTGGGCTCGGCTGTCGGGGTGGGTTCGGCCGTCGGGGTGGCCGTCGGCTCGGGGCTCGGTGTTGCCGTGGGCTCGGCGGTCGGCGTCGACGTGGCCTTCGGTGCTTCCGCGGTCGCAGTCGAGCCTTCTTCCTCCTTTTTTTGCTCTTCGTCGGCGACGTCGGCGGTCTTGCGCGACGACCCCGTATTGGTCTGGGCGCTGACCGTCACCCCGCCGGTGACCGTGCGGGTCCGCGTCGTCGAGTCGGACGCCCCGTCGTCTTTGTCGTCGTCGTCGTCGTTGTCGTCCTTGTCGGTTCCAGCCGAGGTCGAGGTCGACGTCGAAGTCGACCCCGTCGTGGACGTCGACCCCGTCGTGGAGGCGGTCGCACCGTTGCCTGACGTCGCGGACCCGGTCGCGGTCCCCGTGCCGCCGCTGACGCCGGTCGCGCTGCTCGCGGACTCCGATTTAGAGGACTTGTCCGATTGCGAGTCGGTGGTGTCGGCCACTGCGTAGCCGTGTCCCACGGCGATCGCGGTACCCACTCCCATCGCGACGGCCAGCCCCCCGACACGACCGACGTACCTTGCTGCGCCCATGTTTGCCCTCCGAAAAGAATCCCCCGCCCCGTCGAAGCAATGTAATAGCAGTTACGGGGGGTGTACAGCAAAATCGGCAGATGTCCCATTCGCAACAACTGTCAGTGCAGTCATCGCCGTGTAGGGGTTTTGCGTTACGGGCTCATGGAGCAGCTATCGCCTATGGGGCCAGAAGGCCGCCCTTGCGTAGCGCCTTCTCATACAGATCGAACGCGTCACCGAGGCCGTCGTTGACCCACGCGTCGACCATTCCGACGCTGTCGGCCACCAGCTGGACCTGAGTCACGAACCGCTGAAAGTCCTCGTCTCGACGCAGCGTGTCGATCTGCTCCTGCGAGCCTTGGATCAACACGAACCCGCCGAGCTGCATGCTCTGTGGGCGCAGCACGGCGACGTCATAGCGCTCGATCGCCCCGTCGCGCAGAAGCTGGGCGCCGTAACCCTCGAGGGACTCCCGGAAAAGTTCGAGTGCTTGCACTTCGCGTCCGCGGGTGGGAATACCCCACGCGACCCAGATGCCTGCATCAGCCATCCGCCCATCATGCGCTGCGCGGGGTGAGATGGGTTGGCCCGACACGGTTGCGAAGCCGAAAGTGGTGGTGTTGCTCCCCCGGCTGGACTCGAACCAGCAACCCTTCGGTTAACAGCCGAATGCTCTGCCAATTGAGCTACAGGGGACTGCTCTCCCGCCATCGCGCTGTGTGCGGGACGGGGGTTGACTCTAGCTTACGTGTCGGCGGCGCCGCCAATACGCCGCCACCGCTCGCGCTCTCAGGTACGTGAGGCAGGATGGAACGTAACGCACCGTCGTCTGGAAGGGACCCTGTGATCGGGTATTTCGTCGTATTGGGTGTCGGCTATGTACTCGGCTCGAAGGCCGGCCGCCGCCGATATGAGCAGATCGCCGGCACCTACAAAGCGGTCACCGAGAGCCCCGCGGCGAAAGCCGTGCTCGACGCCGGGCGACGCAAGATCGCCGACCGGGTGTCACCGGATCCACCGATGATCAAGTTGACCGAGATCGACAACGGAACCGAGATCATCGGCCCCGAGACCGCGCAGGCGAGAAGGGTCCGTTAGCGGTACGGGTCGGTGATCGTCTGGCCCGGGACCAGCGGACCCGTGTTGACGCCGGTCTGACTCTGGTTGAGCCCGAAGTCGGGAGTGCCGACGTTGATGCCGTTGCCGTTGGAGACGCTCAGGCAGCGACCATCCTCCTTGTTCCCGAACCACGCCAGGCACTGGCTGAGCGGCTGCGGATCCGCATTGGATTCAGATAGTGCGGAGGCTGCGAGCGGCGCAGCGACAGCGGCCATCGCAATCGCGCCTGCGGCGACGAACCGTCGCGTCCGGTTGTTGGTCGATGTCACGTGCACGCCTTCCTGACCGTTCCCACGGTTGTATAGCGCGCCCACCATATCGCGTTACCGGGGGCTACGCAGAGATGTCGTCTCCGCTGGCCTGCTCGAGCAGGCTGCGCCGATACGCCTCCATCGCGACCAAGTCCCCGAACAATGCGTGGTACTCGTCACCCTGCTCGACCGGTGACATGCGCTGAAGCTTGGACTTGACTTCGGCGATCTGGCGACCAACCCAGACTTCCTGCAACCGGGCCAACACTCCACCGATGTAGCGAGGTAACCGCTCGTCGTCGTCGACGTTGATGGCTTCCACCCCGAGTTCGTTGACCAGGCTTGCCGCGGCGGGTGTCGCGGTGTGCGTTCGAATTGTCTCGATCCACTCCGCGCCGGACTGGCCGGTGGACGTGCCACCGGCCGCGTCGATGGCCGAGCGGACCGCGGCGTAACCCGGGTGCGTGAAACTTTCGACCGTCAGCGAATCGAACACCGGCCCCGCCAGCGCCGGATACTGCAGCGCGGCCTTTAGCGCCTCGCGCTGCGGCCACAGCGTCGGATCCGCCGGGTCGGGTCGCGAGCCCGGGTCAGGGGTACGCGACCTGCGTGGCTGCGCCTGCTCGCTCGCGGCGCGCCTGCGAGCGCCGCGTTCGGGCATCCCCCGCTTCTGCGCTTCCTCGCGCACCCGGGCCAGTACCTGCGCCTCGTCGGCCCAGCCCACCCAGCCCGTCAGCCGCCGCGCGTACTCGTCGCGCAGCATCGGTTCCTTGATGCGGGCCACCATCGGCACGCACCTGCGCAGCGCGGAGACCCGTCCCTCGGCGCTGTCGAGGTCGTGTTCGGCCAGCGCGGTGCGAATTGCGAACTCGAACAACGGTGTTCGACGGGCTACCAGGTCGCGTAGCGCGCCGTCGCCGAAATGAAGGCGGATGTCGCACGGATCCATCCCAGCCAACTTGTCTTCTGAAGCCACCGCCACGAACGACTGCCCGGCCAGGTTCTGCTCACCCTCGAACGCCTTGATCGCCGCCGCGCGGCCCGCGGCATCGCCGTCGAAAACGTAGATCAACTCGCCGCGAAAGAAGTTGTCGTCCATCATGAGTCGGCGCAGCATCGACAAATGCTCATCACCGAACGCGGTTCCGCAGGACGCGACCGCGGTGGTCACCCCGGCCAGGTGCATCGCCATCACATCGGTGTAGCCCTCGACAACGACCGCCTGATGCCCCTTGGCGATGTCGCGCTTGGCCAGGTCCAACCCGAACAGCACCGACGATTTCTTGTACAGAACGGTCTCAGGGGTGTTGACGTACTTGGCTTCCATCGGGTCGTCGTCGAAGATCCGGCGGGCGCCGAAGCCGATCACCTCGCCGCCACTGGCCCTGATCGGCCACAGCAGCCGGCGGTGGAAGCGGTCCATCGGGCCGCGTTTGCCTTCCCGGGACAGGCCGGCCGCCTCGAGCTCTTTGAACTCAAAACCCTTGCGCAGCAGGTGCTTTGTCAACGTGTCCCAGCCCGACGGCGCGAAGCCACAGCCGAACCGCTTGGCGGCCTGGCCGTCGAAGTTGCGCTCGATCAGATATTGTCGCGCCGGTGCGGCCTCGTCGGACTCCAGCGTCGTCGCGTAGAACTCCTGGGCTGCCGCGTTAGCGGCAAGCAGCCTGCTGCGGCTGCCGCGGTCGCGCTGCACGTTGGTGGTCGAGGCGCCGGTGTAGGTGATCGTGTAGCCCACGCGGTCGGCGAGCAGTTCGACCGACTCGACGAAGTTGACGTGCTCGATCTTCTGGACGAAGGCGTAGACGTCGCCACCCTCGCCGCAGCCGAAACAGTGGAAGTGGCCATGATTGGGCCGCACGTGGAACGACGGCGACTTCTCGTCGTGGAATGGGCACAGCCCCTTCAGGGAGTCCGCGCCCGCGCGCCGCAACTGCACGTAGTCGCCCACGACCTCCTCGATGCGGACCTGGTCGCGGATGGCCGCGATGTCGCGATCAGGAATGCGGCCGGCCACCGGGCCAGTCTAGAGCGCCCCTGGCGAGCGCCTAGGCGGGTTCCAACCGCTCGAGGCGGCCCTCGGTGAAGGATGCGACCTGGTCGATGACCACCCGCAGTCGGGCGCCGTCGCCACCGGCGGCGTTGAACGCCGGCACGAAGATCGGGTCGAGCGTCGCCGGTGCGCCCGCGGCGACCCAAGCCACCACCCGGTGGACGCGTTCGCGCTGTCGTGCCTGCAGGTCCAGATGCCGAGGGTCCGACATGATGAACTGCAGCGCCAGGATCTTGAGCACCGCCACCTCGGCCCGCACCAGATCGGGGACCCGCAGGTCGGCCTGATAACGAACCAAGGGGCCCCGGCCGGATTCCTCGCGGGTCGCCGCGATGGCCGCCGAGGCGAACCGGCCGACGAGTTCGCTGGTCAACTTCTTGAGCGCGACGGATGCGGCCAGTGTGCCGTCGTACTTACCCACAGCGGCCACGACCGGCAGGCTCGACAGCCGCGCCGCGGCGGCCACCAGGTCGTCGGACCGCAGCCCGGCACCCATCCCGCTCGACTCCCCCAACCGACCCAGCACGGCCGCCGCGTCCTTGTCGGCCAGCACCCGCATGTCGATGCGGCCGGAAACCACGCCGTCCTCGACATCGTGAACCGAGTAGGCGACGTCGTCGGCCCAGTCCATGACCTGCGCCTCCAGGCAGGGTTTCTCGTCGGGCGCGTTCGTGCGCACCCAATCGGCCACGGGTACGTCGTCGGAGTAGAAACCGAATTTGGCCTGCCGTGACCCGCGCCGCCACGGGTACTTGGTGACGGCGTCCAGCGCGGCCCGAGTGAGGTTCAGCCCCGCGCTACCACCTTCTGTGTCAAGGGTTTTCGGTTCGAGGCGGGTCAGGATTCGGAAATTCTGGGCGTTGCCCTCGAAGCCGCCGCAGTCGGCGGCGATCTCGTTCAGGGCGCGCTCGCCGTTGTGGCCGTAGGGCGGGTGACCGATGTCGTGAGCCAGGCCTGCGAGGTCGACGAGGTCGGGGTCGCAGCCCAGGCCGATCGCCATACCGCGGCCGATTTGGGCGACCTCCAGCGAATGGGTCAGCCGGGTGCGCGGCGTTTCGCCCTGGCGGGGGCCGACCACCTGCGTCTTGTCGGCCAGCCGGCGAAGCGCCGCACAGTGCAGCACCCGCGCCCGGTCGCGCGCGAAATCGGTGCGGTGCTCGGTGTCGGTACCGGGCAGCGCAGCGCTCTTCGGCGGCTCGTCCACCCATCGCTGGCGGTCGAACTCGTCGTAGGGATCTCCGTTGCCTGTCACCGACGGATAGTCTGCCAGCACCAACCGGCTTGACCGTGTTGCGCACTAGATTGGCGGTCATGCGCCTCGTCCGCTTGCTGACCCTCGTGCTCGCCATGCTCACCGCCGGTGCACTCATCGCGCCGACGGCGGCTGCCGAGCCGCCGTTTCGGCTGCCGGGCTACGTCACCGACAACGCGGGCGTCCTCGACGGCGCCGCTCGGGCGGAGGTGACCTCGGCGGTCGATTCGCTCTACAACAGCCGCAGGACCCGGTTGTGGGTCGTCTACGTCGATACCTTCTCCGGTCAACCGGCCGAGACGTGGGCGCGCAACACCATGCGTACGAGCGACCTGGGCACCTACGACGCGCTGTTGGCGGTCGCCACGGTTGACCGTTCGTACGCCTTCCTGGTGCCCGACAGCGCAACGGAGTTGAGCTCGAGCCGGGTGGAAAGCGTGCGGCGCAACGGCATAGAGCCTGCACTACGCAACAGCGATTGGGCAGGTGCGGCGGTCGCGGCGGCCGACGGGCTCGCCCGGTCGGGCAGCTCGGGTTCGACGCTGAGCTGGGTCGGGTTGCTCATCGCCCTCGGAGTGATCGCGCTCGCGGTGGTGGTGCTGATGATCTGGCGCCGACGACGGCAGCGCAAGCGCCGGGAGGCCGAATTCGCCGCTGCGCGCAGAGTCGACCCGAGCGACCCGCAGGCGCTGGCGGCGGTGTCGCTGGACGCGCTCGACGACTTGTCGCGAGCGATGGTGGTCGAGGTCGACAATGCGGTGCGGACCAGCGACCACGAATTGGAGTTGGCGGTCGAGGAGTTCGGCACCTCACGGACCGAGCCGTTCACGCGGGCGGTCAACAACGCGAGAACGACACTCGCCCAGGCATTTAACGTCCGGCAGATCCTCGACGACGCCATCCCCGAAACCCCGGCGCAGCGGCGCGACCTCTTGACCCGGGTGGTGGTCGCGGCGGCCAAGGCCGACCGTGAGCTCGACGCGCAGCGCGACGCGTTCACCGAGCTGCGGAACCTGGTGATCAACGCCCCGTCGAAACTGGACTCGATGACGCAGCGGGTGGTCGACATCACTGCCCGGCTCGAGCCGTCCCGCCGGAAAGTGGCCGAACTGTACGGCGAATTCGACGCGACGGCATTGAGTTCAGTTGCCGGCAACGTCGACGCGGCCAAAGAACTGCTCGACTTCGCTGATGCGAGCATCAGCCGTGGGCGCGACCTTGCCGCCCGCCCGGTGCCGGGCCAGCAGAGTGAGCTCGTCGAATGTGTGCGAGCGGCGGAGTCGGCGTTGGTGCAGGCGCGCGGTCTGCTCGACGCGGTGGACAGCGCCGCCAGTGACATCCGTCGCGCCGCTGCCACGTTGCCCGCGGCGATCGAGGACATCCAGAACGGCATCAAGCAGGCCGGCGCGTTGCTGCAGCAGGGCAACGTGCCGCAGGCCGCGCAGTTGGCCGAGGCGCGTGACGCGGCAGCGGCTGCCGTCGCCGCCGCGCAGCGCTCCAAAGCCGCTGACCCGCTGGGCACTTTCACCGAACTGACGAAGGCCGACGCGGATCTCGATCGGCTGCTGGCCGCCGTCGAGCAGGAGCGGGAGGCCGCTGACCGCCTCAACCGAGCCTTGGACGAGGCGCTGTTCACGGCGCGGTCGCGGGTCCGGTCGGTGTCGGACTTCATCGACACCCGTCGCGGCATCGTCGGTCCCGAGGCCCGGACCCGTTTGGCCGAGGCCGTCCGTCAGATCGGCGCCGCCGAAGAGCGGCGGGCCACCGATCCGGCCGAGGCCATCAAGCACGCCAACGGTGCGGCGATGCTCGCGTCACAGGCGCAGAACCTGGCCAACGCCGACGTTCAGAACGCGCACAGTTCGTACATGGGTCCGTTCGGCGGCGGCGGCCGCGGCGGTGGGGGCAACATGGGCGCGATCATCGGCGGCATCCTCATCGGAAACATCCTCAGCGGAGGAATGCGCGGCGGCTTCGGTGGCTTCGGCGGCGGCGGGTTCAGCCCCGGTTCGTTCGGCGGGTCCGGTGGCGGTGGCGGAATGTTCGGCGGCGGCGGCCGCTTCTAGCCGTTTGCACCTTTCCTTTGCACCTTTCCTTTGCACCTTTCCTTTGCACCGCGAGCGCGCGTGTTTGCTCAGGACACGCCGCTGCTTTTGCGCAGCTCGCGCACGCTCGACGCAGCGCGACGGTGCGAAAACTGTTGCCTTACAACGGTGTGTTGTCGACAGACACGCACGCTCAGCGACGAGTGAGAGTGCGTGCAGTGCTCAATTTTCGCGGCGTGGCGTGGGCAAACACGCACGCTCGCGGCAAGGGAGTGACACGCACGCGCGCGCCGCTAGTCAGCAGCCTTTGAGACGAGCGGCGAGGTAGTCGCTGACGTTGTCGAGCGACACCCGGTCCTGCGTCATCGCGTCGCGCTCGCGGACGGTGACGGCTTGATCCTCGAGTGTGTCGAAGTCGACCGTCACGCAGAACGGGGTGCCGATCTCGTCCTGGCGACGGTAGCGCCGCCCGATCGCGCCCGCGTCGTCGAACTCGACGTTCCAGCACTTACGCAGTTCGGCGGCGAGGTCGCGCGCCTTCGGCGAGAGGGCCTCGTTGCGCGACAGCGGCAGCACCGCGGCTTTGACCGGAGCGAGCCGCGGATCCAGCCGCAAAACTGTGCGCTTGTCGACGCCGCCCTTGGCGTTGGGCGCCTCATCCTCTGCGTAGGCGTCGACGAGGAACGCCATGAACGACCGCGTCAGGCCGGCCGCCGGCTCGATCACATAGGGGACGTAGCGGGTGTCGTTGGCCTGGTCGTAATAGGACAGGTCCGCACCGGAATGCTTTGTGTGCGTTGACAAGTCGAAGTCGGTACGGTTCGCGACACCCTCCAGCTCGCCCCACGGGTTGCCCTGGAATCCGAACTTGTACTCGATGTCGACGGTGCGGTCGGAGTAGTGCGACAGCTTCTCCTTCGGATGCTCGTAGAGCCGGAGATTGTCGCGGTCGATGCCCAGTTCGACGTACCACTGCAACCGCTCGTCGATCCAGTACTGGTGCCACTCGCGTGCGGTCGACGGCTCGACGAAGAACTCCATCTCCATCTGCTCGAACTCGCGGGTCCGGAAGATGAAGTTGCCCGGCGTGATCTCGTTGCGGAAACTCTTACCCGTCTGGGCGATACCGAACGGCGGCTTCTTGCGTTGCGTGGTCACCACATTGGCGAAGTTGACGAAGATGCCCTGCGCGGTCTCCGGCCGCAGATAGTGCAGGCCCTCTTCGCTCTCGATCGGACCGAGGTAGGTCTTGAGCATCATGTTGAAATCCCGCGGTTCGGTCCACTGACCCTTGGTCCCACAGTCCGGGCATGCGATCTCGGTCATCGCCACGGATTCGGGGTCGCTGATCCCCTTCTTCTCCGCGTACGCCTCCTGCAGGTGGTCCTGCCGATGCCGCTTGTGACAGTTGAGGCACTCGACCAACGGATCGTTGAACACGTCGACGTGCCCGGACGCCACCCACACCTCGCGGGGCAAAATGATCGACGAGTCCAGGCCCACGACATCGTCGCGGCTGGTGACCACCGACCGCCACCACTGGCGCTTGATGTTCTCCTTGAGTTCCACGCCGAGCGGGCCGTAGTCCCACGCCGACTTGGTGCCGCCATAGATCTCCCCCGCCTGGTAAACCAGCCCGCGCCGTTTGGCCAGGTTCGCAACGGTGTCGATGATCGAGGAAGAGTGAGCCACGACTGCATAGCCTAGCGACCCGCTCACCACCGCCGAGCGACCGCATTTGCACGGCGACACGCCGCGATTTCGCGGACAGACACGGTCGCTCGCGGCCATTGGGCAGCCGTATCCCAGCGTTGACATGCATAGAAGCGCATGTATTGTTGGCCGTAATGAAAATCGTTTCCACTTTGGCGGACGGAAGCGTCGCCACGGGGGACGCCCACGACCACGGCGGCGCACCGTATCCCGACCTGCCACCGCGTGACGTGCTCGACACCTCCGGCGACCTGTTGCGCGCGTTGGCCGCCCCGGTGCGGATCGCGATCGTGCTGCAATTGCGGGAGTCGGCGCGCTGCGTGCACGAGCTCGTCGATGCGCTGGCGGTGCCCCAGCCGTTGGTCAGCCAGCACCTGCGCATCCTGAAGGCCGCGGGTGTCGTCGCCGGTGAACGGTCCGGGCGCGAGGTGATGTACCGCCTCGTCGATCATCACCTCGCCGACATCGTCGTCGCGGCGGTCACGCACGCGGGCGAGGCGCACGAGTGATCACATGCCGATGAGCATGGGAGTGCGCGCCACGAGGCAACGCGCAGCCATCGCGGACCTGCTCGAGAACGTCGACGAATTCCGTTCGGCACAGGAACTGCACGACGAGCTGCGCCGCCGCGGCGAAGGCATCGGGCTGACTACCGTGTACCGCACCCTGCAACAGATGGCGGCCGCAGGCGTCGTCGACACGCTGCGCACCGACACCGGCGAGTCGGTGTACCGCCGCTGTTCGGAGGACCACCATCACCACCTGGTCTGTCGCGCGTGCGGTTCGACGGTGGAGATCCAGGGCGGCGACGTCGAGACCTGGACCGCCGACATCGCCCGACAGCACGGCTTCTCCGACATCAGCCACACGATCGAAATCTTCGGCGTGTGCGGGCAGTGCACGACGACGAACGGTTCAGCCGACTAGCGCCCGGCGCACCTCGGCGCCGGTCGCGAGCACCATGAGAATCAGCGTGCGCAGCGCGTCATCGGTCAACCCGGCGGCCGGAAAGTTGTAGCGCAGCAGCACATCCGCAGCCTTCTTGGAGTTGCGCTTGGCGCCCGCGGCAATCTCTTTCGGCGCGCTCTTGGAGGCCAGCGACACCGTGCCGAGCAGCGTGTTGTGGGCGTGTTCGGCGACCGCGGCGCGCAGCTTGGCATCCAGCGGCAGATCCCAGGCCAGGATCTGGGTCAGCGACACCAATTCCAGGCCTTCGGCGACCGCCACCGTGCGCAGCGAGGCGAAGGTCTCGTCGTGGTGGACGGTGACCGCCCCGTCGTCCTCTCGCGTCACGGGCACCACGCCCTCGAGGATCTCGCCGAGCCGCTCCTGCATTGCCATCACGCTCTCCCGCTCAGGTACATCATCAGGCTCTGCCGAAGCGACGGTTGCGGTTGACGTACTCCTCGCAGGCGGCCCACAGGTCGCGGCGGTCGTAGTCCGGCCACAACTTGTCCTGGAACACGAACTCGGCGTAGGCGGCCTGCCAGAGCAGGAAGTTGCTGGCGCGCTGCTCCCCCGAGGTCCGGATGAACAGGTCCACGTCGGGGATGTCGGAGCGGTGCAGGTGCTTGGCGAACGTCGCCTCGCTGATGCGGTCCGGCTTGATCCTGCCGTCGGCGGCCAACCGCGCGAGCTCGCGCGTCGCCTCGACGATCTCGGTCCGTCCGCCGTAGTTGACGCAGTAGTTGATCGTGATGACGTCGTTGCCGACGGTCATCTGCTCGGCGATGTCGAACTCCTTGATCACGCTGCGCCACATGCGGGGCCGCGAGCCGACCCAGCGCATCCGCACGCCCATGTCGTTGAGGTTCTCCCGGCGGCGACGCACCACTTCCCGGTTGAAGCCCATCAGGAAGCGCACCTCTTCGGTGCTGCGTTTCCAATTCTCGGTGGAGAACGCATACACCGTCAGGTGTTTGATGCCGATTTCGATTGCCCCGCAGGTGATGTCGATGAGGACGGCCTCACCCATCTTGTGCCCCTCGGTGCGGTGCAGGCCACGCTGGGTGGCCCAGCGCCCGTTGCCATCCATGACGACGGCGACGTGCTTGGGCACCTGATCGGCAGGAATGCGCGGCGCTGCCTCCTTCGACGTGTGCTGGGGCGGGCGCGCGAACCGGCCGTTGGTTCCTGCAGGAATGTCAGGAAAGACGACGGGCCACGTCGACTTGTCCGGGAACGTGGGATAGTCGTCAGGCGCCGGAGGCAGCTGTGGGTAGGTCGGCGGAGCCTTCTTCCTCCGCCCATCCCGTTCGCTCGCCATGTGGCACATCCTGCCCGACCACCGACGCGTGCTGGTCGCCGACACTCCTATCCACCCGGTACACCCGTTCCACCAGCGGCAACGTTCGCAATTGGCGCTCCAGATGCCACTGCAAATGCGCGGCCACCAGCCCGCTGGCCTGGCTGCGGTGCGACGCCGTCGACGTCTCGGCGTACTCCCAGTCCCCGTCGTGCAGCGCGGCCATTAGGTCCAGCACGGCCTGAGGCGGCGTCGCCGATCCGGAGGGTCGGCAGTGCACGCACACGCTGCCCCCGGCCGCCACGTGGAACGCCCGGTGGGGGCCCGGGGCAGCGCAGCGGGCGCATTCGGTCAACGCCGGTGCCCAGCCCGCGATCCCCATGGCGCGCAACAGGTACGCGTCCAACACGAGCTCACGGGGCCGGCCGCCGTCGGCCACCGCCCGCAACGCGGCCACCGTCAGCCGGTGCAGCGCGGGCATCGGCGCGCGTTCCTCACCGGCCAGGCGCTCCGCGGTCTCCAGCACCGCGCAGGCGCAGGTGTAACGGCCGTAGTCGCTGACGATGTCGGAAGCGAACGCGTCGATGGCCTGCACCTGGGTGACGATGTCGAGGTTGCGGCCCGGGTGCAGCTGAACGTCGATGTGCGCGAACGGCTCCAGCCTGGCACCGAATTTGCTGCGGGTGCGCCGAACCCCCTTGGCCACCGCCCGCACCAACCCGTGATCGCGGGTGAGAAGAGTCACGATGCGGTCGGCCTCGCCGAGCTTGTGCTGGCGCAGCACCACCGCCCGGTCTCGATACAGCCGCATCGGTTCAGTCTCCCACTGCGGTCCGTCAGATTCCGATCCGCACCGCCGATAAGCTTCTAC
Organism: Mycobacterium sp. 852002-51152_SCH6134967; assembly: GCF_001667105.1. Classification (NCBI taxonomy): domain Bacteria; kingdom Bacillati; phylum Actinomycetota; class Actinomycetes; order Mycobacteriales; family Mycobacteriaceae; genus Mycobacterium; species Mycobacterium sp. 852002-51152_SCH6134967. Next base: position 106,270 of record NZ_LZIK01000016.1, on the reverse strand, counting down.
TCGATGGTCAAAAACGCGCGATTCCCCACCCTCACTCAACAGCTCTTCCAGCTAGCGAGCGGCTCCATGACGTCGGTGGAACTGGTTCAGCGCTCCCTCGACGCCATCGCGGCCAGCCAACCGACGCTCAACGCGTTCCGCGTGGTGTTCACCGAGCAGGCCCTCATCGACGCCGCCCGCGCGGACCGCAAACGCGCCGCAGGCCAGGATCTTTCGAAGTATCCCCTGCTGGGCATCCCGATCGCGGTCAAGGACGACGTCGACGTCGCGGGCCATCCGACCCGGTTCGGCGCCGACGGCAACGTCCGCCCCGCCACCGGGGACGCCGAGGTGGTGCGGCGGTTGAAGGCGGCGGGGGCGGTCATCGTCGGCAAGACCAACACCTGCGAACTCGGTCAGTGGCCGTTCACCAGTGGACCCGCCTTCGGCCACACCCGCAATCCGTGGTCACGCGATCACACACCCGGCGGTTCGTCCGGCGGCAGCGCCGCCGCGGTGGCAGCCGGGCTGGTGACCGCCGCGATCGGCTCCGACGGGGCGGGCAGCGTGCGCATCCCCGCCGCATGGACACATCTGGTCGGCATCAAACCGCAGCGCGGCCGAATCTCGACATGGCCGCTGCCCGAGGCCTTCAACGGGATCACGGTCAACGGCGTGCTGGCACGCACCGTCGCCGATGCGGCGCTGGTGCTCGACGCCGCGTCCGGCAACGTCGCAGGCGATCGCCATCAGCCCCCAGCGGTCAAGGTTTCGGACTACGTGGCGCAGGCGCCCGGTCCCCTGCGGGTCGCGATGTCGACGAAGTTCCCGTTCACGGTGTTCCGCGCCAAGCTGCACCCGGAAATCCAGGCGGCGATGGCCGTCGTCGCCGCTCAGCTCGAAGACCTCGGGCACAGCGTGTTCGGCGCCGATCCGGACTACAGCCTCGAGATGTCGTGGAACTTCCTGTCCCGGTCGACGTCGGGGCTGCTGGAGTGGGCCGATCGGCTCGGCCACGGCGTCACGCTCGACAAGCGGACCAAGGCCAACCTGCGCACCGGCCGGTTGCTGTCGGAGCACGTGCTGCGCAAGGCCCGCGCCCGCGAGGCCCGCGCGCATCGCCGCATCGGATACATCTTCAACATCGCCGATGTGGTGCTGGCCCCCACAACCGCGCAGCCGCCGCTCAAGGTGCACGAGTTCGACGAGCTCGGCGGGCTGGCCACCGACCGCACGATGATCAAGGCGTGCCCGGTGACCTGGCCGTGGAATCTGCTGGGCTGGCCGTCGATCAACGTGCCGGCCGGGTTCACCTCCGAAGGCCTGCCGATCGGCGTTCAGCTGATGGGCCCGGCCAACAGCGAGCCGTTGCTGATCTCGCTGGCCGCGGAGTTGGAGGCGATCAACGGCTGGACGGTACGCCAGCCCGAGCCATGGTGGTTTCCCGCACCCGCCCCCGACCCCGAACCCGCGGCATCCGACAAGCCGGTAGCGGCCTCCGACCGGCGCGAACCCGAGGACGTCTCCGACGAGGTCGCGTAGAGTCTCCCGGCATGAGAGCGCTGGGTTATGCGTGCGCGTTACCGGTTCTCGGGCTGGTGGGCGGCTTGGTGACCGGGGTTCCGACCGCGGCCGCTGACAACAAGCGGTTCAACGACGGTGTGGTGGCCAACGTCTACACCATCCAGAAGCAGGCCGGCTGCGACACCGACATCAAGATCAACCCGAAGCTGCGCCTGGCCGCCGAATGGCACACCAACGACGTGCTTAACAACCGCGCGCTGGGCGGCGACATCGGCTCGGACGGCAGCACGGTCGCCGACCGTGCGCGCAACGCCGGCTACGCGGGCCCGGTGACGGAGACGGTGGCCATCAACCCCGCGCTGGCGATGAGCGGCATCGAGTTGCTCAACCAGTGGTATCACCGGCCGGACTACAAAGCCATCATGGCCGACTGTTCGAACGTCGACATCGGCGTGTGGTCGGCCAACGCGCTCGATCGCACGGTGGTGGTGGCGGTCTACGGCAAGGGCGACGGCGCCCCACCGGCACACGGCCCGGGACGGCCGTTCGGGGAGCCCGGCTCGGGCGCCCAGAGCTGACGCGCTAGAAGCCCAGGCGGCCCAGTTGTTTCGGGTCGCGTTGCCAGTTCTTGGCGATCTTGACCCTCAGGTCGAGGTAGACCTTGGTGCCCAGCAGCTTTTCGATCTGCTGGCGCGCGGCGGTGCCGACCTCGCGCAGCCTGGCGCCGCCCTTGCCGATGACGATGCCCTTCTGGCTCTCGCGTTCGACGAACAGGATGGCGTGGACGTCGATCAGCTCGCCCTGCTCGGGTGTGCGGCCCTCGCGCGGGGTGACCTCATCGATGACGACGGCCAGCGAGTGCGGTAGTTCGTCGCGGACACCTTCGAGCGCGGCCTCGCGGATCAGCTCGGCCATCAGGGTCTCCTCCGGCTCGTCGGTGAGCTCGCCGTCGGGGTAGAAAGCCGGTCCCGGCGGCAGGTCGGAGGCGAGCACGTCGACGAGCACGTCGAGGTTGTCCCCCGCGGTCGCCGACACCGGAACGATCTCCGCGTCGGGTCCGACCAGCTCGCTGACCGCCACCAGTTGCGCCGCGATGCGGTCCTTGGGCACCTTGTCGATTTTGGTGACGATCGCGACCAGTGTGGTCTTGGGTGCGACCGCTCGGATCTGGTCGTGGATCCAGCGGTCGCCGGGACCGATCCTCTCGTCGGCGGGGATGCACCATCCGATGACGTCGACCTCGGAGTAGGTGTCCTTGACCAGGTCATTGAGCCGCTGCCCGAGCAGCGTGCGCGGGCGATGCAGCCCCGGGGTATCGACGAGCACGATCTGAAAGTTCTCGCGGTGCACGATTCCGCGAATGGTGTGCCGGGTGGTCTGCGGGCGGTTCGACGTGATCGCTACCTTGGCCCCGACCAGCGCGTTGGTCAGCGTCGACTTTCCGGTGTTGGGCCGGCCGACGAAACAGACGAAGCCCGAACGGAATTCGTCGCTCATAGGTTTCGCACCGGGCGCCCGGATCGGTCTGTGACGATCACCGTCGCGTCTGCGGACAGCTCGTGCACCGCGGCCACGCCCGCGTCGTCGGCCGGGCCGCCGAGCACCACTGCGGCCTCCAGCCCGGTCGCGCCGCTCGACACCGCTGCGGCCACGGCGGCCTGTAATGCGGTCAGCTCCAACGCCGTCAGCGCCACCGGAGCCGCCGCGTAGGTGCGGCCGTCACGGTCGCGGACAGCGGCGCCGCTGCCGGCCTCCGCCCGCGCCATCGCCCCGCGCGCCAGCGTCACGAGCTTGGCGTCCTCACTGTCCAGGTCGGTCATCGTGCCTCACCGCTCTTCGCGCAAGCGCTCATCGTCATCACCGCCGTGGTCTTCTCTTTGCGGAGTCTCGGTGCGGCTGACCAGAACCGTGCCGATGCGCACCCGCCCGCGGGGGTCCGGCCCGCCTTCGGCCTGCAGCCGCAGCCCGTCCCACGTCACCTCGGCGCCCGGAAGCGGGACGCGGCCGAGTTCCAGCGCGACAAGACCGCCGACGGTGTCGACATCGAGGTCGTCGTCGAACTCGATGTCGTAGAGCTCGCCGAGGTCCTCGATCGGCAATCGGGCCGAGACGCGATAACGGTTGTCGCCCAAGTCTTCTACGGGCACCACTTCGCCGGCGTCGTACTCGTCGACGATCTCGCCGACGATCTCCTCGAGGACGTCCTCGATGGTGACCAGGCCGGCGATCGCGCCGTACTCGTCAACCAGCAGAACCATGTGGACGCGGTCGCGCTGCATCTCGCGCAGCAACTCGTCGAGCGGCTTGGAATCCGGTACGAACACCGTGGGCCGCATGACGTCGGAGACCTTGGTGCCGCGACCGCCGTCGGTTGAGTAGTACGTCCGCTGCACGAGGTCTTTGAGGTAGACGACACCGACGATGTCGTCGACGTTCTCCCCGATCACCGGGATCCTGGAGTGGCCGCTGCGCACCGCAAGCGAGGTCGCCTGCCCTGCGGTCTTGTCGCTTTCGATCCACACCATCTCGGTGCGCGGCACCATCACCTCGCGTGCCGGGGTGTCACCGAGTTCGAACACCGACTGGATCATGCGCCGCTCGTCGTCGGCCACCACACCGCGCTGCTGCGCCAGGTCGACCACCTCGCGCAGTTCGATCTCGGAGGCGAACGGACCGTTGCGGAAACCTCGGCCCGGCGTCAGCGCATTACCGAGCAGCACCAGCAACCGGCTGATCGGTGTCAGCAGCACCGAAAGCGCTTGCAGCGGAAGGGCCGCGAGCAAGGCGATCGTGTAGGCGTGTTGTCTGCCGAGCGTGCGCGGGCCGACGCCGATCACGACGAAGCTGACCACCACCATGATCGCGGCGGCGACGAACAACCCCCAGGTGACGCCGAGATGCCCGTCGAGATAGGCGGCCAACAGCACCGTCGGCCCGACCTCGCAGGCGATGCGCAGCAGGACGATCAGGTTGATGTAGCGGGGCCGTTCGGCCATCACCCTGGCCAGCCGCACCGCTCCCGGTCGCTCGTCGCGGACGAGTTCCTCGACGCGCGCCATCGAGACCGTGCTCAGCGCCGCGTCGATCGCCGCGAACAACCCGCCGAAGAAGACGAGGACGATCGCGAAGATCAACTGTCCGACGCCGGTCACAGTTCGTCGAAGTATCGGGAGTTGTCGAGAAGCCTGCGTTCCTTCTCCGACTGGCGGTCGTGGTGGTAGGCCTCGACCTGGTCGGCGACCCACTCCTCGAGCAGTTGACGCTGCAGTGTGAACATCTCTTTTTCCTCGGCGGGCTCGGCGTGGTCGTAGCCCAGCAGGTGCAAAACCCCGTGCACGGTGAGCAACGCGAGCTCCTGGCCCAGCGAATGCCCGGCCGCAGCGGCCTGATCTGCGGCGAACTGCGGGCACAGCGCGATGTCACCCAACATGGCCGGGCCGGGCTCGGGTGCATCGGGCCGTCCGCCCGGCTCCAGTTCGTCCATCGGGAAGCTCATGACGTCGGTGGGGCCCGGCAGATCCATCCACCGCATGTGCAGATCGGCCATCGCCGCGGTGTCGAGCAGCACCATCGACAGTTCGGCCGCGGGGTTGACCTTCATCTTGCGGATGACGAAGCGGGCGACGCTGATCAGTTCCTCTTCGGAGACGTCGATGCCCGACTCGTTGGACACCTCGATGCTCATATCGGCCGCTACCGTCGGGCTCGGCCGCCGGAGGCGCGGCGCTGGGCCCGGTTCAGCTGCGTGGGCTCGTCGTGTCGCGCGTACGCGTCGACGATCTCCGAGACCAGCCGGTGCCGCACGACGTCGGCGCTGGTGAGCTCGGCGAAGTGGATGTCGTCGATGCCGTCGAGGATCCGCATCGCCGCGTGCAGGCCCGAAGCGGCCCCGCCGGGCAGGTCGACCTGCGTGATATCGCCCGTCACAACGATTTTCGAGTTGAAGCCCAGCCGGGTCAAAAACATCTTCATCTGCTCGGCGGTGGTGTTCTGCGCCTCGTCGAGGATGATGAAGGCATCGCTAATCGTGCGGCCCCTCATGTACGCCAGCGGCGCGACCTCGATCACCCCGGCGCTCATCAACTTCGGGATCAGCTCGGGGTCCATCATGTCGTGCAGCGCGTCGTAGAGCGGGCGCAGATACGGGTCGATCTTCTCGCTCAGCGTGCCGGGCAGGAAGCCGAGCCGCTCACCGGCCTCGACGGCCGGCCGGGTGAGGATGATCCTCGACACCTGCTTGGACTGTAAAGCGTTGACGGCCTTGGCCATCGCCAGATACGTCTTGCCGGTGCCCGCGGGACCGATGCCGAACACGATGGTGTGCGCGTCGATGGCGTCGACGTAGCGCTTCTGGTTCAGCGTCTTGGGCCGGATGGTCTTACCGCGCCGCGACAGGATGTCGAGGGTGAGCACCTCGGCGGGCGACTCGTTGCCGGTGCCGGTGAGCATCCCGACGCTGTGCCGCACGACGTCGGGGTTCAGCGCCTGGCCGTTGGACACGATCGCGATCAGCTCGGAGATCACCCGTTCGGCGAGCGCGACGTCGGCGGGTTCACCGGACAGGGTCAGCGCGTTGCCGCGCACATGGATGTCGGCCGCCAGGATGCGCTCGAGCGCGCGCAGATTCTCGTCGGCGGAACCCAATAGGCCCACGACGAGGTCGGGCGGAATGTTGATGCTGCTGCGTACCGACTCAGAAGACTGATCAGAGTCAGCGGTCGTCTCGCGGGGCGTCAAGAGGGTTCAGTGCCTGCTTTCTGGTTCTGGCCTGGCCGTTGCTGATGTCTGTTCACAGTTTACCGCTGGTCAGCGACACGACCCAATGGATAAGGCGCCCGCCCATCACGACCACCGATCGGTCAGCACGCCCAGCGCCCCCAGCGCGACCGCCGCGGCGGTGGAGGTCCGCAGCACCGTGGGCCCCAGCCGCACGGCCGTCGCACCTGCATCACACAGCGCGGCCAGCTCGTCGTCGGCGATGCCGCCTTCCGGTCCCACGACCACGACCACCGCATCGGCCGCGGTGACCGGCACATCGGCGAGTCGCTGGGTCGCCGATTCGTGCAGCGCGAGCACGACGGCGTCCCGGTCTCCGAGTCGGTCGACCAACTGGGTCGTCGAGACCGGGCCGCTGACCTCGGGGATGCGGGCCCGCCGCGACTGTCGGGCCGCCGAGCGGGCCACCGCACTCCAGCGGCGCAGACCTTTTTCGGCCTTGGCCCCCGAGTCCCACCGGGCCACGCATCGGGCGGCCTGCCAGGCCACGAACGCGTCCGCGCCCGCCTCGGTGGCCAATTCGATCGCCAACTCCGAGCGATCCGACTTGGGCAGCGCCTGCACGACGGTCACGGTCGGTGACGGGGGCGGCACGAAGCGCCGGTCCAGCACCCGCGCCGTCAGCCTGCCCTTCGCCACCTCGTCGACCTCGCAGTGCGCCAGCTCTCCGACGCCGTCGCTGAGCTGCAGGCGCTCACCGGGCCGGATGCGGCGCACATTGGCGGCGTGGAAGCCCTCGTCGCCCTCGACGACCGCGAGCTCACCGACCCCAGGCAGGGCGTCGACGTAGAACAGCGCCGCGGACATCGGCGTTACCGAGGCGTCCGGGTCGAAATCTGTGGCCGGGTCGTCATCCGAGCGGGATCACGACCACGTCAGCGGCCGCTGAACGTCTCACGCAGCCGGTTGAACAGCCCGCCGCCGCTTGCGGCCGTCGGCTGTGCCGAGCGCACCTCGGCGACGTCGCGGGCGCGCTTGGCCTTGAGCTTGCGCAGCAGTTCGGCGTCCTCGTTGTCCAGCCGCGACGGCACCACGACATCGATGTGGGCGTGCAGGTCACCGCGTACCCCGGAGCGCAGATGCGGCATGCCGTGACCGCGCAGCGTGACGATGGCGCCGGGCTGTGTGCCGGAGGGGATCGCGATCTCGGTCGGCCCGTCGAGGATCGCGTCGACAGTGACGGAGGTGCCCAGCGCCGCGTCGACCATCGGCACCGAGACGGTGCAGTGCAGATCGTCGCCGTCGCGCAGGAAGGTGGCGTGCGGCTGCTCGTGCACCTCGACGTACAGGTCGCCGGCGGGTCCCCCGCCCGGTCCGACCTCGCCCTGTGCCGCCAACCGCACCCGCATGCCGTCGCCGACGCCTGCCGGGATCTTCACGCTGATCTCCCGGCGGGCGCGCACGCGGCCGTCGCCGCCGCAACGATGGCAGGGATCGGGGATGACCTCGCCGACCCCGCCGCACACCGGGCAGGGCCGCGACGTCATGACCTGGCCCAGCAGGGAGCGCTGCACCGTCTGGATCTCGCCGCGACCGCCGCAGGTATCGCAGGCCATCGGCGCGGAGTTGCCGTGTGTGCCCTTGCCGTGGCACAGGTCGCACAGCACCGCGGTGTCGACAGTGACCTGCTTGGTCACGCCGGTCGCACACTCCGACAGGTCCAACCGCATCCGCAGCAACGAATCCGACCCGGGCCGCACCCGGCCGATCGGCCCGCGGGTGGTCGCGCCGCCGCCGAAGAACGCCTCGAACACGTCGCCCAGGCCCCCGAAGCCACCGGAGAAACCGGCTCCGTTCGCCGCCGACTCCAGCGGATCGCCGCCGAGATCGACAATGCGGCGCTTCTCCGGATCGCTGAGCACCTCGTAGGCGGCGCTGATGTCCTTGAACCGGGCCTGAGCGGCCTCGTCCGGATTGACGTCGGGATGCAGTTCGCGCGCCAACCTGCGATAGGCGCGCTTGATCTCCGCATCCGATGCGCCCTTGCTCACGCCGAGCAGCCCGTAATAGTCGCGTGCCACGCTGACTTGCCTGACCTTCCACCTGTGCCGGGTCTACCGGCTGCCTAAGACTTCCCCGATATAGAGAGCAACCGCAGCGACATTAGCGATAGTTCCCGGATAGTCCATTCGGGTGGGCCCTAACACACCCATGCCGCCGTACACCTTGCCCGAACTGCCGTACGCGGTCGTCACCACCGACGTACCGGCCATCTCCTCGGCCTCGGTTTCGTGGCCGATGCGCACGGTCACCTTGCCCGCCTCCTGCTGCGCCGCCAGCAGCCGCAGCACCACCACCTGCTCCTCGAGCGCCTCGAGCACCGATCGCAGGGAGCCGCCGAAGTCGGCGGTGTTGCGGGTGAGGTTGGCGGTGCCGCCCAGCAGCAGCCGCTCCTCGCGGTGCTCGACGAGCGTCTCGACCAGCACGGTGGCCGACCTGCCGACCGCGTCGGCGAGCCCGCCGTGCCCGTGCAGCTGGGAGGCCAGGTCTGCGACGGCCACCGATGCGGCCGCCAGCGGTTTGCCCTCCAGGGCCTGACCGAGCAGGTCACGCAGCTTGCTCACGTCGTGCTCATCGAGCGTGTCGCCCAGCTCGACCATGCGCTGGTCCACCCGGCCGGTGTCGGTGATCACCACCAGCAGCAGCTTGGCCGGGGTGAGCGCGACCACTTCGAGGTGGCGGACCGTGGAGGTGGACAGCGTCGGGTACTGCACGATCGCGACCTGGCGCGTCAGCTGCGCGAGCAGGCGCACGGCGCGGCGCAACACATCGTCGAGATCGACGCCGGATTCGAGGAACGACAGGATCGCGCGGCGCTCCGACGACGACAGCGGTTTGATGTCGTCGATCCTGTCGACGAACTCGCGGTAGCCCTTCTCGGTGGGCACGCGCCCGGAGCTGGTGTGGGGCTGGGCGATGTAGCCCTCGGCCTCCAGCACCGCCATGTCGTTGCGCACGGTCGCACTGGACACCCCGAGGTTGTGCCGCTCGACGAGCGTCTTCGACCCGATCGGCTCCTTGGTGGCCACGAAGTCGGCGACGATCGCGCGCAGCACCTCGAACCGGCGGTCGTCGGCGCTACCCATGTTGCTCACCTACCCCTCGAATCGCGTTGTCACCCATTTTAGGGGCACCAACAGCGCCGATAGCGCGTGCGCGGCTCTTCGACACGTGCAACAGGCGCGATCGCGGTGCATTAGCCTTGCTTCTTGTTGTCACAGTCCGGGGAGGACTCGGGGGACGACTCGAAGGACGCTGGCCCGATGATCTTCAAGGGAGTCAGGGAGGGTAGGCCCTACCCCGAGCACGGGTTGTCTCACCGCCAATGGGCGCAGATCCCCCCGCGCCAGATCCGCCTCGACGAGTTGGTCACCACCACCACGGTGCTCGCGCTCGACCGACTGCTCTCCGAGGATTCAACGTTCTACGGCGACCTGTTCCCGCACGCGGTGCGGTGGAAGGGCATCATCTACCTCGAAGACGGGTTGCACCGCGCGGTGCGGGCCGCGTTGCGCAACCGCACGGTGCTGCACGCGCGCGTGTTCGACATGGACGTTCCGTCCCCGGCTGACTCGTGGGCCCAGGCGCGACAGGTCTAGAACCGCGTCACCGAACTGATTGACGCTCATGTCCTTTCGGTGACGCGCCGGTGGCCGCGCCCAGGTCGGCGCCGAGGATGCGGTCCGACAACAGGCCCAGGCACGACAGGTTGGGAAAGCCCGGCCCCTGCGTAAGTCCCGACAGACCCGGCAGGAAGAGCTTGGGCCGCAACCCGGAGACGGCGAGGTCGTCGCCGATGGCCTCCTGCAGCACATCCGGGGTCAGCGGCGCGCCGAGGCCGAGTTCCAGCAGATCCAATGCGTCCTGGCCGAGCAGTGGCACGAACCACATCGCGTCGGCGCCCGAGCCGTCGATGACCAGGTCGAAACCGTGCACTGTCTCGAGCGATTCGCCGCCCTGAGTTGTGCTCAGCGTCAACCGGATACGGCCTTCGCGGGCGACCGCGTGCGCGACCCGGCCCCGCAGGTGGCGGATCCGGTCGTCGGCGAGCAGCGCCTCCTGCACTCGGGCGGAGAACACCCCGCGGTCGGTCCGTAACAGCGCGTCGCGGCGCTCCGTCATGGTCAGGCTGGTCCAGCCGGTGGGGTCGGAGAACAGCGTGTTCTCGAAGAATCCTTCGCCTCGGGTGAACAGGGTCACCTGCGGCGAGATCACCGTGATCGTCGAAACACGATGCCGGAACAGCTCGTTGAGCATGGACGCCGCGGTCTCTCCCCCGCCGATGACCGCCACGCGTTCGGCGCGGATCAGCTCGTACTGCGCCGCGCGATGCCAGAACTGCGCGATCGACAGCACCCGCGGATTGCCCGGCAGGATCGAGCGCTCCGGCTGACCGGGGCCCGTGATCATCAGGCCATCGGCCGTCACGGTGCGGTCGGGCGTCTGCAGCGCCCACCGCGGCTCGCCCGATTCGGTGTCGACCGAGATGCCGCGCACCTCGCCGCGGACCACGTTCATCTCGACGTTGCCCGCGACCCAGCGCAGGTACTGGCTCCACCTGCGATGGGTGGGGGCGGGCCGTCCGCGGTCGACCCACTCGGCGAACTGGCCCGTCGAGATCAGGTACTGCTGCCAGCTGTGCCGCGTCATGCGCTCGTCGAGTTCGGCGTTGCGCCGCGGCACCAGGGCTGAGCGGTACGGGAAGCCGACGTCCTTCTCCGGGCTCGTGCCCAACCGGTGCTGCCCGTCGGTCCAGCCGCCGTCGGCCTGCCAGTTGGCGGCCACGCCGGTCTTCTCGACGGCGACGACCTCGGGCACATCGATGCCCATGTCGCGAAGTTCGGCGGCCTTGGCGGCGACGGCGACGGCCTTGGCGCCCGCACCCACCACCGCAAGCGTCCGGCTCATGAAACGACCTCTCGTAGCGATTCCAGCCACATCGTCTGCAGTGCGGCGACATCGTCGGCGGACAGAATCTCGGGAAGCGTGCGCCATTGCGTGCCCAGCACCGGCGCGTCGCTGTCGCCGAGCACGGCGGCGAGCACGGTCAATTCGTGCCGGACCGCCAGCCGCGGTTCGGGCAGCGGCGACACCCCCGCCAGCAGTGTCCGGTCCGGACGCAGCGCACCGCCGTCGAACCCCGCGTGCACCCGGCCCAGGAAGTTGAGCAACACCTGCGGTTCGGGCAGCGCCGCCAGGCGTTCGGCGGTGTCGGGCCGCAGATAGCGCAGCAGCCCGTAATCGATGCCGTCACCGGGTATCTCGCCGACATCGCGGGCGGTCTGCACACGCAGCGGGTAGATCGCGGTGAGCAGGCCGACGGTGTCGGAGGTGTCGACGGTGTCGATCAGGTTGTCGGCGCGGCCGTGGGTCTCCAGGGCCAACAGCGGCGGCGGGGTGTCCTGGCCGCGGTGCAGCCGCCAGCGGGTGACGGTGCGCGCCGCCGCGGCAGCCAGCAGGTGCGGCGCGGGTTCGGACGCGTTGAGCAACCGCAGGGTGAGGTCTGTGTCGGTCACCGCCATCGACACGACGACGTCGCCGACCCGATCGGTCTGCGGGCGCAGCCTGCGGGCGCCGAGCGGTGGGTCCTCGCCGTCGAGTTGAGCCGCCCAAAAGTCGGCCATGTCAAGCGTGTACGCCCGCTCGCGCAGCAGCCTCGACCAGCGCCGGTAGGTGGTGTGCTCGCGGATGGGCGCCGGTTCGCGGCCCGATGCGATGGTGTGCCAGGCCGCGTCGAGTTCGGCCAACAGGATCCGCCAGGACGCCGGGTCCGCGGCCAGCACATGGGCGGTCAGCAGCAGGATGCCGGGCCCGCTGGGCGGGTGCAGCCACACCGCGGCGAGCAGCGAACCCTGTTCGGGGTCAAGGCGTTCCACCGACCGATGGGCGTGTTCGGCTACGGCTGCGACGAGGGCTTCGTCCGTGTCGTCGTCTACGGGCACCTCGGTCAGCAGATCTTGTGGCTCGTGCTCGACGAGCGTCATCGTCTGCCGGTCGATCCGGCTTCGCAGTATCGGATGTCCGCCGACCACGGCGCGCAGAATCTGCTCGAGTGTTTCTCGGGTGACGCCGTCGGGCAACCGGATCGCCTCGGTCTGCCCCAACCGTCGCGGTTCGCCGCGTTCGTAGAGCCAGTGCGCGCTGGGCAGCACGGGCGTCGGACCATCGGGGTCGTCGTCGTGCTCGGCTAGCGCCGACTCGTTCTCGATGGCCTCGGCGAGCTCACGCAATGTCGCGCACTCCAGCATCAGCCTGGCGCGCAACGGAATTCCGCGCCTGCGGGCGGCCTGCACCACCGACAGCGCGACGATGCTGTCCAGGCCGAGGGCCAGAAGGTCCGCGTTGACATCGATGGTGGTGGCGTCGGGGCTTTCAAGCAACTGGCAGAGCACGGCGGCCAGCGCCTTCTCGGTCTCGGTCTCCGGCGCGGTCGAGGGCCCCTCGGCGACGGCGATCGCGTTCAGTGCGGCCTCGTCGACCTTGCCATGCGTGGTCAGCGGCATCTGGTCGATGACCACGATCGAGTGCGGAACCATGTAGCGCGGCAGGCGTTTTGACACCATGGCGCGCAACTCGGAGGCCGCGGGCGCGGGTTCGGCGGCGACGAACGCCACCAGTCGTGCGCCCCACCGTTGCTGGCGCACCACCACGTGGGCGTGGCGCACCGCGGGGTGGGTGTGCAGGACCGCCGAGATCTCGCTCGGCTCCACCCGGAAGCCGCGGATCTTCACCTGTGCGTCGGAGCGCCCGAGGAACTCCAGCGCGCCGTCGGGTTGGCGCCGCACCACGTCGCCGGTCCGGTACATGCGCTCGCCGTGCCCGAACGGGTCGGCGACGAACCGGCAGGCGGTCTCGCCGAACCGGCCCAGATAGCCGCGGGTCAGTTGGCCGCCCGACAGGTACAACTCGCCCGGCACACCGTCGGGTACCGGCCGCAGCCACGAGTCCAGCACGTAGGCCCTGCTGGGCGACGTGGGATGCCCGATGGTCGGTTGGTCGTGTTCGGCGATCGTGGCGACGACTGCTTCGACGGTGGTTTCGGTTGGGCCGTAACAGTTGTAGGCCGCCATGCCGGTACGCGCGCACTCGTCGCGGATCAGGTTCCACGCCGGGATGCCGACGGCCTCGCCGCCGAGTGCGAGCACCCCGAGCGGCACCGTCGTCAGCAGTCCGACCGCGTGCAGCTGGGCGAACATCGACGGGGTGGTGTCGATCAGGTCGATCCCGTACCGGCCGATCGTCTCGACCAGCGCCTCGGCGTCACGCTGGATGTGATCGTCGACGATGTGCACCGCATGCCCGTCGAGCAGGGCGGCCAGCGGCTGCCATGCGGCGTCGAACGTGAACGACCAGGCGTGCGCCACCCGCAGCGGATGACGCAACCGAGCCGCCGCGGGGCGCAGCACATTTCGGGCGTGGTCCTCGGCGTAGGCCAGCAGCGCCTGATGGGTTCCGATGACACCTTTGGGCCTGCCGGTGGTGCCGGAGGTGAACACCATGTACGCGGCCTGACCCGGCAGCGCGGTCACCGGCCGGAAGTCCTGGGCGGTCTCGGACGGCACGTCTGCGAGCATCGCATCGTCGACGACGACGGTCGCAGCGCACTGGTCGAGGATGTCGGCGATCCGCTCGGCGGGCATCCCCGGGTCCAGCGGCACGATCACACCGCCTGCCTTGAGCACCGCCAGCATCGCGACGACATACTGCGGTCCTCGCGAAAGGCGGATCGCAACAGGCGTTTCGGCGATTACACCCTTGGCCACCAGCACGGTGGCGAGCCGATCGGCCGCCTCGTCGAGCTGTCGGTAGGTCAACTCACCGCCGGACCAACTCAGCGCCGGTGAACCCAACCGCGCGCTCGCGGCTTCGGCGAACGCGGTGTGCACGCCGAGATGTTCGCTCGCCGGCGCGGGTTCGGCGGTTGCGATAGCGCCCTCGCCGTCGAGCAGGACACTGACGTCGCGCAGCGGCCGATCCCAGCCGGTGATCAGTCGCTGTGTGGTGGTGAGCAACCGATGCCCGAGCGACTCGGGAGTCATCTGGCCCAGCGCCCCTTCGACGACTTCGACCAGGACAGTGAGCTGGTCGTCGATCATGTGCGCGGCGATGGTGACCGGGAAGTGCGACACGCTCTCCAACGCAGCAGGCCGGAATGTCGCGCCGTTGGCCTCGAAGTCGCCGCCACCGACCAGGCCGCCGGGCGGGAAGTTCTCGTACACGAGAAGGGTGTCGTACATCTCGCCGATGCCACCCACGGCCCGCAGTTCGTTGTGGGGCAGGTATCCGTGGTCGCGCAGCTTGGCCGCTTCGCGTTGCAGCGCAACGCATTGGGTGCCCACTCGGGCCGTCGGGTCCAGCCGGACCCGCAGCGGCACCGTGTTGATGAAAAGCCCGACCATGGTCTCCACGCCAGCCAACTCGCCGGGGCGTCCGGACACCGTCACGCCGAACACCACATCGGAGCGGTCGGTGAACGCCGAGAGCACCGCGGCCCAAGCCATCTGGACCAGAGTGTTGACCGTGACACCGCGGGACCGGGCGGCCTCGGCCAACTGCTGCGTAGCGTCCCGATCCAGGCGCAGCTCGGTACGGTACGGTTCACCGGTGGGCGGCTCCCCGGAGGTGAGGGCGGGTGTGACGAGCGTCGGGCCGTCGAGGCCGGCGAGGTGCTCACGCCACAGCGCGCGGCTGGTCTCCTGATCGCGGCCGGCCAGCCAGCCGATGTAGTCGCGGTAGGGGCGCGGCGGCGGTGGTAGTACGGACGGATCGCCGCCCGAGCGGTACAGCGAGATCAGCTCGCCGACGAACAGCGGCAGCGACCACCCGTCGATGATGATGTGGTGGGCCACGACGACGAACCGCCAGTGCGATTCGGGCACCTCGATCAACAGGAACCGGATCGCCGGTCCGCGCGCGAGGTTGAACGGCCTGCGATATTCATCGGTCTCGAGCGCCTCGACCTCGTCGGCCGCCGCGGTGATGTGACGCCACGGTACGTCGACGCGGTTCGGCACAATCTGGACCGGTTTGCTCTGCGCCCGAACGAAACTCGCCCGCAGGTTGGGGTGGCGGGCGAGCATCGTGGCCGCACACTCGCGCAGTAGGCCCGCGTCGAGCGATCCGGTGACATCGGCCGCCATGGTGATGACATACGGGTCCTCGCCGCCGTCTTCGGCGCTGCTCAGCTGCGCCAGCGAGAACAGCCCCTGCTGCAGCGGGCTGAGCGCCATCACGTCCTCGATGGCGACCTTCGGTTCGGCCTGCGTCGAGGTCACGGTGCGCCCTCTTGGGACGCCGACCATATCGACGTGACCGCCGCCAGTTCGTCGGCCGACAGGCCCGAGGCCGCCATCGGCTCGTGATGGACGTCGGGCGTCTCCGTCTCCGCGCCACCGTCCACCTTGGCAGCCAATTCGTGGATCGTGGGGTGCTCGAACACCATTCGCGCAGTGACCGCCAGCCCGACGTCGCGCGCCCGGGCGGCGAGCTGAACCGCGAGGATGGAATCGCCACCGAGCTCGAAGAAGTCGTCGGTGCGGTTCACCTCGGCCACGTTGACGACCTCGGCGAGCAGCGATGCCAGCACGCGCTCGGTTTCGGTGCGCACGGGTTCGGCCGGCCCGGCAGGCGTCGCCGGGCGACGCGCCTCGACGGCCTCGATGTACTCCAGTTCACCGTCGGCGGTCCAGCGCCCACGTCTGCCGGTCGCACGCAGGTCGGCGCCGGTCTCGTCGACGGCGTGCTCGTAGACGTCGCCGACCACGCCGATCGCGACCGGGTCGCGCCAGCCGTCGAGCACGCTGGCCGATGCCGCCGCGCTGAACCGCTGCACCAGCCGGCGCTCTTGGCCGTCGGCGATCTGCACGTCGCGCACCCGTTGACCGGAATCGTCGGCGAAGGCGGCCAGCACACGATTCAACCACCCGACGAACCGTTCGGCGGTGCTGCGCCGATACAGGTCGGTGCGGTAGATGACGTGGCCGCGGTAGCCGTCGTCGGCGCCGAAGAAGTTCACCGACAGGTCGGCGTGCGCGACGTCGAACGGCGGCTCGAGCGCGGTGAACGTGGTGTCGCCGTCGGGCCGTGATTCGATCACCTGGTCGGCGGGCAGCGCCTCCCGCACGTGCACGACGACACCGAACAACGGGTTGCGCGACAGCGACCGCGCCGGGCTGACCGCATCGACCACCTGGTCGAACGGCAGGTCCTGGTGGGCGTAGGCCTCAAGCGCGGTGTCGCGGGCCCGGCGTAGCACCTCGCGCAGCGTCGGGTTGTCGGTCAGATCGTTGCGCAGCACCACGATGTTGATGAAGAAGCCGACGAGCTGGTCGAGTTCGGCCTCGGTGCGGCCCGCGACCGGGGTGCCCAGCGGAATGTCCGGGCGCTCACCGGCTTTGTGCAGCGCGACTGCCACGGCCGCCTGCAGCAGCATGAACTCGGTGACGCCGAGCTCCTGGCTCAGTTCGGCGAGCTTGCCGCGGGTGGCGGCGTCGATACCGAACTCGACGGCGTCCCCCTCCCCGCTGAGCACCGGCGGGCGCGGGAAATCCGGGGTCAGGCCCGGATCCTCGTGCAGACCGGCCAACTGCGCGCGCCAGTAGTCGCGCTGCGCGGCGACGGGCCCGTCGGTTTCGCCGAGCAGGGCCGCCTGCCACGCCGCGTAGTCCGCGTACTGCACCGGCAGCGGCGCGAAACCCGGTGCCTCACCGGCGCGCCTGGCTCGGTAGGCCGTCAGCAGGTCGGTGAACAACACCATCGCCGACCAGTGGTCGGCGGCGATGTGATGCACCACCAGCGAGACCACGTGCGCCTCCGGCGTTGCGAGCACGGCCGCGCGAACGGGTGGGTCGGCTTCCAGGTCGAAGACGTGCCTGCGCTCCTTGCCGAGCTCGGTGTCCAGCCAGTCGTCGTCGGCACCGTGGGCGCGGCGCACCGCGACCTCCAGTTCGTCGTTGACGATCTGATATGGCGCACCATCGATTTCGCGGTATGTCGTGCGCAGCACCTCGTGCCGGGCCACCACGTCGCGCACCGCGCGCACGAACGCGTCGGCGTCGCAGGACCCGTTGATGCGGGCCGCGAACGGGATGTTGTTGACCGGGCTCGGTCCGTCGATGCGGTACTGGAACCACATCCGCAGCTGCGAGGCCGACATGAGCAGCGGCCCGTCGTGTGGGACGGGGACCAGCCTGGGGCGGGTTGGGCCGCCGGCGGTCGATGACGAGGCGATCCGTTGCGCCAGGGCGGCCACGGTGCCCAGTTCGAAGACCTCGCGCACACCGATGTCGACGTTGAACGCACTGCGCACCCCGGCAACGAGTTTGGTGGCCAGCAGCGAGTGGCCGCCGAGGTCGAAGAACGAGTCGTCGGCGCCGATGCGGTCGCGTTCCAACAGTTCGGCGAACAGGTCGGCGATCCGGCGTTCGGTACCGTCGGCCGGCTCGCGGAACGCCGCGCCGGAGTCGATGTCAGGTTCGGGTAGCGCCGCCCGGTCGATCTTGCCGTGGGCGGTGATCGGGATCTCGTCGAGCACGACGTAGGCCGCCGGGGTCATGTATTCCGGCAGGGCGGCGGCGACCCGGTTGCGGATCCGCTCGACATCCACCGATTCGATGTCCTCGGCCGGCGTGACGTAGCCGACGAGACTCTTGCCCACCCCGGGCAGGTCGCTGACCACCACGACCGCCTGGCCGACGCTCGGGTCGACGGAGATCGCCGCGGCCACCTCGCCGAGTTCGATGCGGAACCCGCGGATCTTGACCTGCTCATCGGCGCGACCGACGAACTCGATGTCGCCGTCTGCGTTGCGGCGGGCCAGGTCACCCGATCGGTAGAGCCGGCCTCCGGGGTTGAACGGGTCGGCGACGAACCGCTCCGCGGTCAGCTTGGGCCGGTCGTGATAACCGTGCGCGACATGGGTTCCGCCGATGTAGATCTCGCCGATCACCCCGACCGGGACAGGCCGCAGGGCGTCGTCGAGCAGGTGGATCTGGGTGTTGATCTTGGGCTTGCCGATGGGCACGATGCGGGTGCCCTGCTTACCCTCGACCTTGTACCGGCTCGCGTTGATGACGGTCTCGGTCGGGCCGTAGAAGTTGTGCAGCAGCGCGTCGAATGTGGCGTGGAACTTGTCGGCCAGCTCACCGGGCAGCGCCTCGCCGCCGATGGGCACCCGTTGCAGGGTCCGCCACTGGTTGACGCCGGGCAGCGACAGGAACAGGCCCAGCAGCGAGGGCACGAAATGCATTGAGGTGATGCCCTCGTCGTGCAGCAAGTCGGTGAGGTAGCCGACGTCGCGAAGCCCGTCCGGGCGCGGAATGACCAGCCGACCGCCGCACGCGAGCATGCCGAAGATCTCGGCGATCGAGACGTCGAAGCTCGGCGAGGCGACCTGCAGCAGCCGCTCGCTGTCGTCGATCCCGTAGTCGCCCTTGAACCAGACGAAATATTCGGCGACGGGCTTGTGGGCCACCGGGACGCCCTTGGGCAGACCGGTCGAACCCGAGGTGTAGATCAGGTAGGCGGTGCTCTCCGGGTACAGCGGGCGGACGCGCTCGGCGTCGGTGGGGTTGGTGGTCGGGAACCGGTCGAGGTCGGTGATCGGTTCGCGGATGGCCAGTTTCGGATCGGAGTCCGACAGGATGAACATCAGTCGATCCTCGGGGTAGGTCGGGTCGACAGGCTGATACACCGCGCCCGCCTTGATCACGCCGAGCGCGGTGATCACCAGCTCCGGTGAGCGGTCCAGCAGCACCGCCACACGATCCTCGGTGCCGATGCCACGCTCGATCAGCCAGTGCGCCAACCGGTTCGCCGACTCGTTGACCTCGCGGTAGGTGTAGTTGCGTCCCTCGTAGACCACGGCGA
Source organism: Mycobacterium sp. 852002-51152_SCH6134967 (assembly GCF_001667105.1). Lineage (NCBI taxonomy): Bacteria > Bacillati > Actinomycetota > Actinomycetes > Mycobacteriales > Mycobacteriaceae > Mycobacterium > Mycobacterium sp. 852002-51152_SCH6134967. The sequence continues at coordinate 87,124 of NZ_LZIK01000016.1, read as the reverse complement.
CGGCGTCGGGTGTGCGCGCCGCCTGCGCCTCCACCAGAGCCGTCATGGTCGACGGGACGGTGTCGAATTCTTCTCCTGCCGAGACCCGGCGCAACCATTCGACGTCTTCGGGCGCCATCAGTTCGAGTTCGTTGACGGGGAGATCGGGGCGATGCAGCGCGTCGTCGAGCAGCACCGCGTAGTGCTCGAGCAGCTGGCGCACCAGCGGCGCGTCGAGGATCTCGACGAGGTACTCGGCCTCCACCACGATCCCGGGTGCGTCGAACTCCACCATGAAGCCCAAGGGCAGCTGGGTGAGATGACCGCGTAATTCGGCTCGGCGGCAGGTGATTCCGGGCGGGTTGAACCCCTGCGAGTCGGCGCCGCGCGCGCCGAAGGTCACCCGCGTCATCCGCTCCACACCGTGGCGGCGGTCGGGGTTCAGTTCGCGCACCACCCTGTCCAGGTTCACGCGCTGATGGGCGAACGCACCGACCGCGGTGTCGCGGGCGTGTGCGAGGACGTCGCGGAAGCTCTCGTGAGCGCCTGGGCGCAGGCGCAGCGCCACCGTGTTGCCGTAGTACCCGATCACGTCCTCGGTCTCGGCGGTGCGGTTGAGCACCGGTGCGGCGACCAGGAAGTCGTCGGCATGGGTGTAGCGCTGCATCAGTACCCCGAAGGCGGCCAGCAGCACCATGTACGGCGTCGCGCCCGCCTCCTTGGCCAGCGCGGCGATCCGCTCGACCGTCGCATCCGGCAACTGCAGCGTCAGCCGCTGCGAACGCCAGTTCGTCGGCACCGCAGAGCCGTTCGGTCCGGGCAGCTCCAGCGGCTCCGGCGGGTCGGCGAGCGTCTTGCGCCAGTAGTCCAGGTCCTCGTCGACCGGGCCCAGCGCGTGCGACGGTGGTGTGACCGCGGGCGCCAAGGCCTCACCGGCGTACGCGCGCGTGAGATCGCCGAAGAAGACCGGCCAGCAGCCGTCGTCCCAGGCGATGTGGTGCGCCACGAGCAACATGACGTGTTCGTCGGGCGCGGTGCGCACAACGGTGAGCCGCAGCGGCGAGTCGGTGCTCAGATCGAAGGGGGCGCAGAACTCGCGCTGGGCCAGCACCTCCAAGCGCAGCCGGCGCGCATGCTCGGACAGCTCGGTCAGGTCGTGCACGGTCCAGCCCGGGGTCAGGTCGTCGTGGACGCTCGGTTGTGGTTCGCCGTCTTCGTCGACGCCGTAGGTGGTGCGCAGCGCGGCGTGACGCGCGGCGACCGCGTTGACGGCGTCGTGCAACCGGGCGACATCGAGGTCGCCGGTGAGCCGGTAGGACAGGCAGATGTTGAGGATCACCCCGGTCGGGTCGGCCGCTTGGACGAACCACATGCGGCGCTGGCCGTCGGACAGTCCGTCTTGTTCGCCGGTCGAGGTGTTCTCACCGCGCAGACCCCGCTCGGCGAGCTTGCGGCGCAACAGCTCCAGCCGGCGGTCCTCCACCTGCTCGCGGATATCGACCGTGTCAGTCACGCGTTGTCTACCTTCTCTGATCGTTCTTTGCTGTCGAGGTCGGCGATGAGTTCGCCGCCGGTGACGCCGCCGAGCAGGACCGCCAGCGACACCTTGTGTCCGGTCGCCCGTTGCAGCCGTTTACGCAGATCCAAAGCCAGGAGCGAGTCGACCCCCAGGTCGAGCAGCGATGTCTCGAGGTCGATCGAGCTCGCCTCGATGTTGAGCACCGCACCCAGCTCCGACGTCACCACCGCCGTGGTATCGCCCGCCGATTCGGTTGTGGCCACGGTTGTCTCGGCATGCTCGGCCGTCCGGCTCCCCAAGAACACCCGCAAACGGGCCTGGTCGGCGCTGAACAGCAGCGGATCCTCGCCGTGGTCGCGCACGCTGGCCTCGACGGCGGCGTCCGGGGACATCGCCAGCAGCCCGGACCGCTCGATCTTGGTCACCTCGTCTGCGTCGGCGATGCCGCTGCCGCGCCACAGTCCGTACCTGGCGGCCACGCAGTGTTGGCCCTTGGCCCGCAGCTGGCCCGCCATCACGTCGAGTATCCGGTTGGCGGCCGAGTATGCGGCGTGTCCGCGTCCACCCCACACTCCGGACACCGAGGAGCACACCAGGATTCGACCGTCCCGGCGCATCGGCCAGAGCTCGGTCGCCCTGGCCAGCCCGCCGATCTTCGCGGCGGCCGCCTCAGTGAACGTCTCCGGCGTGAGCTCGTCCCGATCGGCGAAGGCCGCCGCGCCCGCGGCATGGATGAGCAGGGACGCACCGTCGGCGCCGAACTCCTCGGCCGCCGCGGCCATCTCCTCGGTAGAGGTGATGTCACACCGCGGCGCGACCACGTCGAGGCCCGGCGCGATCGCGGCGAGTTCGGCCTTGGTGGCGGCGTCGACACCGCGGCGGCTGAGCAGCACGATGCGGCGTGCCCCGTGAGCGGCCAGATACCGGGCGAAATGCAATGCCACCGCGCCGTTACCGCCGGTGATCACGACGTCGTCGAACGCGCCGGACACCGAGAGCCACGAGGGTGCGGGCTCCATCGCCTCCCCGACGGAGCGGAGGAAAACCGCTGGACCCGAACCATCGTCGCGCACGGCAACCTCGTCGCCGCCGGACAGAAGTGCGCTGACCGCCGCGGCGGCCAGGGTGTCGTCGGGCTCCCAGGAAGGCAGGTCGAGATGCCGAAACGCCTGCTCGGGTCGCTCGAAGCCGAGACTGCGGTGCATCGCCGCCAGGGCGGTCTGCGCGGGCAACGCGACCGGCTCCCCCGGCTGGACGTGCTCACCGCCGACCGTCACGAGGCAGACCGCGCGGCAGTGCGGTCCCGACGCGTCGACGTAATCAAGCAGGCCCTCTCCGACGAGCTGGGAGATGTCGTGGGCCGCGCGTTCGGCGTCGGGATGGTCGAGCAGGGGTGCGACGGCGACGACGAGTTCGGCGTCGGCCGGTTCGACCACGTCGGATCCGTTGTCCCGCAGCGCCGTCCGCAGCTGTGCACCGAGCGACCCGCGCGGGCCGGCAAGCTCGACGACGGCGACGCGCTGCGCGGTCTCCTTTGAGCGCGCAGCGGTGGCGTCCCATTTCTCACGGGCGACGGTGAGGCCGTAGACCGAAGCCAGCGGCTGCGGTTGTGCCCACAGCCGCACCGACCGCATCGGCGCGTTCGGGAAGCCGCGCAACCGGGGTTGCGCAGCGACGTCGACCAGGTCGGCCCAACGAAATTCGGGGTTGGCCACCGCGACGGTGGCGATACTGGCCGACAGCGTGTCGATGGCGGCAAGGTCGCGATGCCCCGATCCGATGATCAGTGGGTCCTCGTCGCCCAGCAGGTCGCCCAGCGCGAACAGCAGGGCCGGATGCGCCGACATCTCGATGTACGCCGCGGCGCCGCGGCGACCCGCGGCCGCGACGGCCCTGTCGAATCGCACGGTGTTGCGCAGGTTCTGGTACCAGTATGAGGTGAACCCGGTGCCCCCGGGCACCACGTCGGCAGTGGTGGAGCCGATGAACTCTACTGGGGCATCGGCGAACTCGGTGTCTGGGAGCATCGCGAGGAGGTCCTCGCGCAGCCGCTCCAGCGCACTGGTGTGTCCGGGATAGTTCACGTCCAGTTCGCGGGCGAACAGACCGTGCTCGGTTGCGGTCGCGACGAGCGCGCTGATCGCCCCGCGCTCCCCCGACACCGCCACCGACGCGCCGGCGTTGACCGCCGACACCTCAAGCCATCCCGGCGTCGATTCGATCAACCGCTCGGCGTCGGCCAGTGAAACCCCCAGCGCGGCCATGCCGTAGTCGCCGGAGAGCCGCTCGACTGCCCTGGCTCGGGCGATGACCACAGCGGCCGCGTCGGGCAGCGTGATGGTCCCGGCGACGTGGGCGGCCGCGACCTCACCGAGGCTGTGCCCGACCACCAGGTCGGGTGTGATTCCGCATGAGCGCCAGATCTGGGCCAGCGCGACGGCATGGGTGAACTGCGCTGACTGGATCTGCGTCTGCGTCCAGGACCCGCCGTTGGTCTCCGCCGTCAGGTACGGCAGCGGTGACGGCTCGCCTGCGGCGACGAACGCCTCCGCGCACCGGTCGACGTGCGTGCGATACACCGCAGACCGCCGATAGGCGTCCGCCCCCATGGACGGCCATTGGTTGCCCTGTCCGGGGAAGACGAAAGCCGTTCGCGCCGCCGTTGATTGCGACGAGCGGGCCATCAGCGGGTGCGTACCGCCGTCGGCGATCGCTCGGAGCCCTTCGGCCAGTTCGGCGGTGCCGGCGGCGCGCACGACCGCGCGGTGCCTGCGTATGCGCCGGGTGCGCAGCAAGGTTGCGGCCACCGCCGCCACGTCGGGCTCGCGATCGAGGTAGCGCAGTATCGCCTCGGCGTCGGCGGCCAGCAGTTCCTCGGCGTGCGCGCTCAACACGACCGGCACCCGGCCGTCGGGGAAACCGGTGGCCATCACGCCGCCTCGGGACGGCTCGACGGAACCGACACGATCACATGGGCGTTGGTGCCGCTCATGCCGAACGCGGTCACCGCCGCGAACCGCTCACCGTTGGTGGCGGGCCACGGTGTCAGCTCCGATGCCAGGCGCAATCCTTGGCTGTCCCAGTCGATTTCGCGGCTGGCCTCGTCGGTGTGCAAGGTGGCGGGGATGGCGCCGTGTTCGGCGGCGATCAGGGCTTTGGCCAGGCCGAGGCCCCCCGCGGCGGCCTGGGTGTGGCCGAGGTTGGACTTCACCGAGCCGAGCAGCGGGCCTCGGCCGGGTTCGGTGGCGCCGTAGGTTCCGGCGAGCGAGATCAGTTCGGTGCGGTCCCCGAGCCGGGTGCCGGTACCGTGCCCCTCGACCATCCCGATGTCGTGCGGACGCAGACCACTCTGTTCGAGGGCCCGAGCGAACAACCGCGCCTGCGCCGGGCCGCTCGGTGCGGTCAGCCCGACGGAGCGGCCGTCCTGGTTGAGGCAGGTCACCCGCAACTCGGCGATAACGTGGTGTCCGTCGCGCAGCGCGCGCGACCGGCGCTGCAGGACGAACATGGCCGCGCCCTCGGCCCATACGGTTCCGCTGGCCTGAGCGCTGTAAGGGCGGCAGTGACCGTCGTCGGACAGCGCGTGTTGTTTGGAGAATTCGACGAAGAAGCCGGCCGAGCCCATCACGCAGACACCGCCGGCCAGCGCCAGGTCGCAGTCTCCCGACCGCAGCGACTGTGCCGCGGTGTGGATCGCGGTCAGCGTCGACGAACACGAGGTGTCGATGGTCAGCGCGGGCCCGGCCAGACCGAGGGTGTAGGCGATGCGCCCCGAGATGACGCCGAGCGCGGTGCCCGACATCAAATGCCCGGTGAGATTGGAGAATTCGACCAGATCGGGACCGTAGCCCATCACCGAAGCGCCGACATAACAGCCGGCGTCGTGGCCCGCGAGGTCGTCGGGGTTGATGCCGCTGTTCTCCAGTGCCCGCCACGCCACCCGCAGCGCGACCCGCTGCTGCGGGTCCATCGCGACCGCTTCCCGTGGTGAGATCCCGAAGAACTCCGGATCGAATTCGGCTGCCCGAGCGAGAAATCCGCCGAGATCGTGGATGCGCTTGAACCCGTCGCGGGCCGACCCGTCGAGGATGTCGCGGACCGACCAGCCGCGGTCCCGCGGGAACGGGCACAGGCCCTCGCGGCGGTTGACCAACAGATCCCAGTAGTCCTCGGCGGTGTCGATTCCTCCCGGCGCCTCGATCGCCATCCCCACGATGACGATCGGATCGTCGCTGACGCCGTCGGGCGTGCTAACCGGCATTGACCAACTCCGCGACGGCGTCGAGATGGTCGTTGATGTAAAAGTGTCCACCGTCGAACAACGACAGCGTGAAGGCATTTTGGGTGTGAGTTTCCCATCCGCGCAACATGTCTGGGCTGATTCGGTGGTCGTCGCGGCCACCGATGGTGTGTATGTCGGCGGCGAGGCGGACGTCGGGTTCGCACGCGTAGCGGTTGAACGCCTCGTAGTCCGCACGCACCGCGCGAACGAGCAGTTCGATGAAGTCCTCGTCGGCCAACAGGCGGGGGTCGGTCCCGCCGAGGTCGACCATGTTGGCGACGACTTCGGTCGCGGCCGTCGGCAAGCGCGGTGAGGTGGCGATGGTCGAGGGCGCCTGGCTCGCCGAGACCCACAGCTGGCGGACGGGAACGCCGTTGCGCTCGGCCGCGCGGCCGAACTCGAATGCGATCACCGCACCCATGCAGTGGCCGAACAGGCGCAGCGGTCCCAGCTCGGACCAGTCCCCCGCCGCGAAGAGGTCGGCGGCCAAGTCCTGCACCGTCTCCGGTGCGGGATGGCGCAGCCGGTCCGCGCGCTGCGGGTACTGGACCACGTACGCGTCGTCACCGGTGCGGGCCAGCGCCGAGGCGAACGCGCGGTAGGCCGCGGCCGCGCCGCCGGCGTGCGGGAAGACGATGGTCGCTCCGTCTGATGACTGCCCCGCGGACCGTTTGATCCAGGGCGCGAAGGTTAGCTGGCTCCGTTCGTCGATCATCGCGTGGGAGTCGCGTCGGGGCGGCGTCGAAGACCGGACAGGTGCGATGAGCGGGCCTGCGATTCCGCGGTGAAAACACTCATGAATTCCTCCGTGTGATTAGCGCAGGCTGTCCTAAATCGGAAGTGAGGTTACCCTATCCTTCGCGCCCCGGACACGCCTACGTCGCCCCTCCACTAAGGGGCGTCCAGGTCCTGCCGGCTTCGCCGCTTCGCGTAGTTGTACCGGGTCTGACGTGCGCGAACGCAGTTATCCTTCCGCGGCGGCCATCACCCACCCGCTGGCGGCAACGCGTTGGTTCCAGAACTGCGCGTACTGGCCGCCGCGGGCCATCAGCTCGGCATGGCTGCCCTGGTCCTCGACCGTGCCGTCGGCCGACAGCACCACGATGTGGTCGGCGGCGGTGACCGTGGACAGCTTGTGTGCGATCACGATGACGGTGCTGTGCTGTGCCAGCGTCCGGATGGACTCGGCGACGTGATGTTCGTTCTCCGGGTCCAGCGCGCTGGTCGCCTCGTCGAACAGCACGATGGGCGCGTTCTTGACCAGCGCCCGCGCGATCGACACCCGCTGCCGTTCGCCGCCCGAGAGCGCCGAACCGCCTTCACCGACCCGGGTCTGCCAGCCGTCGGGCAGACGCTCGACGACCGACAACAGGCCCGCGGTGCGAGCCGCCTCCACGATGGCGGCGTCGTCGGCGTCGGGCCGACCGATGCGGATGTTCTCCCACAGCGTGTCGTCGAACAGGTACACGTCCTGGAAGACCAGCGACAGTTGCGCCATCAGGTCGGCGGTCAGCTGGTCGCGCACGTCAACGCCCCCGACCCGGACCACGCCCCCGTCGACGTCGTAGAAGCGCGCGATCAGCTTGGTGATCGTCGACTTCCCCGAGCCCGACGGGCCGACCAGCGCGGTCATGGTGCCTGGTTCGGCGACGAAACTGACGTCCGTGAGTACCTTGCGATCCGAGTAGCCGAACGCGACACGGTCGAGCTCGACGCGGCCGGGCGCCGGAAGCGCACTCGCGGTGGCCGGCTCGGCCAACGACGGGGTGTCCAGGATGGAGGTGATGCGCTCCAGCTCCGCAGTCGCCAGCCTGACCGCGGACCCGAGTTCGGCCAGCTGTGAGAGCGGTGAGGCGAACCGGGCGGCCAGCCCGAGGATGGCCACCAGCGTGACAGGGTTGATGTCGCCGGACACCGCAATCCACACACCCGCCGCGATCAGCGCAGAGAAAACCGCCTGCACCGCAACGCCATTCAGAAGCAGCCCGGTCACCGACTGCCACAGGGCGGCGCGTCCGGCGCGATGCTGCGTCTGCAGCGCGTCGCCCAGCGGCGTGTAGTCGGCCCCGGTGCGTCCGAAGGCCCGCAGCACGGGCTGGTAGCGCGCGAACTCGATCACCCGGTTGTTGACCTCGATCGCCGCATCGTGGGTGCGCACCTCGGCGCCGGCGATCAACCGGGAGGCGAACCGCCCGCACATCACCAGCAGCACCCCGCCGACCAGAGCGACCAGCCCGATCCGCCAGTCGAAGTAGAACAGCCCGGCCACCACGGTCACCGCGCTGACGGTGTTGACCACCAGCGGGGTGACCAGGTTGCCGCCGCTGGTGCCGACGAAAACCGTTCCCTTGACCGCGATCTGGGACACCTTGCCGACCGTCTCGCGGCTGAACCACCCGAGCGGCAGAGTGACCATGTGGTCACCGAGCCGGTGGTGCAGCAGCCGCATCGTGGTCAGCGCCATACGGATCGCGAGTTTGGCCTGAACGTAGCTGAGCACCGACGCGACCAGCACGGTGATCGCCATCAGGCCCAGCCAGCGGCCGGTGGCCACGTAGTCGCCGTCGAACAGCGACACCGTCACCGGCACCAGCAGCAGCATCACCAGGCCGTGCAGGATGCCGTAGACGGTCACCACCGCCAAAAAGCTGAACATCCGGCCCCGCTGCGGGCCGAGGATCTGCAGAAAGCCCCGGATCATCGGGCCACCTCCCATTCCCGTGCATGGCCTGCTGTGTAGGACTGCCACATGCGCGCGTACTGCCCGCCCGCTGCGAGCAGCTCGTCGTGCCTGCCTTGTTCGACGACGCGTCCCTGATCCAGCACGACCACGTTGTCGGCGGACACGATCGAGCCGAGCCGGTGCGCGATGACCAGCACCGTGCGCCCGACGATCAGCCGCGACAACGCCTCTTGGATCTGGGCCTCCGAATCGGGGTCGGCGAACGCGGTCGCCTCGTCGAGCACCAGGATCGGCGTATCAGCCAGCACGGCGCGCGCGATGCTGACGCGCTGAGCTTCGCCGCCGGAGAAGTGCGCGTCCTCGTCGATGACCGAGTCGTATCCCCTTGGTAGCTGCAGGATTCGGTCGTGGATGCGGGCGGCCTTGGCCGCGGCGACGACGTCCTCGTCGGTGGCGTCGGCGCGGCCGAGGCGGATGTTGTCGGCGACGCTGATACCGAGCAGTTGCACGTCCTGCAGCACGAACCCGACGTGCCGGTACAGCTCGGCGGGCGCGATGTCGCGAACGTCGACGCCACCGACGCGCACCGCGCCCGCGGTGACGTCGTGAAAGCGCGGCACGAGGGTGGCCAGCGTCGACTTGCCGCTGCCCGAAGGCCCGACCAGCGCGGTGATGGTACCGGCTTCAAGTGTGAGCGACACGTCGTGCAGGACGGTGTTCTCGCCGTCGTAGGAGAACCGGACATCCTCGAATCGGATCGAATTGTCCTGCGGTACCTGCGGTTCGCGTGCGACGGGCAGCACCGGTGTGTCCAGCAGGCGCTGCAGTCGCCCTGCGGCGGCCGCGGCCTGGCGTTTGATGTGCGTGGAGTAACCGACGGTCAGCACGGCCGCCGGGATGGTCACCGCGACCAGCGTCGAGCCCAGCACCTCGATCGGGCTGACCCAGCCGCTGCGGACGAACCAATATCCGCCGGCCAAGTTGGCCAGCAGCAGCACCGGGGTGTCGATGAAGACCGACGACACCGCCTTGACCCGAACCAGCGGCCCGATCCATCCCGCGAAGCTCTCGTTGAACTCGTCGGCGGCGTCGGCGAAGCGCTTGTGCGCCTTGCCGGCCTGCCCGAACGTCTTGACCACCGACACCCCGGCGATGAACTCGACGATGGTGGCGCTGATCCGTTCGACCCCGTGGTCGAGCCGTTCCATCTGCGTTCGGGAGTCGCGCCCCAGCGCAAGGTAGATGCCGATGTAGAAGGGCACGGTGGCCATTGCCAGCAGGCCCAGCCGCCAGTCGAGGTAGAAGCAGTAGATGAGGCCGAACAGCGGGGTCGCCAACGCTCCGGTGTTCTCCACCGCCGAATGGGCGACCAGGAAGTGCAGTTCACCGACGTCGTTCTGGACGGCCTTGTTCACCTCGCCCGACGACTTGCTGCCGAACCAGCCCAGCGGCAACCGGCCGAGCTTGTCGACGATCCGCAGCCGCAACGACCGCTGCAGATCGACGTCGGCGAAGTGGGTGATCGTGAGCGCGGCACCGCCGGCGAGCGTGCGCACCAGCAGTGCGACGACCACGATGGCGACGACCGTCCAGAGCCTGGCGGTGTCCGGTGGGCCGTCGGCGAGCAGTTCACGGCCGATCTCCACGATGCCGATGAAGGGCACGATGGTCGCCGCCGAAGCCAGCAGCTGGTACCGCTGCGCGCGCGACGAGCGCGCCCGGGTGGGCGCGAGCAGCTGCTGCAGCGCGAGCTTGTCGTAGGTGGCTGCGCGCTTGGCCGCATCGGCCGGGGTTTCGGGGGAACCCGTCTCGATGGCGGGCGCGGGTTGCACAGCGGTCATGCACCCTCCAGGTCTAGCGGTGGGTAAGGGTCGCCTAACCCTACCGTTCGCCTATGAGGCGGCGGCCGCTACGTAACGTGAAGGCGTCGAGTACGGGCTCACACCTTTCGAAGGGATCGTTCATGGACCTGGCAGGCGTCGGTATCTGGAGTTCGCAGTTGCGCTACGGCGACCAGGGTCAAGCGGCCGAGGCCGCAGCGGAGCTGGAGGATCTCGGGTTCTCGGCCCTGTGGGTCCCCGACATCGGTGGCGGGCCGGTCCTCGATTCGGTGGAGCACCTGCTGAAGGCGACCAAGCGGGTGGTGATCGCCACCGGGATTCTCAACCTCTGGATGCACGAGCCCGCGGACGTGGCCGCCCGCTATGCGGCGCTCACCGAAGGCCACGGCGAGCGCTTTCTTCTGGGCATCGGGGTGAGCCATGCGCCACTGATCGACCGGAGGGAACCGGGCCTCTACCGCAAGCCGCTCGCCGCGACCCGCAAGTACCTGGACGGGATCGATGCGACCCCGCAGCCGGTTCCGGTCGCCAACCGGGTGCTCGCGGCTCTTGGTCCGAAGATGCTCGAACTGGCCGCGACCCGGGCACGCGGTGCGCACCCTTTCCTCGTCACCCCCGACCACACAAGGTATGCCCGCGAGCGGCTGGGCAAGGGCCCGCTGCTGTTGCCCGAGCAGACCGTGCTGCTCACCACCGACCGCGACGAGGCGCGTTCGGTCGGAACCGATTGGCTGCGTTCGTATCTGCCGCTGCCGAACTACCGCAACAACCTGCTGCGGACGGGCTTCACCGAGGAGGACGTGGATACGGTCAGCGACCGGTTGTTCGACGCGATCATCGCCTGGGGCGACGAACAGACCGTGCTGAACCGGGTCCAGCAGCACCACGACGCCGGCGCCGATCACGTGTGCGTTCAGGTGCTGACCGCCGACCCGCGGGAGTTCCCGCGCGAGCAGTGGCGGCGATTGGCCAGTGCCCTTCGCTGAAACCCTAGGCTGACGACTCGAGCTCGGACAGCACCGCGGCGCTGTCCATCCGCGCGACCTCCAGGTACACCTCGGCGACCGCGTTGAGCCGCTCGGCGTCGGGTTCGCGGCCCAGAAGTCGGTCGGCGAGTTTGGCGACGCACCGGGCGGCGAACATGTCGGTGACCAACACCGTCGGGGTGTCCAGCCAGTCGCGCGCCCGGGCGACCACCTGGGTGGCGAGCACGGAATCCCCGCCGAGGGAGAAGAAGTCGTCGTCCACACCCACGCGCACGTCGCCATCGACATCGAGCACGTCTGCGACGATCGCCACCAACGCCGACTCCAACGGTGTGGCCGGCGCCCGGTACTCCTGTGCCGCGGGCGGTTCCACGGCAGCGAGCAGCCGCGCCGCGGCCTTGCGGTCGATCTTGCCGTTGACGGTGAACGGGATGCGGTCGGACACCGCGATGATCTTCGGGATCATGTGGGCGGGCACGAGATGGGTCATGGCCTCGGTGACCGTCCGCGCGTTGACCGCGGGATCGTCGGTGCGCACCAACGCCGCGAGCACATCACGTTCGCCGGGAATGACGGCGGCGACCGCGGCGTCGATTCCGACGACCCGCTTCAGCGCGGCCTCGACCTCACCGAGTTCGATGCGGTATCCGCTGACCTTGACCCGGTGGTCGACACGGCCGACGAACTCCAGTGTCCCGTCGGGCAGGTAGCGGACGAGATCGCCGCTGCGGTACCAGGTTCGGCCGTCGTGCTCGACGAACTTCTCGGCCGTCAAGTCGGGTCGCCCGCGGTATCCGCGCGCGATGCCGCGGCCGGTGAACCACAGTTCGCCGGGCACCCAGTCGGGGCAGTCCGACCCGTCGGCGGCCACCACGCGGCAGGCGTTGTTCGGGAACGGGACGCCGTAGGGCACCGACGTCCAGTGCGCGGGCGGATCGTCGACCTCGCAGATCGTGCCGTGCACCGCGGTCTCGGTCGCCCCGCCCAAACCGGCGGCGCGTACGCCCGGAGCCGAGTTGCGCAGGGCTCGAATCAGTTCCGGTCGCACCCAGTCGCCGCCGAGCAGCACCACCCGCAAGCCGGTCAGCCGGTCACCGCCGACCTCGAGCAGCATGTCGAGCCATCCGGGCATCCAGTTCAGGAACGTCACCCCGTGCTGCTGGATCCACCGCGCCCAGGTGTCCGGATCGCGGCGCTGATCTTCGTCGACCACCACGACCGCGCCGCCCGCGCGCAGAAGCGCGAAAATCTCCAGCACCGACATGTCGGCCTCCAACGAGGCCAGCGCCAGGCTGCGATCGCCCCGGTGCAATCCGAAGTGCTCGGAGACGAACTCGATGGTGTTCATCACCGCGTCGTGGGTGAGCTCGACACCCTTGGGCTCGCCGGTCGAACCCGAGGTGAACAGTACGTAGGCAAGCGAATTCCGGTCGGTCTGGACGGGTTGCGCGTCGGTGTCGCGGGTGAGCGCGTCGGCGACGGCGATGACCGGCACGCCGGTGTGGTTCGCCCGCGCGCCGCCGCAAACGAGCACCGCGGCCACCGTGCTCGACTCGAGAGTCCGGGCGGTGCGCTCAGCGGGTTGGTCCGCACCGATCGGGAGATAGGCGGCGCCCGCCGCGAGGATGCCGAGCACCGCGGGAATCTGTTCGGCACACTTGGGGCCGACCAGTGCGACGAGATCACCGGGTCGAACCCCGTTGTCGCGCAACGTCACCGCCACGCTCAGGGCCCGGTCGCGAAGTTCTCCATAGGTCATCTCGCCGTCGCCGCTGAACACCGCCGGGGCGTCGGGGGCGGCGAGCGCTCGGTTGAAGAACCCGTCGTGGATCGCCTCCCCGCTCGGCGGCGCGGTGGTGCTGTTGACCGCCTGCCGCACGGCTCGCTGAGCCTCGGGCACCGCGGGCGGATCGGGTGCGTCCCAGGCGGCGTCGTCGGTCGCGAGCCGGGTCAGCTCGGCGAGGTGGTAGGCGAACATCTCCTGGGCCACGCCGGGCCGGAACGCGTCGACGCGCACATCCCAGTTGATCATCAGGCCGTCGGCGAGCGGGGTGGCCTGCGCGTCGATGAGCACCTGCGGGCCTTGCGAGATCGTCCAGACCGGTGCCCCGAACTGGTCGGTGACCTCGCCGGCGAACAGGTCGCCGAGCCCCAGTGCGCTGGTGTAGACGATCGGTGCCAGCACCTGGTTGCCGCGGTGGCGACCGAGGTCGCGCAACACCGACAGGCCCGAGTACCTCGAGTGCCGCGCGGTGTTGTGCAGCGTCTCCTGCACGGCGCGTGCCCGCTGTGCGGGCGTGCGGGCGTCGGTGAGGTCGATGTCGAGCATCAGAGAGGACGTGAAGCAGCCGACGAGTTTCTCGACGTCGGGATGGAACGGCTCACGGCCGAACATCGGCAGGTTCAGCAAGAACCGCGAACCGCTCGACCAGCGCGCCAGCGCATGGGAATACGACGCCGCAACGGCCATCGCGGGCGTGATGCCACGGCGGTGCGCGGCGGCGAACAAGGCGTCGCGGGTCGGGACGTCGAAGATGTGCCAGAGCCGCACGCTACGCCGCGGGTCGTCCTGTTCGGCAGGCGGAATCAGCGGCAGCGCGGGCGATTCGGGAAGGTCGGGGATGCGCTCGGCCCACCACCGCACGTCTTCGTCGGAGGGGCCCGGATCGGACGCGGCCAGCGCGGCGCGGTACTCCCGGTAGGTGTAACCCAGATCGGGAAGATCGCCGCCGCGGTAGAACACCGCGAGGTCGGCCATGAACTTGCGGTAGCTCACCGCGTCGGCGGCGTTCATGTCCATGTCGACGTGCAGCCGGGTGCGACCGTCGGGCCGCAGCGACAAGCTCAACTCGAGCACGTCGCCGTCGAGGATCTGGTGCGATTTCTCGTGCCGGATGGACTCGAGTCGTTGCTCGGCGGCCTCGGCGTCGAGGTCCCGCAGGTCGTGGACCGTCACGGGCAGTCCGCGGTCACCGATGCGCTGCGTGCCGTCGGGAAGGATCTCGACGCGCAACATCGGGTGGCGCGCAACGAGTTTGGTGGCCGCGTGTTGTAACCGCTCGGGGTCGACGCCGGCACCGTCGAATTCGACGTACAGGTGCGCGGCAACGCCGCCGAGCTGCTGATCGTCGTTGCGGCCCAACCACATCGCGTGCTGCATCGGCGCCAACGGGAAGGGTTGGTTTTCGTCGCCGGTCTGCGCGGGCTCGGCCGCCGGTTCGGCGCCGCCGCCCCCGGACCGCTCGGCCACCAGTGCCGACCACGCCGCCACGGTGGGATTCTCCGCGAGAGCGGCGAAGTTGATGTCCATACCCTGTTTGCGCCACCGGCCCGACAGCGACATCATGCGGATCGAGTCGAGCCCGGAGGCGATCAGGTCGGCGTGCGGGTCGACCTCGTCGGGACTCACCCCGAGGAGTTCGGCGACCTCCTCGCGGACGGTGCGATCGGTTGTTCGCTCTGTCGACGAACCAGTCTCATCCACACCCACGACGCGTCCTCCGGATTAGTACAGGCTGCCCTAACTAACGCGGGGCACGCTACCTTATATGCGACCTACCGAACACACCTACCCCAAGGGGTCGCATCCTTCATGAGCACCGGTTTCGAGCAGTGCCCACAAGCAGATCAACCGCTTCGGAAAGGCGGGCTCGGCGACCTCATGACGGGTTTCGTGCCGTTCCCCGCAGACCGCGCCGACGAGTACCGGCGCGCGGGCTACTGGACCGATGAACCACTCGAGTCGATCCTCAAAGATGCGGTCGCGGCGTGGCCCGATCGGACCGCCGTCATCGACGACCACGTCAGCTACACGTTCGCCGAACTCGACGCCCGCGCCGAGCGTATCGCGGCGGCGCTGGCCGACCACGGCATCCTCCCCGGCGACCGCATGCTGGTGCAGTTGCCGAACACCTGCGAGTTCGCCGTTGCGCTGTTCGGTGTGCTGCGGGCCGGCGTCGTCCCGGTGATGTGCCTGCCGGGGCACAGGTCGGCGGAGCTGAACCATTTCGCCGCGGTCAGCGGTGCGGTGGGCCTGATCGTGCCCGATTCGGTCGGCGGGTTCGACTACCGCGAGCTGGCCGAGGAACTCGTCAGGGACAACCCGGCGCTGCGGCACATGTTCGTCCACGGCGACCCCGGCCGGTTCCAATCCTGGTCCGCGCTGGCCGATTTCGACGGTCCCCTCGCCGAGCGGCCGCCGGTCGACCCCGATGCGCCCGCCCTCCTACTGGTGTCGGGTGGCACCACCGGACTGCCGAAGCTCATCGCCCGCACCCACAACGACTACCTCTACACCGCCAGGACGAGCGCCCAGGAGTGCCACCTGACCGGCGATGACGTCTACCTCATGGTGTTGCCCGCCGGGCACAATTTCCCGCTTGCGTGTCCGGGACTGCTGGGGTCGATGACCGTCGGCGCGACATCGGTTTTCACCACCGATGCCAGTCCGGAAGCCGCGTTCGCGCTGATCGACCGGCACAGGGTCACGGTCACCGCGCTGGTCAACGCGCTGGCCAAGGTGTGGACCCAGGCGTGCGAGTGGGAGCCGGTGCTGCCGACGGGGTTGCGGCTCGTCCAGGTCGGCGGTTCGCGGATGACACCGCAGGAGGCCGAGTACATCCTGTCCGCGCTCACGTCCGGGCTGCAGCAGATTTTCGGCATGGCCGAGGGCATGCTCAACTTCACCCGCCCCGGCGATCCGGTCGACGTCGTGGTCAACACCCAGGGCAGGCCGATGTCTCCGCACGACGAGATGCGCGTGGTCGACGAGTCCGGCGCGCAGGTGGCGCCCGGTGAAGAGGGCGAGCTGCTGGTGCGGGGCCCCTACACGCTCAACGGCTACTACCGCGCCGAGGAGGCGAACGCGCGCTCGTTCACCCCGGACGGCTTCTACCGCAGCGGCGACCGCGTGCGGATCTTCGCCGAGGGCCCGCGCGCCGGCTACGTCGAGGTGACCGGCCGCATCAAGGACGTCATCCACCGCGGCGGTGAGACGGTGTCGGCGTCGGACCTCGAAGAGCATCTGTTCGCCCACCCGGCGGTCGACACCGCGGCGGCGGTGGCGCTGCCCGACGAGTTTCTCGGCGAAAAGATCTGCGCCGCAGTCGTATTCAAGGGCGCCCCGATCACCCTGGCCGAGCTCAACCAGTTCCTCGACGAGCGGGGGGTGTCGGCGCACTGCAGGCCCGACGTGCTGGCACCGCTGCCCGCGCTGCCCAAGACCGCGGTCGGCAAGGTCGACAAGAAGAAGGTCGTTACTGCGCTCACGTCGTGACGCGAGCTTGAACGCGCCGTCGAAACTGAAGAACTGCAGCAATTACTGGCGGTTTCTCGTGCGAACCTTCAGTTTCGGCGGGTTCTCGGTCAGGACACCTCGACCGTCAACGCACCCTCCGGTGCGCCGAGCAGCTCGACGAGGCGTTCTGAGATTGCCGCCGCCGTCGGGTACTCCCACAGCAGTGTCGGCGGTAACGACAACCCGGTCTGCTTCTCCAGCTGCTTGAGCAGCCCGACCGTCATGATCGAGTCCACGCCGACCTCCACCAGCGGCAAACCGGTGTCGACGTCGGCCTCGGCCACGCCCAACTGTGCGGCCACCGCGGCGGTGACGACCTGGGCGACGCGTTCGGGGTCGGCGTCCACCAGGCTCACCTCCGGTGCATCGTCGCCTCCCGGGGCATCGAGTTCGGTGGGCGCCACGTCGGCCAGCATCGGCACCGACGCTGCCGCCGGAAGGAGCGGCAGCACAACAACGTTCGGATCGTCGTGGCGCATCGCCAGGTCGAGTGCCCGCATCGCTTCGTCCGCCCCGATGGTGTCCATGCCCAGCGCGTCCAGTTGCGCCGCCACGAACCCGGACGTCGAGCCCATGCCCAGGCCGCGCCACGCGGTCCAGGCGACGCTGACGGTGCGGTCACCGAGCGCCCGCCGGTGGCGCGCCATCCCGTCGAGGAACGAGTTCGCGCACGCGTAGGCGCCCTGGCCGGGGAAGCCGGCGAGGTAGCCGCACGACGAGAACAGCACCAGCCAGTCCAACTGTTCGGGTGGGAAGACCTCGTGAAGGGTCAGCGTTCCGTCGACCTTGGGACGCATCGCCGCGGTGAAGTCCTCTGGCGTCGTGTTGACCAACAGCGCACCCGCTTCGACACCGGCGGCGTGGATCACCCCGCGCACCGGAGGCAGATCGCGCAGCGCGGCGCGCAGCGCGTCGGCCGCCCCTGCCGCGGCGATGTCCAACGCCACCACGCGCACGGACACACCGCGCTCCTCGAGTGCGGTGACCGTGTGGACCAGCTCCGAATCCGGTTGCCACTGCGAACGATCGGGCATGCCGCTGCGGGAGAGCAACACCAGTCGCCGTGCGCCGATGTCGGCAAGCCGCTGCGCCATTCGCAAGCCGAGCGCGCCGGCGCCGCCGGTGATGACATAGGTGCCGCCTGCCGAGCATTGCATCGGCGCTCCGGTCCCCCGCCCCGCCGCGGACAGCCGAGCCGATTGGGCGGCACCGTCGCGGAAGGCCACGACCGGATGGCCCTGCACCGATGAGAGGACCCCGACCGGCAGTTCGGCTGTGGCCACGTCGATCACGCCGCCGAAGGTCTTCGGGTGTTCGGCGGCAGCGACCCTTGCCAACCCCCACAGCGGTGCGTGCGCCACGTTCGCGCCCTCGTACACGCCCTGCGTGAGCACCCACATCCGCGCCTTGGCGCCGTGGTCGAGCAGTCCGCGCAGCGTCTGCGTCACCACCGCGACCGACTGTTCCGGTGTGTCGTGCGTGCTCGGGAGCACCAGCACGACGGTGTCACGGTCGAACGACTCAGCCGCAGAGGAAATCTCGGCCGCATCGCCGTAAAGCGCATGCGGCACCTCGGCAGCCGAGAGGTCCCGCGTCACGAACTCGCGGATGGCGGTGTCTCCGCCGACGATCACGACCGCCCCGGGCCGGCTGTCGGCCTGCCACGGCACCGGATGCCACGAGAGCCGGTGCAGCATCCGGGAAAGATCACTGCCGGAAGGGTTTTCGAGCTCCTCGAACGACATACCCGTCAGCGAGGCGAGTACCTTGCCGGACTCTTCGGCGAGCAAGACGTCGGTCGTGGTGGTTCCGGGCCTGCGCCGAACGTGCAGCAGCGCCACCGCCGGCGCTCGGCCGTGCACCTGCACGCGGTCGATGTGGGCGGGCATCCGCAGTCGCGGTGGCCCGTCGAACACCGTGGAGGCCGCCGAGGTCGCCGCATCCAGCAGCGGGGCCCAGGTGTCCGGCGTCGTATGGTCCCCGCGCGCGGCGACCTTGGCGAGCAGTTCGCCGTCGCCGCCGTGCAGTTCGAGGATCTCCCAGTCGAATCCCATCGCGGCCACACCCAGCGTCGCCAGCGTGTCCACGACGTGGTTCGAGGGCAGTGGATCACGGCAGCCGTCGCGCACGGACGACTCGTCGAGCACCTCCCCCAGGAGGTCTTCGATGTCGTCGTCGGCTGCGACCACCGCGCTGCTGTGGGTCAGCCAGCCGCCGTCGACGGTGTCCTCGTCGTCGTCGACGAGGCGGGTGGCCAAGGTCAGCCCGTGGTCCTGCAGGACCACCTGCACGTCGCGGGCGCGTCCGGGCGCCACCGGGGTGCGCAGCCGGACGTCGACGAGGTCCCTGCCCGCACGGTCGCAGCGCGTGTCCAGCTCGTTGGCCGCGCCGAGGAAGGTGTTGACGATGACGGCGGCGGGCACGATTTCGGTGCCCTTCACCGGGTGGTCGCCCGGATACGGACGGGAGTCGAGATCCACGCGGGTCTGCCACATCTTGGAGGCGACCGCGCCGGTCACCTCGATCCGGCCCCCGAGCAGGGTGTGGGTGTCGACGTCGTGCACACCCCGGCCGCCGGGCGGAGGGGTGGGAGTGCGCCAGAAGTGGCGGTGGTGCCACTGCGTCACCGGGAGATCTGCCACCCACGGTGCCGATGACAGCTGGTGCTGCACCGGTGCACCATGGCAGTGCAGCGCGGCGACCGCCGTTGCCACCGAATGCATCAGGGGGCGATCACGACGCAACAGCGGGACGACGGCGTGCTGGTCGGTACCGGCCGTCGTGAGCGTCTCGACGATCGAGTGCGCCACCACCGGGTGCGCCGAGACCTCGAGGAACAGCCGATGCCCGTCCTCGATGGCCGTCGAAACGGCTTCCGCAAACCGCACCCGGTCGCGCAGGTTGGCCACCCAGTAATGCTGATCGCGTGGCGCCGCCGAGCGGGGATCGGCCAACGCCGTTGTGTAGAGCGGAATCTCGGGAGTGCGTGACGGCGGGAGTGAAGCCGTGAGGCGTCCGAGCTCGCCGGTCAGCGCATCCATGGCGGGGCTGTGAAACGCGACGTCGGTGTTGACGCGGCGCACCATGAAGCCTTGCTCGGTCCACTCTCGGCACACACCGTCGACCGCCTCGATCGTGCCGGATATCACGGTCGACTCCAGCGACGCGCTGATCGCCGCCACCACGTCGGTCCGCCCGGCCAACCGCCGCTCGGCTTCGGCGAACGGGAGCCGCACGAGCGCCATCGCGCCCTTGCCCATCACCGACCGGAAGCCGCGGGCGCGGTAGCACGCCACCGCGGCACCGACGGTGAGATCGAAAGCCCCTGCGGTGACACAGGCCGCGACCTCGCCGACCGAGTGTCCGATGACCGCCGCCGGGGTGACGCCGCGCGCACGCAGCATCGCGGCCAGACCCACCTGCATCGCGAACGTCAGCGCCTGCACCTGGTCGGTGCCGCCGAGCTCTCCCGTGGTCAGCGCCTGGCGCGCCGAGAACCCCAGCTCCACGGTGAACACCGGATCGATCGCGTCGATCACCGCGGCGAATTCCGGTGCTGCCGTGAGCAGTTCGCCACCCATACCGGTCCAATGTGAGCCGTGACCCGAGAACACCCAGACCGCGCCGTTGACCGCGGCGGGCAGCACCGTACCGGTCACCACGGACGGGTCGGGGATGTCTTCGGCCAGTGCGGTCAACGCGGCCGCCGCACCGTCGGTGTCGTCGGCCACCACGGCGGCCCTGGCCGGTTCGTGTGAACGCCGCGTCCACAGCGTCGCCGCGACTTCGTCGATCGGTGCGGGGTGGCCTCGCAGGTGATCAGCGAGTGCACCCGCCTGGGTGCGCAATCGGGCGACGTTGCGCGCCGAGACGGGGATGATCGCCGGAAGTTGTTGCGCCGGAGGGTGGTGCGCGGACGGTTGGGCGGCAGGCGCCTCCTCGAGGAGCACGTGGGCGATCGTTCCGCCGTAGCCGTAACTGCACACCGCGGCCCGCCGCGGCGCACCGTCGGCGCCGTCCCAGGGCTCGACGCGCGTCGGCACCCGCAGGCCGCTGTTGGCCCAGTCGACGGCCGTAGTCAGCGAGGTGACACCCGCCGTCGGGGGGATGGTCCGATGGTGCAACGCCAGCGCCGCCTTGATGAGTCCCACCACTCCGGCGCCGCCTTCGAGGTGACCGACGTTGGGCTTCACCGACCCGATCCGGCACGGCGCATCGGCGGGGCGGCCCGCCCCGTAGACCGACGCGAGCGCCCCGACCTCGGTGGGGTCACCGGAGGGGGTGCCGGTACCGTGCGCCTCGACGAAGCCGACGCTCTCGGGCGCGATGCCGGCGAATTGGCATGCGCGCCGGAACATGTCGGCCTGCGCGTCGCCGTTGGGCGACATGATGCCGACGGTGCGCCCGTCCTGCGCCACCGCGCCGCCTCGCACGACCGCGTACACGTGGTCGCCGTCGCGCAGCGCGTCGGCGAGGCGCTTGAGCACCACCACGCCCGCACCTTCGCCGCGCCCGTAGCCGTCGGCCGAGGCATCGAAGGTCTTGCACCTGCCGTCGGGCGCGGTCGCGCCTGCCACGTCGAGCACCCGGGTCAGACCCGGTCCGATCAACGCGCTGACCCCGCCAGCCAGCGCCAGCGAGGTCTCGCCGGCATTGAGCATCTGGCACGCCTGGTGCACCGCGACCAGCGAAGCCGCGCACGCCGCGTCGAGGGCGACGCTGGGGCCGCGCAGGTCGAGCAGGTGTGAGACGCGGTTGGCGATGCCGCACAGCGACGTTCCGATGCCGGTCCAGGCTTCGATGCCCGGCAGGTCTTCCATGATCAGCTTGCCGTAGTCGTCGGAGTTGACGCCCATCAGCACCGCGGTGTCGCTGCCCGCCAACGACTTCGGCGGAACGCCGGCGTGCTCGAGGGCTTCCCAGCTCACCTCGAGCGCCAACCGCTGCTGGGGGTCCATCAGTTCGGCCTCGCGCGGTGAGACCCCGAAGAACTCGGCGTCGAACCCGGCCAGGTCGTCGAGGAACGTTCCCCACCGGGTGACATCCTTGAGCACCGCCGCGTTGCGGGGATCGCGCTGAAGGTATGGCTCCCAGCGCTCCGGCGGAACCTCGCGGACGTCGCTGCCGCCGTCGAGCAGGAAGGTCCAGAACTGTTCCGGGGTGCCGATCGCACCGGCAACGCGGCAACCGATCCCGATGATCGCGACCGGGTCGGGGCGTGCGGAATCCTCGGATGGTGCGGTATCGGTCACGTCAGCTGAGTCCCGAAGCCTGGATAGCCTTGCCTAAGAAGCCACACGCCATGGCCGCAATACTGGCATAACCGGGCTCATTTGTGGAACCTACGCAGGCCTGGCGAACGTGGTGCCAATCACGTTCGAATCAGCTTGCCGCGACGTCAATCCGCCGACGGTCGAGGCACGTCCGAACCGTCACAAGGTGCGGACGGCCAGCGGTTCGTCGCTGCCCGACACCCGGATGTCGATGCTGCGGATCTCCGCGGTCGGGATGCTGGTCGCCGCCGACAGCCCGGTCGCCTCGTCTCCGGCCGGACGCCACGAACCCACAGCCGTCTGGACGCCATCGCGCGTCGTCACCACGATGTCGTAGCTGTCGACGTCGCGCGCCCAGTCCTTGGTGTACTCGCAGGCCCAGTTGAGCTCGGTGCCCCACTTCTTGTCGGTGACCGCCAGCTGTGCGGTCAGGCCCTGGCGCTGGCCGGGCTGCATCGGCTCCATCGCCACTGTCTGCACCGACGATGTGCGGGGGAAAACCGTGGCGCCCACGACACCGCCGAGGACCGCCAGCGCGGCCGCGACCGCGACCGTCGCCGCGAGCATCGTGCGGCGTGACCGCCGCTGACGCTTGGCCGCGGCCTGCGCCAGCGAGGCGACATCGGCGGACTGCTCGACAGCGGACCCCTCGTCCGCATCGATCAGCGCCGCGGCCTCCTCGCGGCTGAGCGCAGCCAGCATCGCGGGCATCTCGGCCAGGCCGGCCACCTCGGCGGCACGCGCCGGGTTCGCGGCGAGGTAGTCCTCGTAGGCGCGACGGTCCTGCGGGCTCAGCGCGCCGAGCACGTAGGCCGCATCCCATTCGGCGAGGTCGGCGACGGGTGTCCGGTCGAACTTGTCGCTCATTGGACCACCCCCCTTTCCTGCAGCGCCATCCGCAACGCACGCAACCCGTAATGGAGCCTGGACTTGACGGTGCCCGGGGCGATCCGCTCGTGTGCGGCGATGTCGGCGACAGTTTGCCCGAAATAGTAGGCGCGCACTATGGCGGTGCGGTGGTCGGCGCTGAGCGATTTCAGCGCCTCGGCCAGCACCCACTTGTCGACCGCGGGACCGATCGCGTCGAGTGACGGCCGCTCGGGCAGGTCGTCGGTCTGCAGTTCCCGGCTGAACCGCGCGCTGCGCCGGTCGTCGATGACGAGGTTGCGTGCGACGGTGAACAGCCATGCCCGCGCGGCGTCACCCGGCTGTTGCAGGATCTCGGGTTTGCGCCACAGCCTCAGCAGCGCTTCCTGCACCACGTCCTCGGCGAACGGCGTGTCGCCGCGGGTCAGCCGCAGCACGTATCGCAGCAGCGCCTGGCTGTGCTCGTCGTGGATCGCGCGCAGCAACTCGGCCTGCGCGGGGTCGGGAGTCATCGCTCATCCACCGCAGTCGTCATCGCTGATCACTACGACGTCCACCAGAGAATCGTTCAATGTCCGGCGCGCGAACGTGAGCTTATGGGCGAATTTCGGAGCCGAAGTTCCCCGGCGATCAGTCCAGCACGTCGCGGACCACCGCGTCGGCCAGCAGCCTGCCGCGGTCGGTGAGCACCAGACGGTCGTCAACCCGGCTCAACAGCCCGTCGGCGACCGCAACGTCGGCGCGCTCCCGCTCGGGCGCACTGAGCACGTTCGTCGGCAGCCCGTCGCGCAACCGCACCCGCAGCATCACGTCCTCGATGTGCAGGGTGCCGGCGTCAAGATGCTCGAAGTCGGCCACCGGCAGTCGACCATCGGCCAGGGTCTGGGCGTACGCGCTCGGATGCTTGACGTTCCACCAGCGCACGGAGTCGACGAAACCGTGCGCGCCCGGTCCCGCACCCCACCACTGGCCGCCGTTCCAGTAGCCGATGTTGTGTTGGCACTCCCCGCCCGGTCTGCTCCAGTTCGAGACCTCGTACCAGGCGAAGCCGGCCTCCGCCAGGCGCGCGTCGAGCAGCTCGTAGCGGCGGGCCAGCACGTCGTCATCGGTCGGCACGAGCTCGCCGCGGCGCACCCGCCGGGCCATCGCCGTGCCGTCCTCGATGACCAGAGCGTAGGCCGAGACATGGTCGACGCCGGCCTCGACGACGGTGTCGACCGAGCGCAGCAGGTCGTTGTCGGACTCCCCCGGCGTGCCGTAGATCAGGTCGAGGTTGACGTGGCCGAACCCGGCCGCACGGGCCTCCCGCGCCGCGGCGAGCGCCCGGCCCGGCGAATGTTTCCGGTCGAGAGCCGCCAACACATGGGCAGCCGCCGACTGCATGCCCAGCGAGACCCGGGTGTACCCGGCCGCCAACAGCTGGTCGAACAGCAGCGGAGACGTCGACTCCGGGTTGGCTTCCGTGGTGACCTCGGCACCCGGCGCCAGCGGGAAGTGCGCCCGCACGGCGTCGAGAACCGCGGCCAGCCCGGGCCCGCCCAGCAGCGACGGTGTGCCCCCGCCGACGAACACGCTGTCGACCTCGGGGATGCGGCCCAGATGCGCCGCCGCCTGCGCCAACTCGATCCGCAGCGCCGCAAGCCACCCGTCCGGGTTGGCGCCGCCCAGCTCGCCGGGCGTGTAGGTGTTGAAGTCGCAGTAGCCGCAGCGGGTCGCGCAGAACGGCACGTGGATGTAGATGCCGAACGGCCGCCCCTGCACAGGGGTCATCGGCGGCAGCACCCGCGCACGGTTCACGGCAGCTACGGTTCGGACCATGTCTGCAATTGTCCGCCTGCCGCGAGATTGCACTCAGGCAGGCGTGCAGTCGAACTTCTGATGCGTGGATGCATTCTCGACGAGGTTCTGCTCACCATGAGCGCAAATCTCGCCCGGTTAGGGCAGGTGCGGCGATTCGTGGCACAATGGCCGACGTGACTGCCCCCCGCATCTTCCCCAAGCGTGTATCGCTGGTGGTGCGTCGGCACGTCGACTTCAAGCGCGTGTGTACGTGTTGCTGTCTGCCTTGACGCGCTTGATCTAGACCCAGCCCACCCGTACTTCAGCTGGCCGCCGGATCTGCGCCGCCGGACAGCCCCGGCGATGACGCGCGATCCGGCTCCGCAAAGGAGCCAAAACCATGACCACAGCGGAATCCAAGCCGAAACCCGCAAAGAAGCCCCGCGCCGAGGGCCAGTGGGCCCACGGTTACCGCGAGCCGCTCAACGCCAACGAGCAGTTCAAGAAGGACGATGACGCACTCAATGTGCGCGCCCGCATCATCGACATCTACTCCAAGACCGGTTTCGACGGGATCGACAAGCAGGACCTGCGCGGCCGGTTCCGCTGGATGGGCCTGTACACCCAGCGTGAGCAGGGCTACGACGGCACCTGGACCGGTGACGAGAACGCCGACCTGCTCGAGGCCAAGTACTTCATGATGCGGGTGCGCTGCGACGGCAAGGCGCTGTCGGCGGCCGCACTGCGCACGCTGGGCCAGATCTCCATCGACTTCGCCCGCGACACCGCCGACATCTCCGACCGGATGAACCTGCAGTACCACTGGCTCGAGGTCGAGAACGTGCCCGAGATCTGGGAGCGGCTGGCCGCTCACGGTCTGCAGACCACCGAGGCGTGCGGTGACTGCCCCCGCGGAATGCTGGGCTCGCCGCTGGCCGGCGAATCGCTGGAGGAAGTGCTCGATCCGACGCCGGCCCTGGACGAGATCGTGCGGCGCTACATCGGCAACCCCGAGTACTCCAACCTGCCGCGCAAGTACAAGACCGCGATCTCCGGTCTGCAGGACGTCGCCCACGAGGTCAACGACATCTCCTTCATCGGGGTGAACCACCCCGAACACGGCCCCGGGCTTGATCTGTGGGTGGGTGGCGGTCTGTCAACCAACCCGATGCTGGCGCAGCGGCTCGGGGCGTGGGTTCCGCTTGACGAGGTGGCCGACGTGTGGGAGGCGGTCACTGCGGTTTTCCGCGACTACGGGTATCGGCGGCTGCGGTCCAAGGCCCGGCTCAAGTTCCTGATAAAGGACTGGGGTATAGAAAAGTTCCGTGAAATTCTCGAACAGGAGTACCTGGGTCGCAAGCTGATCGACGGGCCCGCACCCGAACCGGTCAAGCATCCAATCGACCATGTCGGCATCCAGAAACTGAAGAACGGACGCAACGCCGTCGGCGTCGCACCGATCGCGGGCCGGGTCTCCGGCACCATCCTGACCAAGGTGGCCGATCTCGCCGAGGCGGCGGGGTCGGACCGCATCCGGTTCACCCCTTACCAGAAGCTGATCATCCTCGATGTGCCCGACGACAAGCTCGCCGAGCTGACCGCGGGCCTCGAGGCGCTCGGGCTGCCGCCGGAGCCGTCGCACTGGCGCAAGAACCTGATGGCCTGCACGGGTATCGAGTTCTGCAAGTTGTCGTTCACCGAGACGCGGACCCGCGCGCAGGTGCTGGTTCCGGAGTTGGAGAAGCGGCTCGAGGACATCAACGCGCAGCTCGATGTGCCGATCACCGTGAATATCAACGGCTGCCCGAACTCGTGCGCGCGCATCCAGGTCGCCGACATCGGGTTCAAGGGCCAGATGGTCGACGACGGTGACGGCAACTCGGTCGAGGGTTTCCAGGTGCACCTGGGCGGCAGCCTCGGTCTGGACAGCGGTTTCGGCCGCAAGCTGCGCCAGCACAAGGTGCTGTCCAGTGAGCTCGGCGACTACATCGACCGGGTCGTTCGCAACTTCGTGAAACAAAGGGAGCAGGGCGAGCGTTTCGCAACGTGGGCGATACGAGCGGACGAGGCGGACTTGAGGTGACCGATTTGACCACGGATACCGATCTGCAGGGGCTCGCCGAGCGCGGCGCGGCCGAACTCGAGGGCGCGAGCGCGCATGACCTGCTGCGCTGGACCGACGAGAACTTCGGTGGCAATTACGTGGTCGCCTCGAACATGCAGGACGCCGTGCTCATAGATCTCGCTGCAGAGGTGCGGCCCGGCGTGGACATCCTCTTCCTCGACACGGGGTACCACTTCGTCGAGACCATCGGCACCCGCGACGCCGTCGAGGCGGTCTACGACGTCAACATCGTCAACGTCACCGCCGAGAAGAGCGTGGCCGAGCAGGACGAGTCGTTCGGCAAGGACCTGTTCGCGCGGGAGCCCAACGAGTGCTGCCGTATGCGCAAGGTCGAGCCGCTCTCGGCGGCGCTGCGCGGCTACTCGGCCTGGGTGACCGGCATCCGCCGCGTCGAGGCGCCTACGCGCGCCAACGCGCCGTTCATCAGCTGGGACAAGGCTTTCGGGCTGGTGAAGATCAATCCGTTGGCGGCCTGGACCGACGAGGACATGCAGAACTACATCGACACCAACGGTGTGCTCGTCAATCCGCTCGTCTACGAGGGCTATCCGTCGATCGGCTGCGCACCGTGCACGGCCAAGCCCGTCGAAGGCGCCGATCCGCGCAGCGGCCGCTGGGCAGGCACCGGCAAGATCGAATGCGGGCTGCACGCATCGTGAGGTCACTGTGACCCTCGTGCTGACCGCGCACGGCAGCGCCGACCCACGCTCGGCGGCGGTGACGCATGCGGTGGCAGGCCGGATCCGGCGCCTGCGTCCGTGGCTCGACGTGCGTCCGGCGTTCCTGGAACAGAACGGCCCCAGCCTGCTCGACACCCTGAGCGGTCTGCACGCCCCGGCCGTGGTCGTACCGTTCCTTTTGGCCAGTGCCTTCCACGCACGCATCGACATCCCCACGGTGATCGAGGAATCGCGCGCGGTGGTCGATCGGGCCGAGGTGCTCGGCGAGGACCCGGCGCTGTTGAGCGTGCTGCGGCAGCGGCTGGCCGAGCTCGGGGTCTCCCCCGACGACGACGGCCTTGGCGTCCTCATCGTCGCGGTCGGCTCGTCGCATCCCGCCGCGAACGCCAGGACCGCCACGGTCGCTGAGTCTCTGCGCTCCGGAACGCGTTGGGCGGGAGCCGAAGTCGCGTTCGCCACCGGACCGTACGCGAGTGTCGCCGAAACCGCCGAGCGCCTGCGTGCCCGCGGGGCCCGACGCCTGGTCATCGCTCCGTGGTTTTTGGCGCACGGCCGGATCACCGATCGCGTCGCCGAATACGCTGGGGCTCAAGGTATTGCGATGGCCGAACCGCTCGGGTCGCACAACCTCGTCGCGGCGACGGTGATGGACCGGTACGACGCGATCACCGCCACCGGGACCGTCGCTGCGTAGTCCTCAGGGCCGGACCTCGAACACGTTGTTGAACGGGGTCTGCGCGGCCAGCCGGAACCGTCGGAACCCGGCCGCTGTCACGACATCTCGAATGCGGGCCGGGCCCGCCTGAGTGCCGAGCGCCATCCCGACCGGTTGAGCCAATGACGACGGTGTGCACAGCAACGTGGAAAAGCCGTAGTACGCGCGCCCGATCGGGTTGAGGTTGTCCTCCACCCGGTCACCGGCGGCCGGCTCGACCACCATCCATGTGCCGTCTTCAGCGATGACCTCCCGCACGTGGCGTGCGGCGCCGATTGGATCGCCCATGTCGTGCAAGCAGTCGAACATCGTGACCAGGTCGTACGGCCCACCCGCGAACGCGTCCGCGGCCGCGGTCTGGAAGCTGACCGCTCCCGGCATCCCGTTCCGCGCACTGGCCACCTCGATGGACTTCGCATGTCCGTCCACACCGACGAACGTCGAGGCGGGAAAGGCTTCGGCCATCAGCAGCGTCGACGCTCCGTGTCCACAACCGACATCGGCGACACGGGCGCCGCTCCTGAGTTTCTCCACGACACCGTCCAACGCCGGGATCCAATCGTCGACCAGATGCGCGGCGTAGGTCGGGCGGAAGAACCGTTCGCACCCGACATGGACGTCGGAGTTGTGATCCCCCCAAGCGACGCCGACGCCTGCGCGGGCCGCCTCGAAGATGTGTCCAGCGTCCGATGCGGTTCCGTGCGCGATCTGGAAGAGACCGCCGACGAAGGCCGGGCTTGTTTCGTCGGTGAGCGCCACGGCCTGCTCGGCCGGCAACCGATAACGACCGGTCGCCGGGTTGTATTCGACGAAGGCGCCGGCGGTTTGCGCGTTGAGCCACTCCCTGGCGTAGTGCGCGTCGGTGCCGGTGCGTTCGGCCAACTCGGCTGGGGTGCTCGGCCCGTGCTCGACAAGCGACCGGTAGTACCCGAGGCGGTCGCCCATCACGACGAGTGCGCAGTTGAGTGCCGCGCCGGCCTCCTCGACCGCGCGGAAGACGAATTCCATCAGTTTGTCCGGATCGACCTGGGTCGGGGTGCTGGTGTTCATGCGAGCAACTCAACCAGGAAGTCAACCTGGCGTAATGGGGCAATTGCCCCATCTTCGGCCCAACCGACTCAGGCCCTCGTCACGGCCTCATCGTCGGGTGGATCCTGTGTGCTGCCGGGCAACGGTGGCACCCGGGTTGCGCGGACGTAGACAGTGTCCCCCTCCTTCAGCCCGAGCGCCTCGGCGTCGCCGCGGGTGATCTGCGCGGTGAAGGGCGTCTGGTCCGTCGCACTGTGCAACTCGACACGAACTTCGAAGCCTAGCATGACAATTCGGTCGATGATCGCGCGTACCACTCCGGTGGACTGCACCGACTCGTCGGTGGAAGCGATCGCCATGTCTGGGTTGCGTCCTACACGGATGTCGTGCGGTCGGACCAGCGCACCGTTCAGCGAGGAAACCGCACCTAGAAACGACATCACGAACGCGTTGGCTGGTGCATCGTAAACCTCTGCGGGGGAACCGATCTGCTCGATGCGGCCTCTATTCAGCACCGCGATCCGGTCGGCGACGTCGAGCGCCTCAGACTGATCGTGCGTCACCAGCACCGTGGTGACCTGCACTTCGTCGTGCAACCGGCGCAGCCAAGCGCGCAAATCCTCTCGCACCTTGGCGTCCAGCGCACCGAACGGTTCGTCGAGCAACAGCACTTGTGGGTCCACGGCCAGCGCGCGGGCCAGCGCCATGCGCTGACGTTGCCCTCCGGAGAGCTGGTTCGGGTAACGAGTCTGGAAACCGGCTAGCCCGACCACTTCGAGGAGATTGTCGACCTTCTGCTTGATTTCGGCCTTGGGCCGCTTGCGAATCTTCAGCCCGAACGCGACGTTGTCCCGCACCGTCAGGTGCTTGAACGCCGCATAGTGCTGGAACACGAAACCGATACCGCGCCGCTGGGGCGGCACGTTGGTGACGTCGCGGCCGTTGATCGTGACGGTGCCGGAATCGGGCCGGTCGAGGCCCGCGATGGCCCGTAGTAGCGTCGACTTCCCGGACCCGCTGGGCCCTAGCAATGCGGTCAGCGAACCGGATGGTACTTCGAAATCGACATTGTCCAGGGCCGCGAAGTCGCCGTATCGCTTGTTGGCGCCTCGCACGGCTATCGCATTGCTCATACTTCCCTTTCCGCCTATCTGCTGGCTCTGGACCGGCGCGCGTCGAGCAACACTTGCGTAATCAAGACCACGACCGCCACACTCATCAAAAGCGTCGACACCGCATACGCCCCATACTCTTCACCTCGGTTGTACCGGTCCGACACCAGCAGTGTGAGCGTCTGCGAAGAGCCTGGAAGGTTGGACGACACCATCAGCACGGCCCCGTACTCACCGAGGGTGCGTGCGATCGTGAGCACGACGCCGTAGGTCAGACCCCACCGGATGGACGGCAGCGTGACCCGCCAGAACGTCTGCCACCACTGCGAGCCTAGCGTGGCAGCGGCCTCCTCCTGATCGGTGCCTATCTCGTGCAGCACCGGTTCAACCTCACGGATCACGAACGGCACCGTGACGAAGACGCTGGCTAGCACGATGCCGGGGAACCCGAAGATGATCTTGAAGCCGAGGTTGTTCTCGACGAATCCGAACAGCCCCGCCGAGCCCCACAGCAGGATCAGCGCGACACCGACCACCACAGGCGACACCGCGAACGGCAGATCGATCACGGCCTGCATCAGACTCTTGCCGCGAAACTTGTTCCGCGCCAGCACCACCGCGGTCGGCACACCAAACAGCACGTTGAGCGGCACCACGATCGCGACGACCAAGAGCGACAGTTGCAGAGCGGATACCGCGGCCGGGGTGGTTATCCAATCAATAAAGGTTCCGAAGCCCGGGGCGAAACTGCGCCACAGGATCAGGCCCACCGGCACCACGACCAAGACGACGATGTAGGTCAGCGCGAGGTAGCGAAGCAGGTGTCTGACCACCGGCGAAAGGATCATTGCGCCAAGGCGTCGCGTCGGGCGGCGCGCGATCCGATCGCGCGCAGGATGAACAGCACGACGAACGAGATGGCCAGCAGCACAATCGAGATCGCGGCGGCGCCGGTACGGTCGTCGTTCTCGATCAGGGTGCGAATCCACTGCGAGGACACTTCGGTCTCGCCAGGCACGGCGCCGCCGATCAGGACCACCGAACCGAACTCGCCGATCGCGCGGGAGAACGCCAGACCGGCGCCCGACAGCAGCGACGGCAGAAGTGCGGGCAGCATCACCCGGGTGAAGATGATCCAGTTGTTGGCCCCCAACGATGCCGCGGCTTCCTCGATCTCGCGGTCCAGTTCCAACAGCACCGGCTGCACCGATCGCACCACGAACGGCAGGGTGACAAACAGCAACGCCACCCCGATACCCCATATGGTGTGCTGCAGGTGCAGCCCGACCGGGCTGGCGGGGCCGTAGAGCGCCAGCATGACCAGGCTGGCGACGATCGTCGGCAACGCGAACGGCAAGTCGATCACTGAGTCGATCAGCCGCTTGCCGACGAATTCGTCGCGGGTCAGCACCCAGGCAACCAACAGCCCGAACACCAGGTTGACCACCGTCACCCCGAACGACACGGTCAGCGTCACCTTGAACGACGCGACGGCCGCGTTCGAGGTGACCGCAAGCCAGAACGCCTGCCACCCGCCGCCGGCCGACTGCCAGAGGATCGCGGCCAACGGCAGCAGCACGATGATGCTCAGCCAAATCGTCGCCGCACCAACCCGTAGCGAGGTGGTCCCATACCGGGGGCCCCAGAGGCTAATTGTTCGCTCGCCGTTCGTGGGTTCGGGTCGGCTCCCGTCAGGATACGGGGAACCCAACGCGTTCACGGAAGGGGTCATCCGGTCGCCTGGGTGTAGATCTTGGTGATGGTGCCGTTGTCCTTGTCGAACAGCTCGGGATCCAGTGTCGCCCAGCCTCCGAGGTCGTCAACGGTCCATAGTTTTGCGGGCGCGGGGAACTTGTCCCGGAACTCCTCGAGCACCGCGGGATCGACGGGACGGAAACCGGCCTCGGCCCACAGCTTCTGCGCCTCGGGGGTGTAGGTGAAGTTCTTCAGCGCGTTCGCCTTGTCCAGGTGCGTGCTCGACGACACCACGGCGACAGGGTTCTCGATCTTGAAGGTCTCCGGCGGGTTCACGTACTCCAAGCCGAAGTGCAGCGCCTCGTTCTCGTAGGCCAGCAGCACGTCACCGCTGCCCTGCCGGAACACGTCGGTGGCCTCACGGCCCGAACTCGGGCGCAGCTTGATGTGCTGAGTCACCAGCTCGGTGACGTAGTCGAGACCGGCTTGGGGATCCTGTCCGCCCTTGCTGGCCCACGCGTACGGCGCCAGCAGGTTCCACTTGGCGGACCCGGAGCTCAGCGGGCTGGGCGTGATGACCTCGACGCCGGGCTTGAGCAGATCCGGCCAGTCCCTGATGTTCTTGGGGTTACCGGGCCGCACCGCGAAGGACACGACGGATCCGAACGGGATGCCCTTGGTGGCGTCGGCGTTCCAGTCCTCGGTGACCTTGTCGGCCTTAACGAGTCGGGTGATGTCCGGCTCGACGGAGAAGTTCACGATGTCGGCGGGCTTACCGTCGACGACGGCGCGCGACTGGTCGCCCGAGGCGCCGTACGACGTCGTGACGCCGACGCCTTTACCTTCCGGTGTCGCGGCGAATGCGGGAATGATCTTGCTCCAGCCGGGTTCGGGCACGGCATAGGCGACCAGCGTCAGCGTCGTGTCAGCTCCGTTCCCGCCGCCCTCTCCGACCACATCGCTCGAGCCGCCTCCGCATGCGGCGAGCACTGTGGCGGTGGTGGCCAGCGCCGCCGCGGCGCGCCAGGTTTTGCGGATGTTGACCATCGGGGACCTTTCGTTGGGGGACTTCGGTGGAACCCGTCCCGACGGGAAGGCGATGGATCAGCGCGAGGCGTCATCTGGCAGCCGTTACCGACACCGAACCGGGACGGGCGGAGGAGTCAGCAACAACAACAGACATCGGCAACAGCGCTGAAACTCACGGCAATGAGGGCCAGAACATGGCCGCTCTTGTTGCCGGACGCTGTTTGCATGGCGCGAAGCCTAACAGAGTTTCCGCGGCCTGCTCGGTGAAAGTTCGGCGGCGTCAACGAGTGAACAGCCACATGACGATCACCAGGATCACCAGGAGGACGAGCACCAGCGTCACCCGCGACCGCGGCATCCCGCCGCTCATTGATCAGCATCCCGTTCGTCGTGGCGAACACGGCGCCACAACCTGATCCCGTTACCGAGGGCGCCGTCGAGCACGACCGCGGTGCCGTACGCCAACGCGAGCACCACCGGCATCACCATCGCGGTCTGGGCGACGAACGGCAGGCCGGTGAGCCAGAGCTCGACACCGTCCCACCAACTCAGAAAGCCACCCACGCGGCCAGCCTAGGCGATGCGAAGATGGGGGCGTGGCCGCCGACTCCGACCCCGCCCTGCGTGCCGGTAACGCCACCTGCATCGTGGCCGGCGGCGGTCCAGCGGGCATGATGCTCGCGTTGGTGCTGGCCCGCGCCGGGGTCGACGTCACGGTGATGGAGAAGCACGCCGACTTCCTCCGCGATTTCCGCGGTGACACCGTGCATGCCAGCACGCTGCGGCTGCTCGACGAGTTGGGGCTGTCCGATGAGTTCGCGGCGATTCCGCACCGAGAGATCGGCACGCTGTCGATGACGGTGCAGGACACGCCGGTCACCATGGATCTGCAGCGAATTCCCGGTCCGCACAAACACATTGCGCTGGTTCCGCAGTGGGATTTCCTGGAGCTGCTGGCCACTGCCGCTCAACGAGAGCCGTCGTTCACCTTGCTGCGCAGCACCGAGGTGCTCGGCCCGATCCGTCACGGTGACAGGGTGGTCGGTGTCCGCTACCGCAGCGCCGACGGTGAGGAGCGCGAGATGCGCGCGACGTTGACCGTCGCCTGCGATGGGCGGTCATCGACGCTGCGCACCGAGATGGGGCTCAAGCCGAAGGACTTCGGTGTGCCGATGGACGTCTGGTGGTTCCGGCTGCCCCGCGATCCCGACGACCCGCACGGGCTCGCCGGTGTCCTCGGGGCCGGGCACGCGCAGATCGTCATCGACCGCGGCGACTACTATCAGTGCGCCTACGTCATCCCCAAGGGCCGCGACCAGGAGTTGCGGGCGCAGGGAATCGGGTCGCTGCATCGCGGTGTGGTGGCGCTGGTGCCGTGGCTGGCCGACCGCATCGGGGCGGTGACGTCGTTCGACGACGTGAAGCTGCTCGACGTGCAGTTGAACCGGCTCAGGCGCTGGTACGGCGACGGCCTGCTGCTCATCGGCGATGCCGCCCACGCGATGTCGCCGGTCGGCGGGGTGGGGATCAACCTCGCGGTGGCCGACGCCGTCGCCGCAGGCCGGATCCTGGCGGGTCCGTTGCGCTCGGGCAGCCTGTCAACCAGGCATCTGGCCCGCGTGCAGGCGCGGCGCTGGCTGCCCGCCGCGCTGATCCAGTCGGTGCAAAGGCTGATCCACCGCCGTGTCATCGCGGTCGCCGTCGCTTCGACCGGCCAGGCCGAGGCGCCACGGTTCGTGCGGGTGGCCGCCGGGCTTCCGCTGCTGCGCCGATTGGCGGCCTACGGTGTGGCGATCGGTCCCCTACCGGAACGCATTCCGGCCTTCGCCCGCCGCTGACGCGCCGTTACGGCCAACAAGTAGACGGCGAGCGCGTCGGCAGTCGATGATGGCGGCATGGTTCTGCAACAAACCGGGCCGTCGGACGGGTCAACGGAGACCGAGAACGGGGCGAAGCCGGCTCAGGCCGTCACGGACAACACCCCGCTGACCGTGACCGCACCGACGCCGTACGCGCCCACCGGAGCGTTGCGAAACCCGTTTCCGCCCATCGCCGACTACGGCTTCCTGTCCGACTGCGAGAACACGTGTCTGATCTCATCGGCCGGGTCGGTCGAGTGGATGTGCGTGCCGCGGCCCGACTCGCCGAGTGTGTTCGGCGCCATCCTCGATCGCGGCGCCGGCCATTTCCGGTTGGGGCCCTACGGGGTGACGGTGCCCTCGGCCCGGCGCTACCTGCCCGGCAGCCTGATCCTGGAGACGACGTGGCAGACCCACACCGGGTGGCTGATCGTGCGCGAGGCATTGGTGATGGGTCCCTGGCATGACCTCGAGACCCGTTCGCGCACCCATCGGCGCACACCGATGGACTGGGATGCCGAGCACATCCTGCTGCGCACCGTGCGATGCGTGAGCGGCACCGTCGAACTGGTGATGAACTGCGAGCCCGCGTTCGACTACCACCGGATCCCCGCGACGTGGGAGTACTCCGCGCAGGCGTACGGCGAGGCGATCGCGCGCGCCAGCCGCGACGCCGATGCGCACCCCACGCTTCGGCTCACCACGAACCTGCGGCTCGGCCTGGAGGGCCACGAGGCTCGGGCCCGGACCCGGATGAAGGAAGGCGACCAGGCGTTCGTCGCGCTGTCGTGGTCCAAGCATCCGGCGCCACAGACCTATGAAGAGGCGGCCGACAAGATGTGGCAGACCAGCGAGGCCTGGCGCCAGTGGATCAACATCGGCGACTTCCCCGACCACCCGTGGCGGGCCTACCTCCAGCGCAGCGCGCTGACGCTCAAGGGGCTGACCTACTCCCCGACCGGTGCGCTGTTGGCCGCGCCCACCACGTCGCTGCCGGAAACGCCTCAGGGCGAACGAAACTGGGACTACCGCTATGCGTGGGTGCGCGATTCGACTTTCGCGCTGTGGGGTCTCTACACACTGGGCCTGGACCGCGAGGCCGACGACTTCTTCGCGTTCATCGCCGATGTGTCCGGCGCCAACAACGGTGAGCGACACCCACTTCAGGTGATGTACGCCGTCGGCGGCGAGCGCACGCTGGTCGAGGAGGAACTGCGCCACCTGTCCGGATACGACGGGGCGCGGCCGGTGCGCTTCGGCAACGGCGCGTACAACCAGATGCAGCACGACATCTGGGGCACCATGCTCGATTCGGTGTATCTGCACGCCAAGTCGCGCGAGCAGATCTCCGACACGCTGTGGCCGGTGCTCAAGCAGCAGGTCGAAGAGGCGATCAAGCACTGGAAGGAGCCCGACCGCGGGATATGGGAGGTACGCGGCGACCCGCAACACTTCACCAGCAGCAAGATCATGTGCTGGGTCGCGCTGGACCGCGGCTCGAAACTCGCCGAGTTCCAGGGCGAGAAGTCCTACGCGCAGCAGTGGCGCGCGACCGCCGAGGAGATCAAGGCCGACGTGCTCAAACACGGCGTCGACTCCCGCGGTGTGCTGACGCAGCGGTACGGCGACGACGCGCTCGACGCCTCGCTGCTGCTGGCCGTGCTGACGCGGTTCCTGCCGCCCGACGATCCGCGGGTGCGCGCGACCGTGCTGGCGATCGCCGACGAGCTCACCGAGGAAGGCCTGGTGCTGCGCTACCGGGTCGACGAGACCGACGACGGGCTGTCCGGCGAGGAGGGCACCTTCACGATCTGCTCGTTCTGGCTGGTGTCGGCCCTGGTCGAGATCGGCGAGATCAGCCGCGCCAAACACCTGTGTGAACGGCTGCTGTCGTTCGCCAGCCCGCTGCACCTGTATGCCGAGGAGATCGAGCCGCGCACCGGCCGCCATCTCGGCAACTTCCCGCAGGCGTTCACCCACCTGGCGTTGATCAACGCGGTCGTGCACGTGATCCGGGCCGAGGAGGAAGCCGACAGCTCCGGAGTCTTCGTCCCGGCCAACGCCCCGATGTAGATCGCCTTTTCGGCGAGACTGCTGTTTTTGATGGATCTCCGCCGCCGGTCGTCAGAAAGCCCAGTCTCGGCGCGGTGTTATCTGGCCGCGTGGCGAGCATGTCCTGCGCGATGGTGGCCGCCTCGTCGCCGATCGAGTAACTGCACGGCCACGCCTCGACGGTCAGGTTCGATGCAGTCGACAGCACATGCTGGCAAGCACAAGCCGTCGGCATCCTGTTGCGTCGTAACCTGGGCGACCATCTTGCCGTCGGTACGAACCTGACCGAGTTCCACAAGTATACGTCGCATGAATTTCTCACGCCCACAGTGGAATTGGTGTAACCCCCCACGTCTCTCGAGACGAGTTGAAGAAATGCTGCGCCTCCTCGGCCGACGTGTAGAGCACCGCGGTCTGTTCGACCCAGTGATTTTGTCGTCGTCGTGTTCGCGCGGTCAGCTCCAACAGATTCGCGACGTAACCGACAATCTCGACCGAATGCTCAGGACTGGCCGATCTTGTCCATCATCAGGTCGGCGACCGCGGTCGCGTGCCGGGCGCCGGTCGGGCTGGGGCCGGCGACGTCGGTGATCTCCACCTCCACGATGCAATCGCCTGCCACACCGAGGGCCCGCTGAACCGTCGATCCGGCGTCCTGCATCACCACCGCCGAGACGATCTCGTCGTCGACGCCGACCTCGGTGATCCGGCTGGATCCCTGTGCGCCGCGGTCGGGTTGGCTCAACACCAGCGTCTGGCCGTTGCATCGGTGCCACTTGTCGGCCGATGAGGCGAAGAACTCCTGCGCGGCATCGGCGTCGATGAACTCGACCACCCCGAAGAACCCGGTGACGGTGGGGCCGTTGGCGTCACCTCCGGCCCACGACTGGCTGACCACCGACCGCACCGGGCTGGCTTGATACACCACCTTCTCCAACCGGTAACCGGTGCTCACACAGTCGGGCGGGCTCGCCTCGGCCTCCCGGACGCCCTGCAGCAGCATGTCGGCGCCACCTTCGACGACCTGACCCATGAAGCCGCTGGCCCCGAACATCGTGGTCAGCTCCTCAGCCGTGGGCAAAGCCTGGTCCAGCATCCGGTTCGGCGACGGTTTGGCCACCTCGGCGATCTGCGGGGCCGGGGCATCACCGGCGGGCGCCGAACAGCCGGCGAGGATCGCGCATGCGCCCACGGCCGCCGCCGTCATCGCCGCCGAGCGCACGCCGTCCTACTTCTTGGCCTTGTCGGCGGCCGACGAGTCGGTGGACAGGGCGGCCACGAACGCCTCCTGGGGCACCTCGACCCGGCCGATGGTCTTCATCCGCTTCTTGCCTTCCTTCTGCTTCTCGAGCAGCTTGCGCTTGCGGGTGATGTCCCCGCCATAGCACTTCGATAGCACGTCTTTGCGGATCGCGCGGATGTTTTCGCGAGCTATGATCTTCGAACCGATCGCTGCCTGCACCGGAACCTCGAACTGCTGGCGCGGAATCAGCTCCTTGAGCTTGGTGGTCATCTTGTTGCCGTAGGCGTACGCCGACTCCTTGTGCACGATCGCGCTGAACGCGTCGACCGGCTCACCTTGCAGCAGGATGTCGACCTTGACCAGGTCGGCTTCCTGCTCACCGGCCTCCTCGTAGTCCAGGCTGGCGTATCCGCGGGTGCGCGACTTCAGCGCGTCGAAGAAGTCGAAGATGATCTCGCCCAGCGGCATCGTGTAGCGCAGCTCCACCCGTTCCGGGGACAGGTAGTCCATGCCGCCGAGTTCGCCGCGCCGCGACTGGCACAGCTCCATGATGGTTCCGATGAACTCGCTGGGCGCGATGATCGTGGTCTTGACGATCGGCTCGTAAACCGTGCGGATCTTGCCGTCCGGCCAGTCCGACGGATTGGTCACCGTGATTTCTGAACCATCCTCCTGCACAACGCGATACACGACGTTCGGCGACGTCGAGATCAGGTCGAGGTTGAACTCGCGCTCAAGACGCTCGCGGGTGATCTCCATGTGCAGCAGGCCCAGAAAGCCGCTGCGGAAACCGAATCCGAGCGCCACCGAGGTCTCCGGTTCATACGTCAGCGCCGCATCGTTGAGTTGCAGCTTGTCCAGCGCGTCGCGCAGGACCGGATAATCCGACCCGTCAACGGGATACAGCCCCGAGTACACCATCGGTCGCGGCTCCCGGTATCCGGTGAGCGGCTCGGCCGCACCGTGGCGGGCGGTCGTCACGGTGTCGCCGACCTTGGACTGGCGCACGTCTTTCACGCCGGTGATCAGATATCCGACCTCGCCGACGCCGAGACCCGCGGAGGCCTTGGGCTCGGGCGAGACGATGCCCACTTCCAGCAGTTCGTGATGCGCGCCGGTGGACATCATCTTGATGCGTTCGCGCGGAACGATCTTGCCGTCGACGACGCGGACGTAGGTCACCACGCCGCGGTAGGTGTCATAGACCGAGTCGAAGATCATCGCCCGCGCGGGTGCGTCGGCGTCGCCGACGGGCGGCGGCACCTCGCGCACGACGTGGTCGAGGAGGTCGGCCACGCCCGCGCCGGTCTTCCCGGAGACCCGCAGCACGTCCTCGGGTTCGCAGCCGATGATGTGGGCGAGTTCGGCGGCGTACCGGTCGGGGTCGGCCGCAGGCAGGTCGATCTTGTTGAGCACCGGGATGATGTGCAGGTCGCGATCCAGGGCCAGGTAGAGATTCGCCAGCGTCTGGGCCTCGATGCCCTGGGCGGCGTCGACGAGCAGCACCGCACCTTCGCACGCCTCCAGCGCGCGCGACACCTCGTAGGTGAAGTCGACGTGCCCGGGGGTGTCGATGAGATGCAGGACGTATTCCTGGTCCCCCAATTTCCATGGCAGCCGGACGTTCTGCGCCTTGATCGTGATGCCGCGCTCGCGCTCGATGTCCATCCGGTCGAGGTACTGCGCGCGCATATCGCGATCGGCGACCACACCGGTGAGTTGCAGCATCCGGTCGGCCAGCGTCGACTTGCCGTGATCGATATGGGCGATGATGCAGAAGTTCCGGATCTGCGCCGGCGCCGTGAAGGTCTGATCGGCGAAAGTGCTGATGGGAATCTCCTGGTGAACGCGGACTTCGGGTGCCACCAGCGTATCCAGGCAGCGCCGGAAGCACACAATCGCGCTGGGCGGCGCTCGCTTATGCTCGGAAATATGCCTGCGCCCTGGAAACCACTGCAGACATTCCAAAGGTATGCCGAGAATCTGGTGTTCAACGAGGCGCCGAAGATCATCCGTCAGATCGGTCAGTCCGAGACCGTGCAGCGCGGCATCCAGCAGGGCATCCGGATCGGCCTGGACGCGATCGCCGGCGCATCCAGAGACGAGGCGCCCGCGATCACCGCCGGGCGACCGGTCAGCCGGCACTTCGTGCCCACCGCCCACCGCGCCCGCAAGGTGGTGTACGCCCCCGACCTCGACGGGCGCGCCGATCCGGGCGAGATCGTGTGGACGTGGGTGGTCTACGAGGACGACCCGACGCAGGGCAAGGACCGGCCGGTGCTGGTGGTGGGCCGCGACCGGTCCACGCTGCTCGGCCTGATGCTGTCCAGCCAGGATCACCATCGAGACGACCCGGACTGGGTGGCCATCGGCTCGGGCACCTGGGATTACGAGGGGCGGGCGAGTTGGGTGCGCCTGGACCGGGTGCTCGATGTGCCCGAAGATGGCATCCGTCGCGAAGGCGCGATCCTGGCCCGCGAGAAGTTCGAGGTCGTGGCCGCGCGGCTACGTGCCGAATACTCCTGGAGTTGAACCCTCGTCACCGCGAGCGACCGTGTTCGTCCGCGACACGCCGTAGATTTCTGGCATTACGCGGTCACTCGTCAGCTTCGCGGGGCCCACGCACACCGGATCAACGCGGTTGGCGCCACATCGGCCACATCGGCGGGCCGCCGTCGGGCAACGCGATCTCGCCGGTGACGTCGAACCCGAAGCGCCGGTAGTAGGCGATGTTGTCGGGGTTGCTGGACTCGAGGTACGCGGGCGCGTGCTCGGCGTCGCAGCGGTCCAGGCGCGAGCGCATCAGCGCCTGCCCGTATCCGGTGCCGCGCACCGTCGGATCGCTGCCGATCACCCCCAGATACCAGTGCGGCTCCTCGGGGTGGTGCTGCTTCATCAGCTCGGCCATCGCCTGGCCGCGCCGCACATTGGCTCCCATCGCCCGGATGAATGCCGGCATCATCCGCAGCTCTTGGAGCCCGGTCTGCCGCCACTCGCCGGGCGGGTCCCACAGCGCGGCGGCCCCGATGCGCCGGCCGCCCGCCACCTCGACTCCTTCGGTGCGCAGGAAGTGGTGGCGAATCATCGTGGCGAACACCCGTGACAGGGCTCGCTCCCGCGCGGCGTCGTTCGGCAGCATCCACTTCATCACCGGGTCGTCGTAGAACGCGCGCGCCAGCACCCCCGACATCTGGCGCACGTGCTGCCGCGCCGCCGGAGCGACCTCGACGTCAGCCACGGGTGATGTAGGCCTGCAGCTGCTCCTGCTGCGTTTCGAGCTCTTCCATCCGGGTCTTGACGACGTCGCCGATGCTGACGATGCCGACCAGCCTGCCGTTCTCCATCACCGGCACGTGCCGGACCCGGTTCGTCGTCATCAGGGCGCTCAGGCTGTCGACCGAATCGTCGGGAGCGCAGGTCGCCACCAGCGTGGTCATGATCTCCGACACCGGCTTGGTGAGCAGTTCGCCGCCCCGTCGGTGCAGCGCGCGCACGACGTCGCGCTCGGAGACGATCCCCATCAGACCGTCGGGGGACACCACGATCATGGCGCCGATGTTGTGCACCGCCAGTTCGGTGAGCAATCCCGAGACCGACGTCTCCGGAGTTATCGTGGCCACCGCGGCGCCCTTGCTCCGCAACACGTCCGCGATCCGCATCCTTGCCTCCGCTCGTGATCTTCCTCACAGGCTAGGTTGGACTGAGTCGGCGCGGAAGGCTTTGCGAGGTTGCAACCCGGTCACACTCGGGTGCGCAAGTCGCGAAACGGCATTTCAGCAGCGCAAAGTCGAGGACATGGCTGCCGGAATACCGTTTCGGCGCCTATTGGCGCCAATTCGACGAGGCCCTCGGGTATATGTGGGGCCATGATCGAGGTCACACTGCTTGGCACTGGAAGTCCCATCCCCGACGCCCGCCGGGCGGGCCCGTCGACGCTCGTGCGCGCTGGCGGGCAGACGTTTCTGATCGACTGCGGTCGAGGTGTACAGCAACGTCTGACGGCCGCGGGAGCGCCGGCGAACGGATTGTCGGCGCTGCTGTTGACGCATCTGCACAGCGACCACATCGCGGATCTGGGCGACGTGATCATCAGCCGTTGGGTGTCGACGTTCACGCCCGAGCAGACGCCGCTGCAGATCATCGGACCGCCGGGCACCGCCGAGGTGGTCGAGCACACCCTCAAGGCGTT
Organism: Mycobacterium sp. 852002-51152_SCH6134967; assembly: GCF_001667105.1. Classification (NCBI taxonomy): domain Bacteria; kingdom Bacillati; phylum Actinomycetota; class Actinomycetes; order Mycobacteriales; family Mycobacteriaceae; genus Mycobacterium; species Mycobacterium sp. 852002-51152_SCH6134967. Next base: position 44,891 of record NZ_LZIK01000016.1, on the reverse strand, counting down.
CGGCTTCGACATCGGATACCGCATCGCCCACCACGCCGACCTGACGGCCCCGCCCCCGGTGGAGGTGCACGAGTACACCGAAGGTGAGGTGTGGAACCGCGACGGCGTGACGATCCGGGTCGCGCCCACCGACCACCGCCCGGTCGCCCCGACGATCGGCTTCCGCGTCGAGCACGCCGACGCCTCGGTGGTGCTGGCCGGCGACACCGTCCCGTGCGAGAGCCTCGACGAACTGGCGGCAGGCGCAGGGGCGTTGGTGCACACCGTGATCCGCAAGGATCTGGTCGACCGGATGCCCATGCAGCGCATCCGCGACATCTGCGACTACCACTCCTCGGTCGAGGAAGCGGCGGAGACCGCGGCGCGCGCGGGCGTGGGAATCTTGATCCTCACCCATTACGTGCCCGCAATCGAACCCGGACAGGAAGAGGACTGGCGCGCACTCGCCGCGTCGGTCTTCGACCGGCAGATCGAACTCGGTGACGATCTGCTGCGCGTCGAGGTGCATCCCGGAATCTCGGCGAAGCCGGCCGTCTGACCGGTCAGGCCAACCGGGTGATCTCGACGACGACGTCGAGGTCGGTCGAGCCCTCTCCGGAGTAGATCCCCTTCAGCGGGGTGACATCGGAGTAGTCCCGGCCCACACCCACGCTGATGTACTGCTCGTTGATCGGGGCGTCGTTGGTGGGGTCGTAATTCCACCAGCCACCGGTCCAGGCCTGCACCCAGGCGTGGCTCTGCCCGTCGATGGTGTCGCCGATCACCGCTTTGTGGTTGGGATGCAGATACCCCGACACGTAACGGGCGGGAATGCCCATGGAGCGCAACAGGATCAGCGTCAGGTGGGCGAAGTCTTGACAGACGCCCTTGCCCTCGCGCAACGCGTCCAGCCCTGAGGAGTGCACTCCGGTGGTGCCCGCGACGTACGCCAACTCGCTGCTCACCCACGACGCGGCGGCGGTGACGGCCTCGTGCGGCGCGTGTTCCTTGATGATGCGCTGACCGACCCGGCGGATGCGCTTGCTCGCGGGCGTGTAGTGGGTGGGCGCAAGGACCTCGTCGAACCTGTCGACGACGGCCTCGGATTGCAAGTCCTCCCATGTCACTTCGCGTCCGGACATTTGGTCGACGTCGGTCTCCACGACCGACGACGACGTCACCTCCAACTCGGTGTGCGGTGCGTGCAGGTCGAACGCCGTCACCGCCGTTCCCCAGTAGTCGACGTAGCGGTAGTTGCGGGTGGCCGGGACGGTCTCCACGCGGTTGAGGATCACGTTCTGCCGCGAGTCCGATCGCGGCGTCAGCCGCGCCTCGTTGAACGACGCCGTCACCGGCGACTTGTATGCGTATCCGGTCGAATGGACGACCCGCATCCGCCACATCAGAGCTCTCCCTCTTCGATGACGAGCGTGCCGTTGTGACCCGCGTCGTGCCACGCCACCCACGGAGCGGAGTGAAAGTACTGCAGCGCCAACGCTTCACCGACATCGAAGCAGGTCTTCTGCAGGCCGGCCAGCCGCTGTTCCAGCGACTCGAGCAGCACACCGGGGCGCAGGAACTCCAGCTCGCTGCGGGCCCTGCCGAGTAGCCGCTGCGCCTCGGCCGTGGCGCCGAGGCGGCTGTGGGGTCGGTTCATCAACTCGTCGAGGCTGTGTTCGGCAAGCCGCAGAGAATAGAAGATCGACCGTGGGAAAAGCCGGTCCAGCAGCATGAATTCGACCACGCGACCGGCGTCGAGCACGCCGCGGTAGGTGCGCAAATAGGTGTCGTGTGCGCCTGCCGACCGCAGCAACGTGACCCACGCGGGTGACGACGCGCTGTCCCCGACCCGCGAAAGCAGCAGTCGCACAGTCATGTCCACCCGTTCGATGGCCCGGCCGAGCACCATGAAGCGGTAGCCGTCATCGCGCGACAGCGTCGAGTCGGCCAGCCCGGCGAACATCGCGGCGCGGCCCTCGACGAACGAGAGAAACTCGTGCGGTCCGAGACGCTTGGCGGCTCGTTCCCGCTCGGCCAGCGCGTTGTAAGTGGTGTTGAGGCACTCCCAGATCTCGGTGGACGTGACTTCGCGTGCGCCGCGGGCATTTTCGCGAGCCGCCGAGATGGCGTCGACGATCGACCCCTGGGTGCCTCTGCTGAAGGCGACGATGTCGGTCAGCGACCACACATCCAGCGGCGCGTCGGGAGCCTCCATCCCCAGCACTCGCAGCAGTGTCCGGGAGGCCTGGTCGGGGTCGACGCTGGAGTCCTCGAGCAGTTGATGCACGGTCACATCGAGGATGCGGGCGGTGTCGTCGGCGCGTTCGACGTACCGTCCGATCCAGTACAAGGATTCGGCGTTGCGGGCCAACATCAGCGCACCACCCCTCTACTGCTGCTGTTGTTGTTGTTGGTCTTGGGTCTGCCCGTCGCTGCTTTCGGCCTTGGGCCCACGCGCGGACTTGGGCAGCTTGCGCACCACTTCGGCGGCGCCGAGCTCGCGGTCGGCGACCGAGGTGCGCGACGCCAGCACCCAGGTGTCCTTCGACCCGCCGCCCTGGCTCGAGTTGACCACCAGCGAGCCCTCGGGCAGCGCGACGCGGGTGAGCCCGCCGGGCAGCACCCACACGTCGTCGCCGTCGTTGACCGCGAACGGGCGCAGGTCGACGTGCCGCGGCACCAGCTGGTCGCCGATCTGGGTGGGCACGGTCGACAGCTGCATGACGGGCTGGGCGATCCAGCCGCGCGGGTCGTTGCGGATCTTCTTGGCGACGGCGGCGAGCTCCTTTTCCGAGGCGTCCGGACCGAACACGATGCCGTAGCCGCCGGAGCCCTCGACCGGTTTGATGACGAGTTCGTCGATGCGGTCGAGCACTTCCTCGCGCTCGTCGTCGAGCCAGCACCGAAACGTGTCGACGTTTCCCAGCAGCGGTTTCTCGCCGAGGTAGTACTCGATGATCGTCGGCACGTAGGTGTAGACGAGTTTGTCGTCGCCGATGCCGTTGCCGACGGCACTGGAGATCACGACGTTGCCGGCCCTGGCCGCATTGAGCAGACCGGCGACGCCGAGCACCGAGTCCGGCCGGAACTGCATCGGGTCGAGGAACGCGTCGTCGATGCGGCGGTAGATGACGTCGACCTGCCGCTCCCCCTCGGTGGTGCGCATGTAGACGGCGTTGTCGCGACAGAACAGGTCGCGGCCTTCCACCAGCTCGACGCCCATCTGCCGGGCCAGCAGCGAATGCTCGAAGTACGCCGAGTTGTAGACGCCGGGCGTGAGCACGACGACGGTCGGGTCGGCGACGTTGTTGGCCGCCGCGTTGCGCAGCGACCGCAGCAGATGCGACGAGTAGTCGCCGACGGCGCGCACCCGATGGGTGGCGAACAGGTTCGGAAACACCCGCGCCATGGTGCGGCGGTTCTCCATCACGTACGACACCCCGGACGGCGAGCGCAGGTTGTCCTCAAGCACGCGGAAGTCGCCCTTGGCGTCGCGGATGAGGTCGATGCCCGCGACGTGGATGCGCACGCCGTTGGGCGGAACGATGCCCGCGGCCTCGCGGTGGAAGTGCTCGCAGGAGGTGATCAGCCGGCGCGGGATGACGCCGTCGCGCAGGATCTCCTGCTCGCCGTAGATGTCGTCGAGGTAGAGCTCGAGCGCCTTGACCCGCTGGATGATGCCGCGTTCCAGGCGCGTCCACTCCGCCGCGGAGATGACTCGCGGAACCAGGTCGAGCGGAAAGGGACGTTCCTGGCCGGACAGCGAGAACGTGATGCCCTGGTCGATGAACGCGCGGCCGAGCGCCTCGGCGCGAGCTTCGAGCTCGGAGGCATCCGACGGGGCGAGCTCGGTGTAGATGCCCTTGTAGGGGCCCCGCACGTTGCCCTGGGCGTCGAACATCTCGTCGAAGGCCTCGGCGTAGCTACCGAGATCGCTGTATCCGGCGAAGACGCCCTGATATCGCTTGTCCTGCCTACGTGGGCTCCGCGATTGTCGCGTGGACTCGGTCGGCAGGGTACGCAGGCTCATCCCTGCCATGCTGCAACACTTCGGACGTTTCGGCAGGCCAGAGGACTCACTTTGGGCATTTACCCACTCCGCTGGTAACCTGAACCCTCGCTGCCCGCGTGCCGGGCGCCTATCAGACTTTGAGAAACCCCTACAGGATTTACGAAGGACTACACGCGTGGCCAACATCAAGTCGCAGGAGAAGCGCAACCGGACCAACGAGCGCCGCAGGTTGCGCAACAAGTCGGTCAAGTCGTCGCTTCACACGGCGGTGCGCGGCTTCCGGGCGGCCGTCGAGGCCGGTGATAAGGACAAGGCCCAGGAGCTGCTGGCGTCGACCAGCCGTCAGCTGGACAAGGCCGCCAGCAAGGGCGTCATCCACAAGAACCAGGCCGCCAACCGCAAGTCGGGGCTGGCTTCCGCATTCAACAAGCTCTGAGTCGTTCGAGTTCGCTCAGTCTTCTATGAGCTCGGCGACGCGCCGCACCGTCGCCTCCAAGGCGTAGTCCGCGTCCGCTGCGGCCCCTTTGACATCCGCATTGAGGGCGGCCACCAACCGCATCGCCTCGGCGACGGTGGTGTGCGACCACCGTCGCGCCTGCTTCTGCGCCTTCTGCACCCGCCACGGCGGCATGCCCAGCTCTGACGCCAGCCGGTAGGGGTCGCCCGACAGCGGCCGCACCCGCGCAATGGTGTGCACCGCTTCGGCGAGGGCGTCGGCCAGCACGACGTGTGGTTCGCCGCGCATCATCGCCCACCGCAGCGCCTCGGCCGCCCCGGCCACATCGCCGACGACCGCCTTGTCGGCGACGTCGAACCCCTTCACCTCGGCCTTGCCCGAGTGGTAGCGGCGCACCGCCTCCGCGTCGACCGCCCCGCCGGTGTCGGTGACCAACTGTGAACAGGCAGCCGCCAGCTCGCGGATGTCGGAGCCGATCGCGTCCAGCACCGCGGTGACGGTGTCCTCGCCGACCTTCACCTTCAACGCGCGGAACTCGCGGCGGACGAAGTCGGCACGGTCGGCGGCCTTGGTGATACGCGCGCACGGATGCACCCGCGCGCCGAGCTTCTTGAGCTGATCGGCCAGTGCCTTGGCGCGCCCACCCCCCGAATGCACGACGACGAGCATGGTGCCTGGCGGCAGGTCCGCCGCAGACTCGGCGATGAGCGCGGCCGCATCCTTGCCCGCCTCGGCCGCCGACTCCAACACCACCACCCGCTCCTCGGCGAACAGCGACGGGCTCAACAATTCGGCCAGTTCGCTGGTGCTGACCTCACCGGCGCGCAGGCGATCGACCGGAATGTCATGGACGCCCGCCTGTTTGCGCACATCCCGAAGAACCGCCGCCACCGCGCGTTCGACCAGCAACTCCTCGTCCCCGAGCACCAGATGCAACTGCGACGCTTCGCTCACCCCACGATCGTGTCACGGCCGGCCGACAGCCCCGACACCGTCCACGCCAGCAGGCACACCGCGGCTGCGCCCGCCGCGATCCGCACGAAGCGGAAGCGCCACGCGAGGACGACCGCGACTCCAAGGCCCGCGGTCAACATCACGCCCGGCAGTCCGGACGGCACCGAAACCGTCGACCCCGGCACACCCGCCGCCCAGCGAGCCACGTGCAGCAGCCACCACACCTCCGGGCCGGTGAACCGGATCAACAGGTCGGCGCCTGCGGGCCAGATTCCACCCAGCGCGGCCGCGGCGGTGCCGAGCACGGTGATCGGCGGAATCACCGGGGCCACCGCGACATTGGCGGCCACCGATACGACGCTGAACGTCCCGGCCATCCCGGCCACGAGCGGTGCGGTGACCAGTTGCGCGGCGGCGGCCACGCTGAGCGCGTCGGCGGCGGGCTTGGGCCAGCCCCGGTCGACGAGGCGCCGCGACCACACCGGCGCGAGTACGACCAGGGCCGCCGTCGCCGACACCGACAGCGCGAACCCGACATCGACGGCCAACTCTGGCGATCCGATCATCAACGCCAGCACGCTGGCCGACAACGCGGGAATGGCCTGGCGGCGCCGGTGCGACAACACCGCCAACAACGTGATCGCCCCCATCACCGCGGCGCGCAGCACACTCGCCGTCGGCTGCACCACCACCACGAACGCCAGCAGTGCGACCGCCGCCAGGCCGACGGCCGCCCGTGGCCCGACGAAACCCGCGGTCAACAGCACTGCGCCGCACACGATCGTTACGTTCGCCCCGGACACCGCGGTGAGATGGGTCAAACCCGCCGCACGGAAGTCGGCCGTCGTCTGACGCGGCACACTCGACGTGTCGCCGAGCACGAGCGCGGGCAGCATCGCCGCCTGATCGGCGGGCAGCGACCGCCGCGCGGCCTCGGCGAATCCGGCGCGGACCTCAGCGGCCGCACGTTGGACGGCGGACGCCTCGCCGTAGGTGGGATCGCCGATCGCCGACAGCACCGCCACGCTGAGTTCGCGTCGCGTGGGCGGCCCGATGCGAGCCCGAAACGCCACCGGTGTGCCTGCGGTCAGCTCGGCGATGCGACTGGTCGACGCGAAAACCACGACGCGGCCCGACATCTCGTGTCCGTCCAGCACCACGAGGGCGCCACGGAACATCGTCCGGTTGCCGCCGAGCGCACGGGGGCTTTCCGTCGGGGTGACCACGACGGCGGCGGCCGTGCCGTAGCGCTGGGTGACCGGATGCTCGCGCACCTCGTCGACCCGCAAACCGATCGCGATCGCGAAGCCCGCCGCTACCAGCCCGACCGCCAGCACGCTCGCGCCGACACCCTTGCCGTCGGTCGCCGCTCGCCGTCCACTACCCCACCACCCCAGCGCCGCGGTGGCCGCCACCGCGCCGACGGCGGCGACCGCTGATCCCCCGACGGGCCACAGGATTCCGGCGCCGGTCACCGCCCAACCGGTCAGCGCCGCCGGGACCAGGCGCAGATCCAGTGGGGCAGCGTCGGCGTCCGCCACCGGAGTCACACATGCACGAGGTCGCGCAGCTTCTCCAGCCGCGCCGGTCCGATGCCGTCGACGTCGCCGAGCTGCTCGACGCTGGTGAACCGGCCGTTGGCGTCGCGCCAGGCCACGATCGCCGCGGCCGTCACCGGCCCGATGCCGGGCAGCGTGTCGAGCTGCTCGACCGTCGCGGTGTTCAGGTCAACCGTGCCGCCCGCCGGTGCGCCGCTGTCCCCCGTCGACGGCGTGTTCGTCGACGCCGGCGCCGCGACGCCCGTGCTGACCGAGCTCCCCATGGCGGCCGGTTCACCCGCCGCAGGCGCGATGCCCACGACGATCTGCTCACCGTCGGCGATCCGTCTGGCCATGTTGAGCCCCACCAGGTCGGCGCCGTCCAGCGGCCCACCCGCCGCGGTGAGCGCGTCGGCGATCCGAGCGCCTTGAGCCAGCGTGACCAGTCCCGGCTTGTGGACCAGGCCCACGACGCTGACGACGACGGGGGCTCCTGGTTCGGGCGGCGTGCCACCGGGTGTCGGGCTGGCCGACGAAACCATCTGCACCGGCGGCAGTTTGGCCGCCGCTACCGCTGGGGTGTCGTCACGCAGCAGCACGAACACCGTCACCAGCACGGCAATGAGACCGACGCCACCGAGCGCCACGACCCCGGCGCGACCGGGATCTGCGCGGACCGCCGCGAGCCAACCGGCCGCGCCGCTGCCTGCGGATTCCGGCAACCAGCGCGTCAACGACGTGTCCGGTGGCCGACCCTCATCGTCCGGTTCGGGCTCCACTTCCCCACCCAGCCTGCGCTGCACGCGCTCGGCAGGCAATTCAGTCCGCATGCCAGTGAAGTTAGGCGCGGGAACCGACCGCGGGGCTCGCCGGCGGCGGCCGGCGACTCGCCCTGTGGATGAAATGAGCGTTGGGGATAGGGCCGATGTTTACAGTGTTGCTGTGGATCGTCGAGTGCCGATGGTCGCGGCCGTCGCGTTCGCGGTGCTGTACGCCGTTGCGCTGCTGATGGTTCCGGCGTTGCCCGGCATCGACCACCCGGGCCTCGACATCGTCACCCATCTCAACGAACACTCCGGCGCGATGCGGACCCAGGCACTGTTGCTGGCGTTCGGTGCGCTGGCTCTGGTGGTGGTGCTCGGCCATGCCCGCGACCGACTCGCGGGACCGTACGCGTTCGTGTTCACCATCGGGTCGGCCGTCGTCCTCGTCCAGATCAGCATCGCGACTTGGTTCACCGCAGGGTTATCGCTGCACCCCGGCGATCTCGGCTCCGGAACCGCGCGGGCGCTCGCCGACGTGGTCACGATGTTCGGACCCCTGCTGACCGTGGCGAACATCATGGTCGCCGCACCGATCCTATTGGCGGCCAACGAGGGACGCTTCCCCCGCTGGCTCGGCATCGTCGCCGCGGTCTTCGCCGTCGAGCAGCTGATCGAGACCATCACGATCATCGGGCCGCCGGGAAGCTTCATCTCCCCGGGTGGGCCGATGAACACGTACCTCGGCGGGCCGTTGTTCATCCTGTTCTTCCTCGCGCTAGGGGTGGCGCTGTCGTTGCCCGACGGATCCGAAACGCCGGCGTTGCCTGCCGGCCCCGGTACCGCCGGCGGCGAGCCTGCCGACGACTCCCGCCCGGCGGACGCATCCGCCTCCGAAGCGTCCGCCTCCGAAGACCCCGCCGAGCGAGACCCGGAATAGCCCAGCCGCGCCGCGCGAACGCACTAGCATTCCCCCGGTGGCGACGTTGCAGCGGTTCACCGACCGTCGGGTGCTGATCACCGGAGGCGGATCCGGTATCGGTCAGGCGACGGTCCTGCGGATCCTCGACGAGGGTGGCACCGTGGTCGCCGCCGACGTCAGCGAGGCCGGGCTGGCCGACACCGAGGCCAAGGCCGGTGAGACGACCGCAGGACTGACCACCGTGGTGATGGACGTCGGCAGCGAGGATTCGGTGCAAGCCGGGGTCGCACGCGCCGTCGCCACAATGGGCGGTCTCGATGCGCTCGTCAACGCCGCGGGCATCCTCCGGTCGTCGCACTTTGCCGACACCACGCTTGCCGACTTCGAACAGGTTTTACGCATCAACCTCATCGGGACGTTTCTGGTCACCCGCGAAGCCCTGCCCGCGCTGCGCATCGGCACTGCCCCGGCGGTGGTCAACTTCAGCTCGACGTCGGCGAGCTTCGCGCATCCCTACATGTCGGCCTACGCGGCGTCCAAGGGCGGCATCCAGGCGATGACGCACACGTTGGCACTGGAGTTCAGCAAGCAGGGCATCAGGTTCAACTGCGTCCAACCCGGGTCGATCTCATCGGGAATGACCGACGGCACAGGGCAATCCGGCCAAAGCGTCGGACCCGGCCTGCCGGAGGACGCCGACTACACACTGTTCGGCAAGATCATGCCGACACTGCCCGTCGACGGTGACGGGATGTTCGCCAAACCCGACGCCGTCGCGGCCGTCGTCGCCATGCTCGCTGCGCCGGAGGCCTACTTCGTCACCGGTACCGAGGTCCGCGTCGACGGCGGCACCCATATGTGAATCGCCGACACCAAGGAGTTTTCGTGACGACACCCGACCGGCCGCTGCGGGTCATTCAGTGGACGACCGGCAACATCGGCCGCCGGTCGCTGCACGCGATCATCGGGCGCGACGATATGGAGCTCGTCGGTGTCTACGCCCACGGCGCCGACAAGGTCGGCGTCGACGCGGCGGAACTGGCCGGCTGGCCCGAACCCACCGGAGTGACGGCCACCAACGACATCGATGCGCTTCTGGCCCAACGACCCGACGCCTGCTGCTACAACCCGTTGTGGCCCGACATCGACGAGTTGGCTCGGCTTCTCGAGGCAGGTGTCAACGTCTGCTCGAGCGCGGCGTGGATCACCGGCGGCAAGCAGTCCCCCGAGGACCTCGATAGGATCCGAAAGGCCTGCGAGAAGGGCAATTCGACGATCTTCGGCAGCGGTGCGCATCCCGGTATGAGCAACATGGTGGGGATGGTGCTCTCGGGCGCCTGCGAACGCGTCGACGAGATCCGTATCACCGAGTCGGTGGATTGTTCGACCTATGAGTCGGCGGGAACGCAGACCGCGATGGGCTTTTCGCAGGATCCGGACACCCCCGGCCTGGCCGAACGTGTGCGGCGCGAAAGCGAGGTGTTCGCCGAGTCGGCGGCGATGATGGCCGACGCGATCGGCGCCACGCTCGACCGGATGACCTTCGACGTCACGTTCACCGCGGCCACCGGCGATTCCGATCTCGGGTTCATGCGGATTCCCGAGGGCACGGTCGCCGGGGTCCACGGTTACCACCGCGGTTGGGTGGGTGAAAAGAACGTCGTCAGCGTCGGGTTCAACTGGATCATGGGCGAACACGTCACCCCGCCGAAGCCGCTCGAACACGGCCATGTGATCCAGGTGTTCGGGCTGCCCAACATGCGCACGGTGCTACATTGCCTGCCGCCGAGGGACTGGACGGAACCCGGCTTCATGGGCCTGGGCATGATCTACACCGCGCTGCCGGTGACCAACGCCGTACCCGCAGTGGTGGCGGCGCCTGCGGGCATCGTGACGCTCAAAGACCTTCCGCCGATCACCGGGCGCGCGGCGGTGTGAACCCAACGGCGCCACATCCTCAGAGCCGCTGCGCCAGTCTCGCTTTCCCGGGCCCGTCGAGATCGCTGAGCGCAGCGCCTCGCCCAGCCATCGCCATCAGCAGCGCCTCGCCGCTACCCCGCACCTCCGGGCCGCTGCCATGAGTCCAGTCGAGATCCGTCGCGACGAGTCGTAGCCCGCGCGCCCGCCACGCTCCCCTCAAGAAGGGCGCGTACTTGGCGAATTCCAATGCAACGACCAGTCTTTCGGGTTTGATCAAGCGCGGCATGTCGAGCGGTCGGCGGATGTCTTGTTGATGGACCATCCCGTCGGTGAGCGCGATCCGTCCGTCGAATCCGGCCGTGCTGCCGCGCGGCCGGGCGTACTTGCGCATGAGCGCGGTGAGTTCCGACGGTGACTTGTCCGCGTTCAACGCGACCCCGATCGCGTTCGGATTCCTGTGGCGCAGCATGCCCAATGCCATGCGGGCCACTGCGCGGGGCCGGCTCAGTTCCTCGTAACTGATGACGTGGGCGACCACATCGCGAACCCGCCAGTCCGTGCACAAACTCGGCTGATCCCATTGCTCTGGGGTCAACTGGTCGAGCAGCGCGGCGAAATCCTCGCGCTCCTCGCGTGCCATCTGCATCGGCGCTGTCACTGCGCCTCCAACTCCAGCAGCTCACCGAACCGGCGCAGGTACAACGGCCAACCCGCATCTCCGCCGACACCGGAAGCCACGGAATCCCAACCGTCGCCGTGTCGTTCGATGTGGCGATGCTCGAGGGTGACGCGCGTGCGGCCGTCCGCCTCGGCGGTGAACAGCACCTCCACCTCGCTGCACCGCGCCGGATCCGATTCGACCTGCCACGTCGTGCCGATGTCCCACGAGAAGACGAGGCGGCGCGGAGGGTCGAAGACGAGAACCCGCGCCCACACGCACACGCTGTCGTCGACACCGCGGTCGTAGATGCGACCGCCGGCGCGGGGTTCCAGCACCGTCTCCGCGATCGGCACGCCGAGCAGGTTGTGCTCGCGGGGCTTGAAGTCGCCGAATCTCGCGGTGAACACCTGAAACGCCCGCTCGAGAGGAGCTTTGACCGTGATGTCGTGGCGGATGACCGCGGACTGGGCTGAGGTCATGGTGGATCTCCTTCGCTCTCGACTATCTCTTTGAAACCGGCCAGCGCCTGCATCCAGAACCGATCGAGTTCGGCCCGCATCGCGGCCAAGCCTCCCGGGTCCAGTTGATAGACGCGGCGGGTGCCGTCGGCGCGGTCGCACACCAAGCCCGCGAGCTTGAGCACCTTGAGGTGCTGAGACACCGCCGGCCTGCTGACCGGAAGTTCGCGCGCCAGCTCACCCACCGCCATCGGCCGGTGTGCGAGGCGTTCGACGATCGACCGCCGGGTGCGGTCGGCCATCGCCACCCAGGCGTCGCCCTCTTGGTAAGTCAGCACGAACCGTAAGTTATCACTTACCAATCTCTGCCACAAGGCCCCATTGAGCGCACTGTTGTGTATGTGAACCGCGGGTGAGAGCCGGAAAAGTGTTTCGGCGGACGTTATACGGCCAGTTGGACGACGACGCCGATCGCACCGGCGCCGAGATGAATCGCCAGCACCGGCCCCATATCGGTGACGGTGAGCGATTCGAGTTGAGGAAGCCGATCGGTCAGTGCGGCGCCGACCTGGTCGGCGCCGTCGTGGTTGTCGACATGGTGCACGGCGATCGACGCCTGACGCTCACCGACGAGGTCGGCGATGCGGTCCACCATCGCGGCGTGCGCCTTGGTGCTCGTCCGGATCCGCTGATCGAGTACGAGCCGGCCGTCGACATCGAGGCGCAGCAGCGGTTTGAGCGACAGCGCGGTCCCCAACCACGACGCCGCGGTCCCGATCCGTCCGCTTCGCCGCAGGTTGTCCAGCCGATGCACCACGATGAACGCATGGGTGCGCTGAGCCGCCGAACGAGCAACGGCCTCAACCGAATCCAAGTCCGAGCCGGACGCGGCGGCCTTGGCCGCCGCCACGGCCGTGAAGCCCACCCCCATCGCCGCCGACCGCGAGTTCACCACCCGCACCGACGATCCGAACTCGCGGGCCGCCTGAACCGCCGAACTGTAACTGCTCGACAGCGCCGACGACAGGTGGACCGCGACCACGCCGTCGCCGCCACTGTCCCGCAGCGCTTGCCGGTAGGTGTCCGCGAGGTCGGCGGGCGCCGCTCCGGCGGTGCTGGCGCGCGGTACGTCGTGAATGTCGTAGGGCACCTCGTCGATCCCGTCCCGCAGATCGATCACATCGACCAGCACATGCAACGGCACCTGCCGGATGTCCCACTGTTTCAACTCGTCGGGCGCCAACCGCGACGACGAGTCGGTCACCACGATCACCGACATGGCACGCCGGCTTCGGCGAGCGCCTTGAGCATCGAGTCCGCGACGGCCTGATGGGCTTCGAAGTTCCAGTGGATCCCGTCGGGGTTGCCCTGTCCGCTCATGACGTACTCACCGACCGCCGCCTTGAGGTCGACGAGCGGAACGTCGTGCTGCCCAGCCCATTCGGTGAGCGCCTTGACCGTGCTCGCGCGGCCGTGGTGCGCCCTGCCGTACGTGTCGGCGATGTGCACCGAGGGCAGGCACGCGACGACGGGAATCCCGGGGCGGTTGAAGTCGATCGCACCACGCGTCATCTCGAGGTACTCGACGGACAGGTGCGGGGGCAGCGCCGCTCGCGCCACCGGCGACAGGCGCGGCTGCACCCAGCAGTACCCGTCACGCACCCAGCGCCGCAGCAACGGCGGGCGCACGTAGCGGATGAGTTCGCGCAGCGCGGTCGGCAGCGGCGACGGCAGCGAATCCATCCCGCCCGTGGCGAACACGACCGCACCGGCCCGCGGCAACGCCGCCCAGGCCCGCGGATCCTGTGTGGCCGCCCACCACACGTCGCGACACGTCCAACCGATCCGCCCGATCAGCTCGACGTCCCAACCCAGTTGTGCGGCAACAATGTTGGGCCAGATACGCAGATCGTCGGAAGGCAGCCCGCCGGTCGGCCCGTAGTAGGACAAGGAATCGCAGAAGACCAGCAGGGTCTGACGCTCAGAGGACATCGCCGGCAACCTGCGCTGAGGCGTTCCACACGTCGAGCCGCCAGCGGACATCGTCGGCTGCCGCGTCGACGGCGCTGTGGCCGGACAGCTGCACCCAGCTGGCGTTGCCCATCCCGCCCAGGATCGGCCAGTTGTCCACCGGCAGGTCGAGCAGCGAGGCGGTCAGCGCGGCGATCAATCCGCCGTGGGCGACCAGCACCACCGGCCGGTCCGGTCCGTCGCCGGACTGGTCCAGCCCCCACTCGGCGTGTTCGTCGACGAGCTCGTCGACCAGCGGCCTGCTGCGCGCGGCGACGTCGACGCGGCTCTCACCGCCCGGCGGCGCCCACCGCGAGTCGTCGCGCCATGCCAGCCTGGCTCCCGGCGCGACGGCGTCGACCTCCAGGTGCGTCATCCCCTGCCACTGGCCGAGGTGGGTCTCCCGCAGGCGGGTGTCGACGCTCACCGGCATTCCGGCGTGTTCGCCCAGCGCGACCGCGGTGTCGAGGGCGCGGCGCAGATCCGACGACACGATCGCCAGCGGTCGGCGTTTGGCCAACACCTCGGCGGCGGCGACGGCTTGATGACGTCCCAGATCGCTCAGGTCGGTGTCCAGCTGGCCCTGCATTCGGCTGCCCGCGTTGTACTCGGTCTGCCCGTGCCGGAGCATGACCAGGCGCCGGATCCTCCTCACGGCCCGCCGTCCTCGTCCGCGGCTGCCTGCACCGACGGCTCACCGATATCGACGGGGATGGTCGGGCAGTCTTTCCACAAGCGGTCCAGCGCATAGAAGTTGCGCTCGTCCTGATGCTGGATGTGCACCACGATGTCGACGTAGTCCAGTAGCGTCCAGCGGCCTTCGCGGGCGCCTTCGCGGCGGGCCGGTTTGTAGCCGGCCAGGCGCATCTTCTCCTCGACCTCGTCGACGATCGCATTGACCTGACGCTCGTTGGAGGCCGACGCGATGACGAAGCAGTCGGTGATGACGAGTTGACCGGACACGTCGATCACGACCACGTCGTCGGCCACTTTGGACGCGGCCGCCTTCGCGGCCACGGTCGCCATGCGAACGGCTTCGTCGGAGGCGCTCATTGATGCTTTCCTTGGGTTGTCAGCGGTTGCGCATAGAGTTTGCGCTTCGCCACGTACTGCACGACGCCGTCCGGCACCAGGTACCAGATCGGCCGGTTCTCCTGGGCGCGATTCCGGCAGTCGGTCGAGGAGATGGCCAGCGCGGGCACCTCGACCAGCCGCAGCGCATCGTCGGGCAACTCCTTGACCGCCGCGGCGATGTGCTTGCCGTCTAGCTCGTAGCCGGGCCTGCTGACGCCCACGAAGTTCGCGATCGCGAACATGTCCTCCCAGTTCTGCCACGTCAGGATCGACGCGAGTGCGTCGGCCCCGGTGATGAAGTACAGATCGGCGTCGGGGTTGAGCGCATGCAGATCGCGCAGCGTGTCTTTGGTGTAGGTGGGCCCGCCCCGGTCGATGTCGACGCGGCTCACGCTGAACCGCGGATTAGCGGCGGTGGCG
This sequence comes from Mycobacterium sp. 852002-51152_SCH6134967, assembly GCF_001667105.1. Taxonomy (NCBI): domain Bacteria; kingdom Bacillati; phylum Actinomycetota; class Actinomycetes; order Mycobacteriales; family Mycobacteriaceae; genus Mycobacterium; species Mycobacterium sp. 852002-51152_SCH6134967. The sequence continues at coordinate 29,725 of NZ_LZIK01000016.1, read as the reverse complement.
ATCACCGTCATCAGGTAGCGGTCCTCGGCGGCGGTGACATCGCGGTCCTTCTGCCAGGGCTGTCCAGTCGGGACGAACACGACCTCGTCGAGCCCGAACCGGTCGGCCACCTCGGAAGCGGCCACCAGGTGGCCGTTGTGGATGGGATCGAACGTCCCACCCATCACGCCGAGCCTGCGTCGCGGAGCCACGAATAGCCAGCTTACGGGGCTGCCGCGAAATGGCATTCCAGCAGGGCTCTACTCGCACTTTCTCTGCTGGAACGCAAATTCGCGGAACAAGTCAGACCGGTAGCAACTGGTCGATCACCGTGGCCAGCTGCTTGGCCGAGCGGCATTCGTGCATGGTGATGACGTCTTGGTAGCGCGGCACCGCCGAGTCGCCGCTGCCCCACAGGTGTCGTGGCTCGGGATTCAGCCAGTGCGCGTGCCTACTCGAGTTGACCATGTGGGCGAGCAGCTCGATCTCGGGGTTGCGGTAGTTGTTGCGGCCGTCGCCCAGGATCAGCAGCGCGCTGCGGGGCGACAGCGCGTTGGGCCAGCGGTCCATGAACGACACGAACGCATGCCCGTAGTCAGAGTGCCCGTCGCGGGTGTACACCCCGGCCTCGCGGGTGATGCGCTGCACCGCGACCGCCAGGTCCGCGTCGGGCCCGAACAGTTCGGTGACCTCGTCGGTGGTGTCGATAAAGGCAAAGACGCGAACCCGACTGAACTGCTGGCGCAGCGCGTGCACCAGCAGCAGCGTGAAGTGGCTGAAGCCGGCGACCGAACCCGACACGTCGCACAGCACAACCAGCTCTGGCCGCGCCGGATGGGGTTTCTTGAGCACGACGTCGATCGGCACCCCGCCCGTGGACATCGATTTGCGCAGCGTCTTGCGCAGGTCGATCTCACCGGCGCGCGACCGTCGTCGCCGCGCGGCCAGGCGGGTCGCCAGCGTGCGGGCCAGCGGTTGGACCACCCGGCGCATCTGGCGCAGCTGATCCCCGGAGGCGCGCAGGAACTCGACGTTCTCGGCGAGCTGAGGCACCCCGTACATCTGCACGTGGTCGCGGCCGAGCTGCTCGGCGGTGCGCCGTTTGGTCTCGCCCTCCACCATCTTGCGCAGCTGGTTGATGCGTTGCGCGGCAAGCGCTTTGGCGATCTGCTCCTGCGTCGGTGTCGGCTCATCGCCGTAGGGCGCCAGCAGGCCGGCCAGCAGCCGGCCCTCGAGGTCGTCCAGATTCATGGCCTTGAGCGCCTGGTACGACGAGTACGACGGGCCCCGACTGGAGTTGTACCGGCCGTAGGCCTCGACGATCTGGGCGATCATCGCGGCCATCCGCTCGTCGAGGTTGGCCAGGTCCTGGTTTTCGGCCAGCATGTCCAGCAGCGCCGCGCGCATCGCCTCGACGTCTTCGGCCGGCAGACCCGGCTCGTCGGCGTCGGTGTCGTCGTCGTCCTCGACCAGGATCGTCCTGGCGCCCAGCGCGGCGGGGAACCACAGGTCGAACATCGCGTCGTAGGTGTCGCGGTGGTCGGGGCGGCGCAGCACCGCGCACGCGATGCCTTCGCGCAACGCGTCGCGATCGCCCAGTCCCAGCACCGAGAGCACCCGTCCGGCGTCTACGGTCTCCGACGGTCCAACCGAGATACCTTGTGCTCGTAGCGCTTCGACGAACCCGACGAGATGACCGGGCAGGCCGTGCGGTGCCAGCGGCTGCGGCGGTCGGGTCCGGCGGACGGCCATGTCAGTTGAGCCTCAGCTCGCCGGACGCCTTGATCTGGTCCGACTGATGTTTGAGCACCACCCCGAGGGTGGCCGCGATCGTCGCATCGTCGATGGTGTCCAGGCCCAGGGCCAAGATCGTGCGGCCCCAGTCGATCGTCTCGGCCACCGACGGAAGCTTCTTGAGCTGCATCCCCCGCAGCACACCGATGACCTTGACCAGTTCGTCGGCGAGGCGCTCGGGCAACTCGGGCACCCGCGACAGCAGGATCCGCCGTTCCAGGTCGGGATCGGGGAAGTCGATGTGCAGGAACAGGCAGCGACGTTTGAGCGCCTCGGACAGCTCCCGCGTGGCGTTGGAGGTGAGCACGACGAACGGCGGCCGCTCGGCGGTGATGGTGCCCAACTCCGGCACGGTCACCGCGAAGTCCGAGAGCACCTCCAGCAGCAGGCCTTCGATCTCGATGTCGGCCTTGTCGGTCTCGTCGATCAGCAGCACCGTCGGCTCGGTGCGCCGGATCGCGGTGAGCAGCGGGCGCGAGAGCAGGAACTCCTCGGAGAACACGTCGTCGCGCGTGGCGTCCCAGTCACCGTGCCCGGCCTGGATCCGCAGGATCTGCTTGGCGTGGTTCCACTCGTAGAGGGCGCGGGCCTCGTCGACGCCCTCGTAGCACTGCAGCCGCACCAGACCCGAACCCGTCGACTGCGCGACGGCGCGGGCCAGCTCGGTCTTGCCGACCCCGGCGGGCCCTTCCACCAACAATGGCTTGCCCAACCGATCGGCCAGGAAAACCGCTGTGGCGGTTGCGGTGTCGGGAAGATAGCCGGTTTCGGCGAGTCGCCTGCCGACATCTTCGATGTCAGCGAAGAGCGGCGCTGGGCGCGCGGGGACGCTCACGGATAAGTCTCCTGTTCAGGCGGGGCGAGTGTGACCGTCGCCCCACACGATCCATTTGGTCGAGGTCAGTTCGGGCAGACCCATGGGTCCGCGGGCGTGCAGCTTCTGGGTGGAGATGCCGATCTCGGCGCCGAACCCGAACTGCTCGCCATCGGTGAACGCCGTCGACGCGTTCACCATCACCGCGGCGGCATCGACGCGTTCGGTGAAGCGTTGCGCGGCAGCCAGATCGGTGGCGACGATGGCTTCGGTGTGTCCGGTGCCGTATTCGTTGATGTGGGCGATCGCGGCATCGACACCGTCGACCACCGCCACCGCGATGTCCATCGACAAGAACTCGGCGCGCAACTCGTCGTCCGACGGATCGTCGTGCACCGTCACACCGGCGTGTCGCAGCGCCTCGGTCAGCCGCGGCAACGCACGGTCGACGATGGCGGCGTCAATCAGAACCGACTCGGCGGCGTTGCAGACGCTGGGTCGACGGGTCTTGGCGTTGAGCAGGATTCGTTCGGCGACGTCGAGGTCGGCCGATTCATGCACGTACACATGGCAATTGCCGACACCGGTTTCGATCGTCGGCACGGTCGCGTCACGGACGACGGCGTCGATGAGACCCGCGCCGCCGCGGGGGATGACGACGTCGACGAGCCCGCGGGCCTGGATCAGATGCGTCACGCTCGCGCGGTCGGCGCTGGGCAGCAACTGCACGGCGTCCACCTCGAGCAGTTCGGTGGCCAGTGCGGCCCGCAGCGCGTTGACCAGTGCGGCGTTGGAGTTGGCCGCCGACGAGCTACCGCGCAGCAGCACCGCGTTGCCGGATTTGAGTGTCAACCCGAACGCGTCGACCGTCACGTTGGGCCGGCCTTCATAGACGATTCCGACGACGCCGAGCGGCACGCGCACCTGGCGCAGCCGCAAGCCGTTGGGCAGCGTGCGGCCCTGCAACACCTCACCGAGCGGATCGGGCAACCGAGACACCTGACGCAACCCGTCGGCGATGCCGTCGATCCGTTTCGGGTTCAGCGCGAGCCGATCGAGCATTGCCTCGGGGGTGCCTGCGGCACGGGCGACGTCGAGGTCGCGCTCGTTGGCCTCGAGGATCTGGCCCGCCGACATCAGCACGTGGTCGGCGGCGGTGTTCAGCGCACGGTTCTTGGTTTCCGAACTCAGGGTGGCCAGCGCGCGCGCCGCCAGGCGAGCCCGGCGGGCGGCGTCGTGCACCTGCTGGCGCAGATCGGCGCCGACAGCGCCGACGGGTGCCTCCACACTCATTTATCCAGGGTATCGAACGAGGTTCGGACGTTCGACACGTGTCAGGCGGGGGCCCTGCATTAGCGTTGGGAGCCATGGCGCCGCGGGACTGCAGCCGGGTATGCGTGGTCGGCAGTGTCAACGCTGATCTGACTTTCACCGTGCGCACCCTGCCCCGCCCGGGCCAGACCGTGCTGGCGTCGGGTCTGTCGATGGCTCCGGGCGGCAAGGGCGGCAACCAAGCGGTCGCCGCGGCCAGGGCAGGCGCGACGGTGCGACTGGTCGCCGCGCTCGGAGACGACGGGTCGGCGGAGATGTTGCGCCACCACCTGGCCGCCAACGGCGTCGCACTCGACGGCGTTGTCACGGTGCCGGGACCGAGCGGGTCGGCCGTGATCACCGTGGACTCGTCGGCGGAGAACACGATCGTGGTCGCTCCGGGTGCCAACGGGGCACTGAGCGTGGACTCCGCCGAGGTCCGCGCCGCCATCTCCGACAGCGACGTCGTGTTGCTGCAGCTGGAGATCCCGATCGCGACCGCGCTCGCCGCCGCGCAGGTGGCGTCCTCCGCAGGCGCGGCCGTCATCGTCAACGCCTCGCCGGCCGGGGCCCCGCCGCACGATCTGCTCGCCTTGTCCGAGCTGGCCGATGTGGTCGTGGTCAACGAAACCGAAGCGGGCGCGTGGCACTGGCCGGTCCCCCACCTCGTGATCACCCGCGGGGCGCGCGGCGCGAGCTACCTCGGCGACGGCGAACGCTTCAGCGTCCCTTCCCCCGCGGTGCGCGCGGTCGACACCACCGGCGCGGGTGACGTGTTCGCCGGTGTGCTCGCCACGCACTGGCTCGACGGCCACGAAGTCGCGCTGCGCCGAGCCTGCGCCGCGGCGGCCCTGTCGACACTCGTACCGGGGGCGGGTGACTGCGCGCCCTATGCCGAAGCCATCGACGACGCTGTGTCCAACAGAGCAACAGAAAGGCAGTTATGACGACCACCCAGCCGAGCACCACCGACGCCCCCCGGCCTCCCGACGGCGACTGGCTCGGCACCCCGTTCCTGAAGTTCACCCGCGAGGGTGCGTTCGGGGTGTGCCGGCTCGACCGGCCGGAGGCGCGCAACGCGATGACCCCCGCGATGTACTTCGGCATCAAGTACGCCGTCAAGCATGTCGAGAGCGACCCTGATCTCGCCGGATTGCTGATCACGGGCACCGGCGACGTCTTCGCACCCGGCGGGGACATGGGTGGGGGCGGTGCCGACAACTGGATGACGTTCGGGCCTGCGCTGGGGATGGACGCGTTGCCGTTCGACACGCTGCGCCAGTCCGCCAAACCCGTGGTCGCCGCGGTGAACGGGTTGTGCCAGGGCGGTGGGCTGCAGATCGCGCTGTGCGCCGACATCGCCGTGGTCAGCGAGCGGGCCACATTCCGGGTGCCCGAGTTGTACCGCGGGATCGCCGACACGTACTACAGCCACATGTTGGCCCGACTGATCGGGCCCGTGCGCACCCGCGACCTGATGTTCACCGGGCGCACGTTGACCGCCGCCGAGGCACACGACTGGGGCATGGTGGCGCGCGTGGTGCCCCACGATGAGCTGGCCGAGGCGGCTCGCGAGGTCCTCGCCCAGTGCTGTCGCACCGCGCCCGCGGCTCGAACCGTCGTCAAGTCCAGCCTGGACAACTACATCGGCCTCTACGACCGCATCGGTATGCAGGCCAGCCTGGGCGCGCCCGAGTCCATCGAGGGCTTCATGGCCTTCAAGGAGCGTCGGTCGCCCAACTGGGTGCACCCGAACCTGCGCATCGACGGCCGCCTCTAGGGCCGCGATTTGGGTGTACTTGGTGTCGCTGACCGCAACCAACTACACCGAAATCGCAAGGAAATAGTTCAGCTCGTGATGTACTGTTTGCGGCATGCAGACGGTCACTCGCAGCGATGCGCTGTCGCGGTTCGGTTGCGCCCTGTCGGATCCGACCCGCGCCGAGATTCTGCTGATCCTGCGCGACGGACCCGGATATCCGTCGGAGCTGGCCGACAAGATCGGCGTCTCCCGCCAGATCCTGTCCAACCACCTGGCGTGCCTGCGGGGCTGCGGTCTGGTGACCGCGCAGCCCGAGGGCCGGCGCAACCGCTACGAACTCGCCGATGGGCGCATCGCACACGCGCTCGACGACCTGGTCGGTCTGGTGCTCGAGGTCGATCCGGCCTGCTGCCCCGCCGCCGCCGACGACGCCTGCTGCTGATGGCCACACCGAGCGAAACCCGGCGTACGGTCCTGGCGCGCCGGATTCGCTGGTTGGTGGCGGCCACGATCACCTACAACGTCATCGAGGCGATCATCGCGCTGGCCGAGGGCGCCCGAGTGTCGTCGTCGGCCCTGGTCGGGTTCGGCCTGGATTCGGTCGTCGAGGTCTCCTCCGCAGCGGCCGTCGCATGGCAGTTCTCTGCACGCGATCCCGAAACGCGGGAGAACACCGCGCTGCGATTCATCGCGTGCTCGTTCTTCGCACTCGCCGCGTACGTCGCCGCCGACGCGGTGCTGACGCTGACCGGCCGAGGTGAGGCCGCACCCTCCGTAATCGGCATCGTGCTGGCCGCACTGAGCCTGGTGATCATGCCGGTGCTGTCGTTGGCGCAGCGACGGGCCGGCCGCGAATTCGGGTCGACGTCGGCGGTCGCCGATTCCAAACAGACCCTGCTCTGCGCCTACCTGTCGGCGATCGTGTTGGCGGGCCTGGTTCTCAACGGCTTGTTCGGCTGGTCGTGGGCCGACCCCGTCGCCGCGCTCGGGGTCGCGGTGATCGCGGTCCGCGAAGGGGTCGAGGCGTGGCGCGGGGACCCGTGCTGCGGGTGAGCGTCGAGAAAGGGGTGGGCATGCCGATCGTCGCCATCGCGCTGTTCGTGGTGTTCGCCTTGCTCGGATTCGGTTGGCGCAGTTGGCAACAGAAACGCCGCACCGGGTCGACCGGTTTTCGTGGTATCAGCGGCCGGCCGTTGTCGCTCGAATGGTTCGCCGGCGTGGGGTTCGTCGTTTCGATGGGTGCCGCGGTGTTCGCGCCGATCCTGCAACTGGCCGACGTCGTCGCTCCGCTGGCGCCGCTGGATCGGACGTGGGTGAACATCGCCGGCATCGCGATCGCGGTGGCGGGCATCGCCGCAACGCTCTACGCGCAGGTCGACATGGGCGACTCGTGGCGCATCGGGGTCGACGCCAGTGAGAAGACGACGTTGGTGCGTCGCGGCGTGTTCGGATGGGTGCGCAATCCGATCTTCACCGCGATGATGGTGTTCGGCTTCGGAATCGCCCTGATCACACCGAATCCCGTCGCGGTGCTCGGATTCGTACTGCTGATCGCGACGATCGAGACACAGGTTCGAGTCGTCGAAGAACCGTACCTGCTCACCGTGCACGGTGACGATTACCGCGACTACCTCGCAACCGTCGGTCGATTCCTTCCCGGAGTGGGACACCGGTAGCGGGGTGTCCGAGCGGGCGGGTCTTCGGCCGTTAGCGTGGGGCCATGGCACGCAATCAGACGAACAGCAAGCAGGAAGCGGGCTGGCGCTGGATGCCGCTGAGCAGCTGAGGCGCCAAACCCGAAGTCACTCCTCAGGGATTTCGCGCTCGATCTCGTCGAGCCAGGTGCGTGCGGACATGTCCGACGGCGCCCGCCAGTCGCCCCGCGGCGAGAGCGATCCGCCGTGTGACACCTTGGGTCCGTTCGGCAGAGCCGACCGCTTGAACTGGGCGAACGAGTAGTAGCGCTGGGCGAACACCTGCAGCCAGTGCCGGATCTCCTTGAGCGAGTACGACGGCCGCTTCGACTCGGGGTATCCGGTCGGCCACTCGCCGCGCTGCGGATCGCTCCATGCGTGCCAGGCCAGGAACGCGACCTTTGAGGGCCGGAACCCGAAGCGCAGCACCTGGAACAGCGAAAAGTCCTGCAGCACATAGGGTCCTACCTTGGACTCGCTGCTCTGGATCTCCTCGTCCTCCCCCGCGGGCACCAGTTCGGGCGAGATCTCGGTGTCGAGCACCGACTGCAACACCTCGTTGACCCTGTCATCGAACTCCTTGGAGGCGATCACCCAGCGAATCAGGTGCTGAATCAACGTCTTCGGAACACCGCCATTGACGTTGTAGTGCGACATCTGGTCGCCCACGCCGTACGTCGACCACCCCAGCGCGAGTTCCGACAGGTCGCCGGTGCCCAACACGATTCCTCCGCGCTGGTTGGCAAGGCGGAACAGGTAATCGGTGCGCAGCCCCGCCTGCACGTTCTCGAATGTGACGTCGTAGACCTTCTCCCCGCGGCCGAACGGGTGGTCGATGTTGGTGAGCATCAACTCCGCCGTGGAGCTGATGTCGAGTTCGGTGAACGTCACCCCCAGCGCCTCGGCCAACCGCTCAGCGTTGCCCTTGGTCCGCTCACCGGTCGCGAATCCGGGCATGGTGAACGCGAGAATGTCGCTGCGGGGGCGCTGTTCGCGATCCATCGCCCGGGCGGCGACGATCAAAGCATGCGTCGAGTCCAGACCTCCGGACACACCGAGCACGATCTTGGGGAAATCCAGCGCGCGTAGACGCTGTTCGAGCCCGGCCACCTGGATGCTGTAGGCCTCATAGCAATCCTGTTCCAGCCGTTCGGGATCCGACGGCACGAACGGAAAACGCTCGATGTGGCGGAGCAACCCGACGTCGCCGGTCGGCGGATCGAGCTGGAACTCCACCCGCCGGTAGGTGTCCGTCGATGCCGCGTGGTGCCTGCGGTTGTCGTCGAAGGTGCCCATCCGGATGCGTTCGGATCGCAGCAATTCCAGATCGACGTCGGCGACGGATCGGCGTTCACCCTTCGGGAAGCGCTCGGACTGCGCAAGGCATTCGCCGTTCTCCCAAATCATCGTCTGCCCGTCCCAGGCCAGGTCGGTCGTCGACTCGCCCTCTCCCGCCGCGGCGTACACATAGGCGGCCAGGCAGCGCGCCGACGCCGAGCGGGCCAGCAGGCAGCGGTCTTCGGAGCGTCCGATCGTTATCGGGCTTCCGGACAGGTTCGCCAGCACCGTCGCGCCGGCCAGCGCCGCCGACGCGCTCGGCGGGATCGGCACGAACATGTCCTCGCAGATCTCGACGTGCAACACGAAACCGGGGACGTCGGTCGCGGTGAACAACAAGTCGGGCCCGAACGGCACGTCGGCCCACTCGCCTCCGCGGCCCATTCGGATTGCGCCGCGCACGTCGTCGCCGGGGGCCATCTGCCTGCGCTCGTAGAACTCGCGATACGTCGGCAGGTAGGACTTGGGCGCCACGCCGAGCACGCGGCCGCGGTGGATCACGGTGGCCGTGTTGTAGATCCTGTGCCGATAGCGCAGCGGAGCGCCGATCACCAGGACCGGCATCAGGTCCGCGGAGGCGACGACGATGTCGAGCACCGCGTCCTCGACCGCATCCAGCAGGGCGTCCTGCATCACGATGTCCTCGATGGAATATCCCGACAGCGTCAGCTCCGGGAAGACCGCGAGCGCGACGTTGTCGTCGTGGCAGGCACGCGCCATCCGCAGCACCGACTCGGCATTGGCCCGCGGATCGGCGAGCGTCGTGTGGTGCGTGCATGCTGCGACGCGGACGAAGCCGTGCCGGTACGCCGAGTAGAAATCCATGCCTCATTGTTGCCCGAAAACGGAACGGGGTATGCAAGTCCCCATGAGTGACACCGCAGTGCTGGTCATCGACATGATGAACACCTACCGCCATCCCGACGCCGAGAAGCTGATCCCACACGTCGCCGAGATCATCGATCCCCTTGCGGCGCTCGTGGCCGAGGCCCGTGACCGCGACGATGTCGACCTCATCTACGTCAACGACAACTACGGCGATTTCACCGCGGAGTTCAGCGACATCGTGCAGTCGGCGCTGCAGGGTGAGCGCCCGGACCTGGTCGAGCCGATCGTCCCGCAGAAGGGCTGCCGCCTGATGACGAAGGTGCGTCACAGCGCCTTCTACGCCACGGCGCTGGCATACCTGCTGGGGCAGTTGAAACCTGAGCGGGTCATCCTCACCGGCCAGGTCACCGAGCAATGCATCCTCTACACCGCGCTGGACGCCTATGTCCGGCACTTCCCCGTCGTGGTGCCACCGGACGCCGTAGCCCACATCGACCCCGAGCTCAGCGACGCGGCACTGACCATGATGAAAAGCAATATGAGCGCCGAAATCACGCCAGCGGCAAAGTGTTTGCAGTGATCAGTCGGACGCGAGGTCATGCTCGAAGCCGCGCGCCGATGTGTCGGTCCTGACGCCGGTCGGCTCGCGGGCGGTGTTGACCAGCGCGACCACGCCGCACGCCGGCGGCACCGACGCAAACCGGGTATCGGTCGACGTTTGGCGCCGCGGGCAGCGGGTAGCACCCGCTTCGATGATGAAAGTTAAACGGTCCAAGCCCGCTCCCCTTACGACGGCCATGCTCGTGACGTTCCTGCTGGCCGGCTGCGGCAGCTTCACCACTGGCGAATCCAGCAATCGTGGGTCCGGTTCGCAGACGTCGGAGACCACCGTCGAGAACGCTTTCGTCGTACCGCGCTACTTACCCGGATCGTGCGAGATCCAGGTCGGCGACACCGCACAGTTGCGGTTCACCATCACCAACAATCGACCGGCGGACACCGAACGGCTGGAGGCGATCACGACGACGGCCGCCGAGGCCACCCGCATCGAACCGAGCCCTCCGATCGAGATCCACGCGGGTACCGCGGTTGCCACCGGTCAACCAGTCGAACCGCGCCGGCCGCTCACCGTCACCCTCGACGGCATCACCCAAACCGTTCGGCCCGCCTCCAACGTCGACGTGACCTTCCGTTTTCAGAAGTTCGGCGAGCTGACCATGCCCGTCCCCGTCGAAGCCTGCCCGACCCAGCGATGAGCAACGGCAGACACGATCGCACTGCACTAAGGGGTTGATCGCACGCACCCGCTGCGTGCAATCAACCCGTTAGCACGCGGTGAGGCCGAAGCGCTGCCGAACTGACTACCCTCGACCAGGTGGACGCACCCGAACTCGTCGCCCTGCTGCGCGACCGGCGGATCGCGGTGCTCACCGGCGCGGGGATGTCCACCGACTCGGGAATCCCCGACTACCGCGGCCCGGACTCGCCGCCGAGCAACCCCATGACGATCCGCCAGTTCACCTCCGACCCCGTGTTCCGGCAGCGGTACTGGGCGCGCAACCACCTCGGCTGGCGTCATATGGATGCCACGCTGCCCAACGCCGGCCATCGGGCCCTCGCCGCGCTCGAGGCCGCGGGTGCGGTGTCGGCGCTGATCACCCAGAACGTCGACCTGCTGCACAGCAAGGCGGGCAGCCACAACGTCGTCAACCTCCACGGCACCTACGCGCAGGTGATCTGCCTCGACTGTGCGCATACGATGAGCCGCGCCGCCCTGGCCGATCTGCTGGAGGCGGCCAATCCGGGCTTCGCCCAGCGGGTCGCCGAGTCGGTGGGCGGCATCGCGGTCGCCCCGGACGCCGATGCCGTCGTCGGCGACACCACGTCGTTCTGCGTCGTCGACTGCCCGCATTGCGGCGGGATGCTCAAACCCGACATCGTCTACTTCGGCGAGAGCGTCCCGAAAGAGCGGGTGGCTCAAGCCTATTCGATGGTCGATGCGTCCGATGTCCTACTGGTCGCGGGGTCGTCGCTGACGGTGTACTCGGGTTACCGGTTCGTGCGCCACGCCGCGGCGGCGGGTATGCCGATCGCGATCATCAACCGCGGACCCACCCGCGGCGATGCGCTGGCGACGGTCAAGATCGACAACGGGTGCTCGCCCATGCTGGCGTTGTTGGCCGACGAGCTGCCCGCCTTCGCGACGTCGACAGGAATGACGGCGTGACCCAGACCTCCGAGGAGGCCTCGTGGCTCCGTGAGCTGATCGACCGGCATCGGCCTGATCCCGGGCCGGTCACCGGCCGATGGGCACTGGGCATCGGCGACGTGATCGCCGAGCACTCGCTCACACCCGACAAACTCCGGTGGCTGGTGCGCAAGCTCAACCACTTCGGCGGCGTGGCCATCAGCGAGGACGGGGTCGAATTCGACGGGGACACCGTGGAATGGGCGGAGGTCGAAGAGGTCCGCACCCGCAGCCTGATCGAGTACCTGTTCACCGGCGGAGTGGACAAGCAGATCGATAAGCTGCCGCTGCCGTGGTTTCCGTTCCGGCACAAGGTGCTCGGAGTGGTCTCGCGCGCTGCGCTGACGGTTCTGCTGGCCGCGGCCAAGCAGCAACTCGAAGGCGGCGCGCTGGAGATCCGGATCCCGGCGGAGGTGCGCTACGAGGGCCTGTTGCGCACCCGCGAGCTCACACCGGGAATGCTGGCGGCGGTGATCCTCGCCGATCCGGTGGTCCGCGAATGCTTCGAGGCGACCGCGAAGGCCAACGGCGTGACGGTGCAACCGGCCGACGACGACGTGATGGAAAGCGCCGACGAGCGCGCCGACCAGATCAAGGCGATGCTCGAGGGAATCTCGGCGCGCATCCGATCGCTGGGTGATCGCTAGCGCACCGGCTTAGACGGCCACCAGGTCGTCGGCGTGTACCGCGGGCCGGCGCAGCTCCGGAGACAGATCCGACGTCGACCGGCCCAGCATCGTGGCCAACTCACCGCGGTCGTAGGCGACGACGCCGCGCGCGACCATCGTCCCGTCCTGCGCCCGCAACTCGACGACGTCGCCGCCGTAGAAGCGCCCCGACACCGCGGTGATACCGGCGGCCAGCAGCGAGCGCCGCTGTGTGACCACCGCGCGCACCGCACCGTCGTCGAGCGTCAGCGCGCCCGCGGCCTCGGCTGCGTAGCGCACCCAGAACCGGCGCGCCGACATCCGTTCGGGCCGCGGCGCGAACACCGTTCCGACGGACGCGTCGGCCAACGCGGTCGCCGCATCCGAGGCCGCGGCCAACAACACCGGCACCCCGGCGTCGGCGGCCAGTAACGCCGACGACAGCTTCGACGCCATCCCTCCGGTGCCCAGATGGCTGCCTCTGCCGGCCACCACGCCGTCGAGGTCCTCCGGCTGCGCCACTTCGGCGATGAAGCGCGCGTTACCCCTTCGCGGATCCGAATCGTAGAGCCCGTCGATGTCGGACAGCAGAATCAGCGCGTCGGCGCCGACCAGATGCGCGACCAGCGCCGAGAGTCGGTCGTTGTCGCCGAACCTGATCTCGTTGGTGGCCACGGTGTCGTTCTCGTTGACGATCGCCACCGCGTGCAGCGCTCGCAAACGGTCGAGCGTGCGCTGGGCGTTGGTGTGCTGGACTCGCATCGAGATGTCGTGCGCGGTCAGCAGGACCTGTCCGACGGTGCGCTCATAACGCGCGAAGGCCGCGCTCCACGCGTTGACCAGAGCCACCTGGCCGACGCTGGCGGCGGCCTGTTTGGTGGCCAGGTCGGCGGGCCGTCTCGACAGCCGCAGCGGTTCGATGCCCGCCGCGATGGCCCCCGACGACACGATCACCACATCCGAGCCTGCCCGCATCCGGTTCTCGATGGCCTCGACCAGCACCGCGAGCCTACTGGCGTCAAACACTCCGGTCGGCGTGGTCAGCGCGGTGGTACCGATCTTGACGACGACGCTGCGCGCGGTGCGCACCGCCGCCCGGTGCGCCGACTCATCGGGGCGCGCGGAGGCGGTCATGACTCGCCGCCGGGGCGCCGCCGTTCCCGCCGCGCGGCCTTACGCTCGGCGGCCCCGACGCGATCGGTCTGCTCGAGCCGCTGATCCGTGCCGCGGCCCGACATCGGCACGTCGACGCCGGCGGGTGTCTGCGGCTCCCAATCGAAGGTGACCTCACCGATGGTCACCGCGCATCCGGGCCGCGCGCCCAGCTTCAACAGCTCATCCTCGACACCCAGGCGGGCCAGCCGGTCACCGAGGTAGCCGACGGCCTCGTCGTTGTCGAAATCGGTTTGGGCGACCCACCGTTCGGGCCGGACACCATGCACGACGAAGCCGCCGTGCCCATCCGGCTCGACGGTGAAACCGCTCTCGTCCACGGGCACGGGACGGATGACGGGTCGGCGCGGCACGACCGGCGGTTGCGCTTCGCGGTACGCCGAGACCATCTCCCACAACGCGAAGGTCAACTGCCGCAACCCTTCCCGGGTCACGGTGGACACCTCGAACACCGGCCAGCCGTAGCGGCGCACGATCTCCTCGCGCACGAATTCGGCCAGCTCGCGGGCATCGGGCACGTCGATCTTGTTCAGCACCACCGCACGCGGACGCTCGGCGAGGTCGCCCAGCGTCGAATCGCCTTGCAGTGTCGGCGTGTACGCGGCGAGTTCGGCCTCCAGCGCGTCGATATCGGATACCGGGTCGCGGCCAGGCTCCATCGTCGCGCAGTCGACGACGTGCACCAGCACCGCGCAACGCTCGATGTGCCGCAGGAAGTCCAGTCCCAGTCCGCGCCCCTGCGAGGCGCCGGGGATGAGGCCGGGCACGTCGGCGACGGTGAAGGTGTTGCCGCCCGCGGACACCACGCCGAGGTTGGGCGCCAGCGTCGTGAACGGATAGTCGGCGATCTTCGGTTTGGCCGCCGAGATCACCGACACCAGGGAGGACTTGCCTGCGGACGGGAAGCCGACGAGCCCGACGTCGGCGACGGTCTTGAGCTCCAGCGTCAGGTCGCGGACCTGACCCTTCTCCCCCAGCAGCGCGAAGCCGGGAGCCTTACGTGCGCGCGATGCCAGCGCGGCATTGCCCAGGCCGCCGCGGCCACCGGCGGCCGCTTCGAAGCGGGTGCCGGCGCCCACGAGGTCGGCGAGCAGCCGGCCGTCCTCGTCGAGCACCACCGTGCCGTCAGGAACCTTCACCTCGAGGTCGGCGCCCGCGGCCCCGTCCCGGTTGCCGCCTGCGCCCTGCTTGCCGGACGGTGCGACGACGTGCGGATGGAAGTGGAAGTCGAGCAGCGTGTGCACTTGGGGGTCGACGACCAGGATCACGCTGCCCCCGCGACCGCCGTTGCCGCCGTCGGGACCGCCGAGCGGTTTGAACTTCTCGCGGTGGACCGAGGCGCAGCCGTTGCCGCCGTTGCCGGCTCGCGCGTGGATCACGACGCGGTCGACGAAGCGAGGCATCGGTCTTCCTTTCCGTGACGAGTGTGAGCTACTGCCAGCTTCAGCCGGGAAGTCGCTAGCAGCATCACATTCGCGGCAGGAAGTCAGGCCTCCTGCGGTGCCGGTCGAACGACGCTGACGATCTTGCGGCCGCGCTTGGAACCGAACTCGACGGCGCCGGGAGCGGTGGCGAACAGGGTGTCGTCACCTCCGCGGCCGACGTTGGTGCCGGGATGGAAGTGAGTACCCCGCTGCCGCACCAGGATTTCGCCGGCCTTGACGATCTGGCCGCCGAACCGCTTGACGCCGAGCCGCTGTGCGGCGGAGTCGCGACCGTTCCGCGAGCTGGAAGCGCCCTTTTTGTGTGCCATGTCTGTGGTTCCCCTCAGTGCTTTCTGTCCGTCGCCTGACGGCTCATCACTTGATGCCGGTGACCTTGAGGACGGTCAGCTGCTGGCGGTGTCCCTGCCGCTTGTGGTAGCCGGTCTTGTTCTTGAACTTGTGGATGCGGATCTTCGGGCCCTTGGTGTGCTCGAGGATCTCACCCGTGACCGCGACCTTCTCCAGCGACTTCGCGTCGGAGGTCACCTTCGACCCGTCGACGACGAGGGCCACGGGCAAGGAGACGCTGGCGCCGGGCTCGGAGTCGAGCTTCTCGACCTTCACCACATCGCCGACGGCAACCTTGTACTGCTTACCGCCGGTCTTGACGATTGCGTACGTGACCTTCTCGGCTGCCATCGTCTTACTACTCCTACGTCGTTCACTGGGCGCGCGCGATTTGCCGCTGCGCTGGTCTGGGTTTGCGACTGCCGCCGACTCGCATGGTCCAGCCTGGCGACAACTGCTCAAGGCTACTTGAGCCGCCGCATGAGGGTCAAATCACCGCAGGTCACGGCTCGTCGGCCCCCCCGGGCCACGACATCAGCGCTCGTTGGTTGGCGGGCCCGCAGGCCGGGCGGCCGCGCGACGCCGGTGCCGCCCTCGCGAGACAGCCGCAGATGCGGCCCCCCTGGTGTCGTAGTCGCCGGAGTCCTCGTCCTCGTCCGAATCCTCGCCGTCGGTGTCCTCGTCGTCGTCCTCATCAGAGTCGTCGTCGGAGTCGTCGGCGCCGATGACCTCGATGTCGTCGTCGATATCGTCTTCGTCGTCATCGGAGTCCAGGTCGATCTCGTCCTCGTCCTCGTCGGAATCGTCGTCGGACTCGTCGTCCTCGTCGTCCTCATCGGAGTCGGTCTCGTCGAAGTCCTCGTCCTCGAGGTCCTCGATATCGTCCTCGCCCGACTCGATCACCGCGGTGCGGATGGCTTCGGAATCGGTCTCGGCGACCTCCTCGGGCTTCTGATCGCGGCGCTCATCGTCGGTGGTGTCTTCGTCGGCGGCATCGTCGTCTGCGTCATGGCGACCGTTGGCCGCCGCCATCGCCTTGAACATCGGGTGCTCGCCCGCGGGATGCGGCGGGACCTTGGCCACGGCGACGTCGTCAGACTTGGCGCCGCGTTTTCCGCGCTTGCCGCGCCGACCGCCGGTGTCGGACTTGCGTCCGCTGCTCGACGTCGAGTCGACCGGGTCGCCGTGCAGCACGATTCCGCGCCCGCTGCAGTGTGTGCACGGGGTCGAGAACGCCTCCACCAGACCGGTGCCGAGCCGCTTGCGCGTCAACTGGACCAGGCCCAGCGACGTCACCTCGGAGACCTGATGGCGGGTCCGGTCCCGGGCCAGCGCCTCGGTCAGCCGCCGCAGCACCAGGTCGCGGTTGTTCTCGAGCACCATGTCGATGAAGTCGATCACCACGATGCCGCCGATGTCGCGCAGCCTCAGCTGGCGCACGATCTCTTCGGCCGCTTCGAGGTTGTTACGGGTGACGGTCTGCTCGAGGTTGCCGCCCGACCCGGTGAACTTGCCGGTGTTGACGTCGATGACGGTCATGGCCTCGGTGCGGTCGATGACGAGCGTGCCGCCCGAGGGCAGCCACACCTTGCGGTCCATCGCCTTGGTCAGTTGCTCGTCGATGCGGTGCACCGCGAACACGTCGGGGCCGTCGGCGGAAGCGGGCTCGTATTTCGTCAGCCGCGGAAGAAGTTCGGGCGCAACGGAATTCACATAGTCGTTGATGGTCTTCCACGCATCGTCGCCGGAGACCGTCAGGCCCGTGAAGTCTTCGTTGAACAGGTCGCGAATCACCTTGACCAGCACATCGGGCTCTTCGTAGAGCGCGACGGCCGCACCGGCCTTCTTGGCGGTGATGTCGGCGGCCTTGGCCTCGATCTCGGACCAGCGCTTGGCTAGGCGTTCGACGTCGGTGCGGATGTCCTCTTCTTTGACGCCCTCGGACGCGGTGCGGATGATGACCCCGGCGTCGGGCGGCACCACCTCACGCAGGATCTCCTTGAGACGCTGGCGTTCCGTGTCGGGCAGTTTGCGGCTGATGCCGGTCGACGAGGCGCCGGGCACATAGACCAGGTACCGACCCGCCAACGACACCTGCGTCGTCAACCGGGCGCCCTTGTGGCCGACGGGGTCCTTGCTGACCTGGACGACGACGTAGTCGCCCGGCTTGAGCGCCTGTTCGATCTTGCGGGCCGCGCCGCCGAGTCCGGCGGCTTCCCAGTTGACCTCTCCGGCGTAGAGAACACCGTTGCGCCCGCGCCCGATGTCGACGAAGGCCGCCTCCATCGAGGGCAGCACGTTCTGCACGATGCCAAGGTAGATGTTGCCGACCAGGGAGGCCGACGCCGCCGAGGTCACGAAGTGCTCGACGACGACGCCGTCCTCGAGCACGGCGATCTGCGTGTAGCGGGCGCCCTCGTGCGGAGGTTCGGTGCGGACCTTGTCGCGCACGACCATCATCCGTTCGACGGCCTCGCGCCTGGCCAGGAATTCGGCCTCGCTCAGGATGGGCGGGCGGCGCCTGCCTGCGTCTCGGCCGTCGCGCCTGCGTTGCCGTTTGGCCTCCAGCCGGGTCGATCCGCTGATGCCCTGGATCTCGCCGTCGCCGCTGCCGGACTTGTCGTTTCTGGTCGACTTCCGCGGTTCGCGCTCGTGCACGACGGTGTTGGGCGGATCGTCGGGCGAGGTCGCTTCGCTGTCGTCCGCCGATCCCGATTTGCGACGGCGACGGCGACGGCGACGGCGGGTGGCGCCATCGGTGCCGGTGTTCTCGTCGTCGCCGTTGTCCTCGTCGGAGTCGTCCGAGTCGTCGCCGTCGGAGTCCGAACCCTGAGAACCGCCCTGATCGGCGTCCCCGTCGCCGTCGGCGTCGTCGCCGTTCTGCTCACCGCGACCGCGGCCCCGTCCGCGCCGACCGCGGCGGCGACGGCGACCGGAGGGCCGCTCGGACTGGTCGTCCTCGCTGTCCTGGCCGTCGTCATCGTCGTCGTCGGTGTCGTCGTCATCGTCGTCGGCGTCGGCGTCGTATTCGAAGCGGACGGGCTGCGGCGCGACAAACAGCGGCATGTATTCAGCGCGCTGCGGCGCCTCTTCGGCGGGGGTCTCCAGAATCGTCCGGGACTCCGGCTCGTCTCCGTTGGTCGGTTCGGAGGCATCCGCCGGTTCGGGCGTCTGCGGCGCGTCGGCAGCGTCAGCGAGCGCCTCGCGCACGCGTTGAGCCTCGTCCTCCCCGAGGGGGGATTCGGCGGTGCGAGGGCGGCCGTCCAGCGCGGTCAGCGCCTCGAGAACCCGCTCGCTAGTGGTGCCCAGCACCTGGGCCAGCGAATCGACTCTCAACGACTCCGGCTGAGAGTCCTGTGCTCCTCGCGTGTCTTCAGATAGGTCTTCGGTGGGGGCATCTTCGGCCACGTAGTCTCCTTAAGCCCCCGGGCGCGTCGTGTTTGACGCGGCCACGCGAGGGCTTCCGCTATGGACCCGGGTGACTTCGCCCGAGCTTGTTGTGGTCTCGCTCCGAGCGGCCCACTGGGGGACCATCCCGGTGCCGGTCTGAATGATGGCTGGACGGTCGGCGCCGCATCACGCGTGGCGATGGTCGCGCACGTCTAAGTCTTCATTCGGGTGTCCGGTCCCCGTTGGCGGCCGGTCACCCGAGTCGAGTATCCCACATCACGACGCCCCGCCCGACCAGGCTGGGCGAGACAGGTCGCGAAACCCCTACTTGCCGGTGAACCAGAGGTCGATCTCGCGCGCGGCGGACTCCGGGGAATCCGAGCCGTGAACGAGGTTGTCCTGGGTGATCAGGGCCAGGTCACCGCGGATGGTGCCCGGTGCCGCCTTCTCCACGGGGTCGGTTCCGCCTGCGACCTGGCGGAACGCCGCGATGGCGCGTGGACCCTCGACGACCGCCGCCACGACCGGGCCCGATGTGATGAACGCGAGCAGCGAATCGAAGAACGGCTTGCCCTCGTGCTCGGCGTAATGCCTGCGGGCCAGCTCGTCGCTGACGGTCACCAGCTTCAGCTCGGCGATCGCCAGTCCTTTGCGTTCGATCCGGGAAAGAATGTCACCGACAAGACGCCGCTTGACGCCGTCGGGCTTGACCAACACGAGGGTCCGTTCAATCGGCTCAGTCACGGCCGACAGAATAGCCGCCGAAATCGACTACTCCGGCGGACGCTGCTGACCAGGCAGAAGTCCCCTCTTCTGTCGGCGAAGGACCTCGGCGCGCAGATAGGCGATCATCAGCCACACCACCAGGAAGATCACCCCGACGAAGGCGATCGCCCCGTCGAGGACCACACCCGCGATCAGCACGACCTGAAGGCCCACATTCACCCAGATCGCCCAGGGCTTGCCCTGCACACCGGCCAGCAGCACCAGGATCACCGCCATCCCGATGAGGAAGCCGCCGGTGGCCGCGGTGAGCCCGCCGCCGATGTTGGCCACCACCGGCAGCGCCAGCAGCACGACGATGGCTTCCAGGATCAGCGTGCCCGCCATCACCCCGCGGAAGCTCTTCCAGGGATCCGGCTGCTGCGGCGCCGGTTCGGTCATTGCGGATCCTTTCCGAACAGCGTGCGTGCCGCTCCCGCGGTGACGACCGACCCGGTGATCACGATCCCCGCGCCACCCAGCAGTTCACCCTCGATCGCCGACTCCTCGACGATCGCGGTGGCGATCTCGATCGCGTCGGGCAGCGTCGCCGCGGTGACCACCCGCTCGGGACCGAACCTCTGTTCGGCCACCAGCGCCAATGCCTCCACGTCGAGCGCGCGCGGTGATCCGTTGTGCGTGACGACCACCTGGTCGAACACCGGTTCCAGGGCGGTCAGGATGCCGTCGACGTCCTTGTCGCCCATCACCGACACGACGCCGACCAGAATGCGGAAGTCGAACTCGTCCTGCAGTGCCTGCGCCAACGCCGCGGCTCCGGCCGGATTGTGCGCGGCATCGATGAAAACCGTTGGCGCGCTGCGCATCCTCTCCAGGCGGCCGGGGCTTGTCACCGCGGCGAAACCCGCCCGCACCGCGTCGATGTCCAGCTGGCGCTGTGCCCCGGCGCCGAAGAACGCCTCGACGGCCGCAAGCGCGAGCGCGGCGTTGTGCGCCTGGTGTTCTCCGTGCAGCGGCAGGAAGATGTCGGAGTACAGGCCGCCGAGGCCCTGCAGTTCGAGCAGCTGCCCGCCGACGGCGACCTGCCTGCCGAGCACCGCGAACTCCGAGTCCTCGCGCGCGACCGCCGCGTCGGCGCGCACCGTCTGGGCCAGCAGCGCTTCCATCGCCTCGGGGGCCTGCCTGCCGATGATCGCGACCGTATCGGTGGGCACCAGGTCGTCTTCCTGTTTGCCGATGATCCCGGCCTTTTCGGCGGCGATCTCGGCGAGGGTGTCGCCCAGGTACTCGGCGTGGTCGACACCGATCGGAGTGATCACCGTGACGGGGGCGTTGACGACGTTGGTGGCGTCCCAGCGACCGCCGAGGCCGACCTCGACGACGGCGACGTCGATCGGCGCATCGGCGAAGGCGGCGAACGCCATCGCGGTCACCACCTCGAACTTGCTCATGGCGGGTCCAGCCTTCCCCAGGACGCCGGCCTCGGACTGCTGATCGACCAGGTGCACGAACGGCTCGATCTCGCGGTAAGTGTCGACGTAGGCCGCGGGGCTGATCGGCTTGCCGTCGATCGAGATGCGCTCGACCGCCGATTGCAGGTGCGGGCTGGTGGTACGTCCGGTGCGACGGTGCAGTGCCGTCAGCAGCGCATCGACCATCCGCGCGACGGATGTCTTGCCGTTGGTGCCCGCGATGTGGATCGACGGGTAACCGCGCTGCGGTGAGCCGAGCAGTTCGAGCAGCGCCGAGATGCGCGTCGTGCTGGGTTCGAGTTTCGTTTCGGGCCAACGCTGGTCGAGCAGGTGTTCGACTTGCAGGAGCGCCGCGATCTCGTCCGGTGAGGGTTCGCGATCCGGAGGCCCCAGCGGCTCCACGTCCGGCTCTGGCCGGTCGTCCGGCTCCGGGTCGGTCATCGCAGCGCGGCCAACCTCGCGGCGATGCGGTCGACTTCCTCTTGGGCGATCTGTTGGCGTCCGCGGATCTTGTCGACGACTTCTGCGGGAGCCTTCGCCAGGAACGCCTCGTTTCCGAGTTTGCCTGTGGTACTGGCCAGTTCCTTCTGCGCCGCAGCGAGATCCTTTTCCAGCCGGCGCTGCTCGGCGGCCACGTCCACGGTGCCCGAGGTGTCGACCTCGACGGTCACGGTGCCGCGCGAGAGCCGCACCTCGATGGCCGCGGTCGGGGCAAAGCCGTCACCATCGGTGGTCAGCCAGGCCAACGAACGCACGGCGGGCACCTGCGCCTGCAGGTCCGCGCCGGCGATGTCCGACAACCGCGCAGGAACCTTCTGCCGGTCGTTGAGTCCCTGATCGCTGCGGAAGCGACGCACCTCGGTGATCAGCTTCTGCATGTCCGCGACCCGTTGCGCGGCAACCGGATCGGGTTCGAAACCCGATGGCGTCGGCCAGTCGGCGATCACCAGCGACTCGCCACCGGTCAGAGTCTTCCACAACACCTCGGTGACGAACGGCATCACCGGATGCAGCAGCTTCAGCAGCGTGTCCAGCACCGCGGCGAGCACGGCCGTGGTGTGCGTGACGTCCTCTGCGAGCTGCACCTTGGCCAGTTCGACGTACCAGTCGCAGAACTCGTCCCAGGCGAAGTGGTAGAGCGATTCGCACGCGCGGTTGAACTCGTAGGCGTCGAAGGCCGAATCCACCTCCGCGCGAACCTGTTCCATCCGGCCCAGGATCCACCGGTCGGCGTCGGTCAGCTCGGCGGCGTCCGGCAGTGCATCCGGTGCCGCGCCGTTCATCAACGCGAACCGGGTGGCGTTGAACAGCTTGGTGGCGAAGTTGCGTGACGCTCGGGCGTGATCCTCGCCGATGGACAGGTCACCGCCCGGGCTCGCCCCGCGGGCCAGCGTGAATCGCAGCGCATCGGCCCCGAAGAGCTCCACCCAGTCCAGCGGGTCGATCCCGTTACCGCGCGACTTGCTCATCTTGCGACCGTGCTCGTCGCGAATCAGCCCGTGCAGGAAGACGTTCTGGAACGGCACCTGAGGTCCGCGCTGACCGTCGAGGGTGATCGCCGGGTCGTCGGCGACGAAGGTGCCGAACATCATCATCCGCGCCACCCAGAAGAACAGGATGTCGTAGCCGGTGACCAGCACGGTCGTCGGATAGAACTTGGCGAGGTCGGGGGTGTGGTCCGGCCAGCCCATGGTGGAGAACGGCCACAGCGCCGAACTGAACCAGGTGTCGAGCACGTCGGGGTCCTGCTCCCACCCCTCGGGCGGCGTCTCATCGGGCCCGACGCAGACGGTCTGGCCGTCGGGGCCGTGCCAGATCGGGATGCGATGGCCCCACCACAGCTGGCGCGAGATGCACCAGTCGTGCATGTTGTCCACCCACGCGAACCACCTGGGCTCGAGGCTGGGAGGGTGAATCACGGTGTCGCCGTTGCGAACTGCGTCACCGGCGGCCTTGGCCAGCGCCTCGACCTTGACCCACCATTGCAGCGACAGCCGCGGCTCGATCGGCTCGCCGCTGCGTTCGGAGTGGCCGACGCTGTGCACGTACGGCCGCTTCTCCGCGACGATGCGGCCTTGCGAGGCCAGCGCCTCGCGCACCTTGACCCGCGCCTCGAAGCGGTCCTGGCCGTCGAATTCCGTTCCGGTGCCGACGATTCGGCCCTTGGTGTCCATGATGGACGGCATCGGGAGCTGGTGGCGCAGACCGATCTCGAAGTCATTTGGGTCATGGGCGGGAGTCACCTTGACGGCGCCCGTGCCGAATTCGGGATCGACGTGCTCGTCGGCGACGATCACGATGTCGCGGTCGATGAACGGGTGCGGCAGCGACGTTCCGACCAGGTCGCGGTATCGCTCGTCGTCGGGGTGCACGGCGATCGCCGTGTCGCCCAGCATCGTCTCGACGCGGGTGGTGGCGACGACGATGTGCGGTTCGTCGTCGTTGGACGAGCCGTACCGGAACGACACCAGCTCACCCTCGATGTCTTCGTATTTGACCTCGAGGTCGGAGATGGCCGTCTCGAGCACCGGCGACCAGTTGACCAGTCGCTCGGCCTGGTAGATCAGGCCCGCGTCGAAGAGTCGCTTGAAGATCGTGCGCACCGCGCGCGACAGGCCCTCGTCCATGGTGAACCGGTCGCGGCTCCAATCGACGCCGTCGCCGAGGCGGCGCATCTGCGCGCCGATCGTGCCGCCGGATTCCCGCTTCCAGTCCCAGACCTTGTCGACGAACAGGTCGCGGCCGAAATCCTCTTTGGTCTTGCCGTCGACCGCGAGTTGCTTCTCGACGACCGACTGGGTGGCGATGCCGGCGTGATCCATGCCCGGTAACCACAGCACCTCGTAGCCCTGCATCCGCTTGCGGCGCGTCAGCGCATCCATCAGCGTGTGGTCCAGCGCGTGGCCCATGTGCAGGTTGCCGGTGACATTCGGCGGGGGCAGCACGATCGAATAAGCGGGCTTGCTGCTGGTCGCGTCGGCAGTGAAGTAGCCGGCCTTGACCCAGCCCTCGTAGAGGTCGCTCTCCACTGCGGCCGGGTCCCAGGACTTGGGCAGGGCTTCGGCAGAGGATCGGGGGCTGGCGGTCACCCCGCAATTCTAGGAATGCAGTGCGCGGTGTCGCTAAGTGCCCCGAACGGAGCGGCTTTTCGCTCCTGATGCGATGTGACGTGCGCTACCTGTGCAGGCGCGTCGTCTCCAGCGTCACCCCGGCGGCGGGTAGGCGGGTGAGCAATGCGTCGCCCATCGCCGCGGCGGGGGTGAGCACGCCGCGAAGGTCAGACAGCTTGTCCCGGTCCAGCGCCAGCGCGAGCCCACACTCCCCCAGCAGCACCGCCGTCGCCTTGTAGCCCGGATCGCCCTTCTGCGACATGACGGCCCGATACCGGGTGCCCGTGGTGGTCGTCGCGTACGTTTCGACGGTGTAGTGGCCGCTCTCGCGGACCTTCTCGCTGGGACCGGTGCCGGGTTTGGGCAGCACCCGGTCGACCAGCTTGCTGGGCACGCGGTCGAAGTAACGGCTGCCCAGCGCCATCGTCGCGACGTTGCCGGCAGCGGCCAGCGCCGATGCGACCGGCGCGAGCACCGACTTGCCCATACTCATCTGTTCGCCGTACTCCAGGCGCCGACCATAGGCGTAGTCGAGTAATGCGTTGCTGCGCCGCACGATACGGGTGTTCACCGCGGCCATCACGAAAGGCGCAACCCAGTACCCGTCGAGCTCCGGTGCGATCTCCGCGCCCCGCCGCCACCGCAGATCGGGTTGACCGCCCAGTTCGGGTTCGGCGGCGCGGTCGGGGGTGAGCGTGTACGGGTCGTTCATCACCCGTCGCGCCTCTTCGTCCGACGACGCCGCCCGCATGACCTCGATCATCGACGCGGCCGTGCCGCCGGAGACCCCGCCCTTGAAGGAGCGCACCACAAGGTTGGTGTCGGTGAGTTCGCCCGCGCCGTCCTGCTGCGCGCGCCGGTACAACGCGAACACCGTGAGATCCGATGGGACGGAATCGAATCCGCACGAGTGCACGATCCGGGCGCCGGTGTCGGCGGCCTGCTTGTGGTACTGGTCGATGCTCTCGCGGATGAACAACGACTCACCGGTCAGGTCCGCATAGTCGGTGCCGGCGGCCGCGCACGCCGCGACCAACGGCAGACCGTACTTCGCGTAAGGCCCCACCGTGGTCACCACCACGCGCGTTTGTGCGGCCATCGCGTTCAGTGTCGACGGCTGCGACGCGTCCGCGGTGATCAGCGCCCAGGAGGCGGCCTTGCCACCCAGGGAGTCTCGGACCGCGATCAGCTTGTCGTGCGATCGACCTGCAAGCGCGATCCGGGCGTCCGGCGCCGTCCTGGCCAGGTATTCGGCGGTGAGTTTCCCGACGAACCCGGTTGCTCCGTACAAGACGATGTCGAATTCCCGCTCCGGTGCGCTCATGGTCGCGACGCTACCCGAGCGTCTCGGGCACCTCGACGTCCTCACCGAGCACGTGCCTGGCCAAGAACCCGAGGACCACCAGGTACCAGATCTTGGCGTGTTGGGGTGTGAGCACCCAGTGGTTCTCCGACGGGAAGTACAGGAACCGGTGCGGGCTGTCGCCGTCGGCGTCGGCGGGCAGCGCGGAGTGGGTCAGCAGCTCGTACCAGAGCCGCAGTGCCTGGCCGATCGGCACCCGGTAGTCCTTGTCACCGTGGATGACCAGCATGGGCGTGCGAATGTCGCCCACGTGGCGGTGCGGCGAGTTCGCCTGCGCCATGTCGCGCGTCATCTCGCGTAGCCAGTAGTACGACGAGTCGGTGGTGGCGCCGAACTGGTCGAGCGCCCAGAGGCTGGCGTGGGTGACGATCGCGTCGAACCTGTCGGTGTGGCCGGCGACCCAGTTGGCCATGTAACCGCCGAACGATCCACCCATCGCCGCGGTGCGGGACGCGTCGATGCGCGGATGCGCGCATGCGGCGTCGGTGAGGGCCATCAGATCCTCGAACGGGGCACCGCCCCATGCGCCCCAACCTCGTGCGATGAAGTCCTGCCCGTAACCGGTGGACATCCCGGGATCGGGCAGCAGCACCGCATACCCGCGAGCCGCCAGCAGCCACGGATTCCACCGCCACGACCACACGTTCCAGCTGGCCAACGGGCCGCCGTGGATCCACAACAGCAGCGGTGCCTCGCCGTTACCCGCCGGCAGCGCCAGCCACGAACGCACCCGCGTGCCGTCGGCGGAGGTCGCCTCGAGTTCGGTCAGCGTTCCCGGCAGCGGCGGCAACGCCGCACACGGGAGTTCGGTGATCGCGCCGTCGGGGTCGATGCGCACGGGGTGGGGTGGCGCGGCGTAGGAGCTGCGCAACGCGAACAGCACACCGCCCGCAGCGACCACCACGTCGGAGTAGCAGTAATCGTCGAAGGTCAGCTGGGTCACCGCGCCGTCGGCGAGGTCGACACGGAAGACCGGTGCCCTGCCGTCCTGATCGGCCGTGACGATCACCGCCGAGCCGTCCCGCAGCCATGTCACCGATGCCGGCCACCGGTCCCAATCGTCGGTGAGCACGCGTGGACTGTCACCGAATCGGATGGAGCCCAGCGTTATTCGCGGTGGGGTGTCGGGCGTCGAGAACGTCTCGCGCAGGTAGACGACGGTCGAACCATCCGGGGAGATGGACGGACTCCACACGTCGGCGGCGGCCTCCTCCACCACCACCGTGCGTTCGCCGCTGTCGAGGTCGATTCGCATCAACACCGAATGCCGAGACGCGCCGGGGGCGGGCCGTTGCCACGTGGTGACCAGAAAGCGCCCGTCGGAACTGACGTCGAAGTCGGAGTCGCGCAATGCAGCGCCCGGCGCGGGGGTCAGGTCGCGGACGTCCTCACCGCGGGCGGAATCGTCGGTCAACGCGACGCCGAGCAGGTGCGGCTCGCCCGGCCCGAGATCGGAGTCCCAGTGGCGGATCGGATACCCGGTGTGCAGGATCGCGGTGATCTTGTTGTCCTTGCGCAGGGACCGGAGCCGACGGTCGTCGTCGATGGTCCGTGCCGACGGCATCAGCGGTGAGCGCACCACAACCACGTCCTCCTCGCGGGCGGGGCGCACCGCCTCGACGCCGCCGGGAAGCGCCAACACCTGCGCCGCCTCACCGCCGGTCGACGGGAGCCGCCACAGCGCGGCGGGCGGCTCGTCGTCATCGGGGGTCGGGCGGATGGCGATGAACAGCAGATCGCCGTTGGCCGCGAACGTGGGCGCCGACTCGCCCTTGGTCCCTCGCGTCAGTCGGCGTGCCGGTTGGGCACCGGCGGGATCGAGCTCCCAGACCGCGCTGACGTATTCGGTTCTCTTGTCGTTGAGTTGGGCGACGGTGGTCACCAATCGTGTTCCGTCCGGCGACAGCGCCAGCCCCGAGAGGCGGGGCAACGCGACGTACTCGTCGAGGTCGTGGAAAGGGGCGCGAGACGAGGTGGACAGGGCGTCGGGGGCCGTCGCGATCATGCCCCGTTCGTAGCACACCGATCGGACGCCTTCTCTGCACGAACTGCGGGCTCGGCGCGCTACGTTCGACAGATGCCGAAGCGGATCGTAGTTGTCGGGGCAGGCATCGCCGGGCTGGCGAGCGCCGTCGCGCTGCAACAGCGCGGACACGACGTCACGCTCGTCGAGGAGCACGCCGACACGTCGTCCGGCGCCGGAATCAGCATCTGGCCCAACGCATTGGCCGCACTCGACGACATCGGCCTCGGCGCCCCGGTGCGTCAGGCCGGCGGCCGGGTCACCGCGGGCGCGGCCCGTTGGCGTGACGGCAGCTGGCTGCGGCGACCCGAACGGCAACGCCTCATCACGGCCCTCGGCGAACCTCTCGTGGTCATCCGCCGCTCGGCGTTGACGTCGATCCTGGCCGGTGCGCTCGCCGACGGCACCCTGAAAGCCGGAGTGGCGGCCGAGGCGCTGGCGACGACCGCCGACGGCGTGAGAATCAGGCTGGCCGACTCAGCGGTGCTGGAGGCCGAGGCCGTCGTGGGCGCCGACGGCACCCATTCGATGGTCGCCCGTCATCTCAACGGACCGCTGCACAACCAATACGTCGGCTACAGCGCGTGGCGCGGAGTGGCTGAGAGCACGATCGATCCTGAGCTCGCGGGCGAGACGCTCGGACCCGCGGTCGAGTTCGGCCACGTGCCGCTCGGAGAGGACCACACCTACTGGTTCGCCACCGAACGCGTACCCGAGGGGACGACGGCGCCGCAGGGTGAACTGCCCTACCTCCAGGAACGGTTCGCGTCGTGGGCCGCGCCCATCCCCGAGATCCTGGCCGCCACCGACCCTGAGGCCGTCCTGCGCAACGACCTCTACGACCGCGACGAGGCCCGCCAGTGGTCGCGGGGTTCGGTCGTGACGGTCGGTGACGCCGCGCATCCGATGCGCCCGCACCTCGGACAGGGCGGTTGTCAGGGACTGGAGGACGCCGCGATCCTCGCGAGGTTCCTCGATGACGACGACGATGTCGCCACCGCCTTCGCGCGGTTCGTGAAGTTCCGCCGCCCGCGGGTCCGCTCGCTGGTCCGCGAATCGCGGTTCATCGGGCGCGTCATGAATCTGCCGCCGGCGATCAGTGCGCTCGTGAGCCGTGCGACGGTGCTGGGACCCGAAGCCCTGGTGGCCCGCCACCTGGCCGATGTGGCGTCGCGGTCGGCGTTCAAGCTGCCGACCGACCGTGACTTGTTCGCGGTGTGACCGTGCGGCTGGGCCCGCTGGTCGTCGACGCGGCCGACCCGCCGGCGATGACCGCCTTCTGGGCCGCGGTCCTCGGCGCCGAGGCCCAGCGCAGACTGTTGGTCTTCCGACCGCAGAACTGCCCGAAGACGGTGAAGAACCGCGTCCACGTGGACCTCTACGTCCGCGATGTCGCGTCGCTCCTCGACCTCGGCGCCCGCGTCCTCGCCGAGCACACCGGGTGGACGATGCTGGCGGACATCGAGGGCAACGAATTCTGCGCGTTCCCGCAGGACCCGGGAGGAGGCCCGCCCGCCCGCGTCTTCGCCGTCTGCACGGACAGCGACCGGCCCGAAGAGCTCGCCGCCTGGTGGGCGCCCCGGGTGGGAGCCGAACTGCGGGACGGTCCCGACGGGACGCCGCGGTGGCTCTACGGGTCGGCCGGTTGGGAGGACCTCATCTGGAAGTTCGTCCGCGTCGACGACGACCGTGTCGTTCCCAACCGCTGGCAGTGGAGCGTCGACTCGGCTCCCGGGGCGCTGAGCGACCCGCAGGGCAACGAGTTCAGCGTGCTCCGGCGATCGTCCCGATCGGGTTGAGCAGCGCGGTGCACATCTGACGCGGGTTGACGAAGCCGAACAGGCCGCTGGACGACATCGAAGCGCAACCGGTCGCCGAGGCAGGCATCGTCCGTGCGGTCGGAGCGGACGGACCCGACGGCGTGGTCCATACGGCGGGCGTCGCGCCGCGGGGTCCGCACTTCGGCCACGCCTTCAGGCCCTGGGTGCGCAGGACATTCTCGGCAACGCGGATCTGCTCGGCGCGCGACGCGGTCGCGGGGTTGCCGACACCGCCGTTGGCGGCCCAGGTGGCCTGCTTGAACTGCAGACCCCCATAGTGGCCGTTACCCGTGTTGATCGCCCAGTTGCCACCGGACTCGCATTCGGCGATGGCGTCCCAGTTCACCGAATCGGCGTTGGCTGTGGCCAACGACGACTCGGACAATGCCATCGGCACCATCGCAAGCGCTCCGGAGATCGCCGCGGCCAAGAAGCCCTTGCTCACTGCAGTACGAACGTTCATC
>NZ_LZIK01000015.1:0-88583 GCF_001667105.1 Mycobacterium sp. 852002-51152_SCH6134967 | reverse complement strand
ATCAACGGGCCGAGCGGAGCGTTCAAGGAGAAGGGGAGTCACTGGGTGTCGACGGTGCGAAAGACGTCGAGGCACAGAAATCGAGAGTCCTAACCTTGCCGCGGCGCTTGCGCCCCAGTCGGAAGTGGTCAGCAGCTCGGCCACGGCAGCTAACATCTGCCCATGCCGATGATGATCGGGAAGACCTTCGCCGACTACAGGGTCCTGCGGCTTCTCGGCTCCGGCGGCATGGGCGAGGTCTACCTGGTCCAGCATCCCCGCCTGCCCCGCCAAGAGGCCCTCAAGGTCCTGCGCCCGGACATATCCAGCGACCCTTCCTTCCGGGAGCGGTTCATCCGCGAAGCTGACCTAGCCGCAGGACTTCGCCATCCCCACATCGTCGGGATTCACGACCGGGGCGAGCATGACGGCCAGTTGTGGATCGCCATGGACTACATCGACGGCACCGACGCAGCCCACCTGTTAGACCAGAAGTACCCGGCAGGCATGCCTGTCGATCTCGTCCTGACGATCGTCACCGCCGTCGCCAGTGCGCTGGACTATGCCCACAGGAAGGGGTTGCTGCACCGGGACGTGAAGCCCGCCAACATCATCGTTGCCGACCTCGACACCGACGATCCGAATGCATTCCTCGCTGATTTCGGCATCGCCCGACCCGTCGATGAGATCAGCGGCATCACCACGACCAACATGACAGTCGGCACGGTCGCTTACGCCGCGCCCGAACAGCTGATGGGCAAGGATCTAGATGGCCGTGCAGATCAGTATGCGCTGGCGGCCACCGTCTACACCCTGGTCACAGGCACAGTGTTGTTTCCCGACTCGAACCCGATCGTGGTGATCAGCCACCACCTGAGCGAACCCGCACCTGCCGCGTCGACGGTCGATTCCAACCTGGGGCCGTTCGATCCAATATTTGCGCGCGCATTGGCGAAGAAGCCCGAAGACCGCTTTCCAACCTGTCAGGAGTTCGCCC
Organism: Mycobacterium sp. 852002-51152_SCH6134967; assembly: GCF_001667105.1. Lineage (NCBI taxonomy): Bacteria > Bacillati > Actinomycetota > Actinomycetes > Mycobacteriales > Mycobacteriaceae > Mycobacterium > Mycobacterium sp. 852002-51152_SCH6134967. The sequence goes on along the minus strand of NZ_LZIK01000015.1, from coordinate 87,607 downwards.
GCGAGTTCGCGAGGGCGACTGCTGCCAGCCCTGCGGTGTCCCCGACAGCACCCACTCAACAAGCTCCGGTGTCGGCAGAACCGGATGCACAAGTACACCGAAGGATATTTTCACCGGCGCTGTTGGCGCTCGCCACAGCGATCATGCTCGCGCTACTCGGTGGCGGTGTGGCCATATGGCGACCTTGGGCCAACCAGCAAGACCAGACAGCCAACCCAAACACGACTTCAAAAGTTTCCTCGACAGCATCGACTGCCCCGACGGAACCCTCCATAAGCGCAGCGCCGCCCCCGTCCCCTACGACTGGCAGCCCACCGCCGCCAACACCTGTGACGACAAACTCGACAACCACGAGTTCCACCAGCATAGAGGCTCAGCAGGACGACTGGCGCGAGCACAACACCTGGGTGTGCAACACCGGCACTGGCGAGGTATGTGGGAACTGGAAGCCCGAAGCAGTCACGTTCGCGTGCAAAGCAGTTGCAAGCGGGGCCGACTACACCGAGGAACTCCAGAACATGCTTATGAGTCGCTACGGGATGGGCGAGACCGACGCCTTCTTCCTCGGGAAGGAGGCGTGGTACAGCGTCAGCAGCGGCGGGTACATCAGCACGGGAAGCATGGCTGACGGCCCGCATCCGTTGTGCAATGGCATCATTCCCTGAGACGCTAGAGCTCTCGATTGCTCGCCAGGGAGCTACGCGCGAACACTATCTTCGCCAACAAATCGGCCACTTCAGACACTGACGATCAATACGATATAGCCGTGAACGTGCGGGAGCGGCTTCGGCAATTAAGACATAAGTTAGGGGACCTGCATAGCGCACAAACGCTATCGATGAACTCGCCGCAGCAGGTGTTGGACAGCTTTCGGCTAGTCCCGGATAGAGCGTTATATCAGGTCGGCGCTTTTGAAACAGGGGTCACCGTCTATAGCCAACAGGTTCGCGCTTTGAACCTAGCTTGGTCACTAATCGAATCAGACACGCTGATCAGCGACCCGGATGAAGATCCCAAGGGAAGGATCGCCATCATCGGTGCAGGATTCGCAGGGCTCACACTTGCTGCCGCCCTGCTAAAGAAAGCGGTTGCCGCTGAAATAGTCTTATTTGAGCGTCATGACACAGTGCTGCCACTCCAGCACGGGTGTGAGTCTAGGTGGCTGCATCCCTATATCTACAACTGGCCGGAAGAAGGTACGGATGCGAACAGCCCGGGCCTGCCGCTACTGAATTGGACTGCTAGCCGCGCCTCTGATGTCGTACGTGAAGTGATTCGCTCATGGTCGGACGACCTTAAATCAGTGGCCGGTCTCGACCGGCTCCGCGTCTACTGCAATACTCGGCATCTACAGATCTCCTTGGCGGACGGCGACGAGTTCACGCTTCATTGGGTTGGGAATCGAAGGCAGCCCCGGAAACCGTCCACGCCTTTCGATACGCCATGGCCGATCGGCGAGTCAGACGAGTTCAATCGGGTCATCTTTACAGTAGGCTTCGGACTAGAGAAGAAACCCGACCAATCCTATTGGAGAAACGAGACTTTCGCGCAGGCCCATCTCGGCGAAGCCAGGGCAACTTATATCGTATCGGGCTCCGGAGACAGTGCTTTCATAGATTTACTTCGACTGCGAGTGGCACACTTTCGTCAGGATCTTATACTGTACGACCTTTTTTCCAAACGCCCTGCGCTCATAAGAAGGTTACAGCGCCTACGTGGAAGCGACTCCCCAATGACATTCCAGGGGCTGCAACTGTTGTTTGCTCACGACGCCGATTTAAGAAGTGTTCGCGACGATCTTTGGCAACGGTTGCGGAACGATACGATGGTGATACTCCATCTCAAGAAGAATCGAACTTTCGCAAGTATATTCGAGCAAGAATCTGCGTCTTTCCAGAATCGTTTGATGACATTTCTGCTGTACCGCTGCGGTGGCTTTATTCCCTCGAACAAAGACATGAACGACCTAGCGACGGAATATTCAGTTCCGGAAAGGCGAATCATAATACGGCACGGTACTGAGCGACTCGAGGGCCTCAATGCGGTACTGACCCCGAAGCTTTCGGAAGAACTCTTCACATATGACAAGAATAGCCTGCGACTAACACGGAAATTGGAAGCATTTCAAATGCGTCCTATACAAATGCAAGCCATTCAAATCCGCTGGCCATTCAACTACTTCGACGAGCCGGGGAGAGAATCGGAGTTGAGCGCCCCGGAAGAACTTGAAGGTAGTGAATATGTGCCCCCACCCCTTGCAGACATTGCAGACCATCTCTGTAGCACGGTCTCGCGACTACTAAAGCCTCGCCGAGGCGGTCCTCGTCTCAGGGTAACGTTTTTCCGGAAAGTAGTAAGAGATCGCAGGCAAGTGGCTCTTCAGCAGTGCTGCGCCTACCATCCGATGGTTAAAGGTCGAGACGCTCTGATAGCGACTAGACGTGTAGTTCGAAAAGATATCGGCATCTTAGGTGCTGCCTACGCTCACCGAGCCACGGTAAGAAGCAAGGCGGGTGTTTCGCAGGAGTTGCTAAGAGAGGAGCTACAACGACTTCGGGCTCCGAGTTCGCTGCGAGATAAGCCAAACCAGGTTAGATCGCTTGCGGCGATGCCGCTTTTATCATTCAGTCCGCCATACAGCGAGGCTGCGCCGGGAGTACTTGGAATCCTCTACATGGATAGTTTCGAAGAAGACTTATTCGCCAATGACACATTGATGCGCGCTGTTCACTCTATGTGTGACGCCTTCCTCACAACAATAGATTCGATGAGTGATGAGACCGACGGGCTTTTGCAGAATCCTGAGTTTCTGGGTGGCGACATCGAGCCTTCGAGCGACGCTCCTCGTCCGCTTCCAACTTGGGACGCGCTCGAGCCAGTAGGCGGGGCTCCGCCATCAAGCGAGACTATAGGTCATCTAAATGTCGATGCTCGGGCGCTTTGATGGGCTGCTATAGACCGCGATAATCGTGTGTTAGCGATAAGGCAGGAATCTCGCGGCCCGACCTCAAGAAGACCATCAGGCACTGTCTCGATATCGATCACTTCTGAGACAGTGTGCTCTGCCGCCTCGCAGCAACGAGCAACAGGTCGTGGTGTCTCGAATGTTGTACCGACGTGTTCTGCGTCGGCTACCTTTTGGGGATTCCACAAGCCCCGGAAGGTCACCAACGTCCGATCACGAAGCCACCCTACGCGGCCGACGGCCACTCTGGTGACCCGACGGATCAGCCGGTTTCGGCCAGTGCACGATAGAGCGTTGCCCTACTGACTCCCAATGTGTCCGCGATCTCGGGCACCGGCTCACCGCTAGCGCGAAGCTGCTCCGCCTGCCGGATCTGAGAATCGGTGAGCGCCTTCGGCCTCCCGATCGGCAAGCCGCGCGCCTTTCGGGCTGACTTGGCCGCCGCGCGGCGCTCGCGCTGCAGTTCCAGCTCCAGCTCGGCTAGTGACGCCAGTACTCCGGCCACCATCCGGCCTGTCGCGTTGCTGGTGTCGATGCCCTCACGTAGAGACTTCAAGACGATCTCACGCTGCCCGAGGTCTCGGATCGTGGTCATGACTTCGGCGGCATTACGTCCAAGCCGGTCGATGCCGACGACGACGATGGTGTCGCCGGGACGGGCGTAGTCGAGCAGCGCTGTGAGGCCCGGCCGCCGCTCTTTGGTCGACGTACCGGAAAGCTTGTCCTCATAGAGGCGGTCTGAGTGCACTCCGGCACTGCACAGGGCGTCATGCTGCTGATCGAGCGACTGATGACCGGTGGACACTCGCGCGTAGCCGAGCAGCTCGCCGGTGGCCTGTGCGATCGTGGTCGTCATTCACCGAGTATATCTCAAAAGTAGAAGAGGCCTTGTTTCGATACGAGACAACTTTCGAGACAGCCCACCAGGGTTTCCACGTTATTCCTGCAGAGCGCACGGGACAATCTCAGAACTAAAGATTTGAGACCTCGCTCGGGTGCTTGCCATTAGCACTGTGAGATGGATGGTTGGTGACGTTGCTCCCATCCCTCATACCCTTTGGTCTGGCTCAGACAAGTACTCCAGGTCGAGTGGCTCCGATTTTCGGATTCTGGCGAGCGGGAACTCGTCATCACCCCATAGGTGCCACTCAATCGTGGCAACCGCAGTCGTTACGGCTTCGGGCTGTGTATCTATGTTCGCCGGTGTGCATAGTGCAGCAAGCGATTCGGCCAGCGCATGTAAGACATGGTGACGTATATGGACATCATCCATAGCTGAATATAGCTCGGCCAGTGCCGCAGGTGCCTTAACGCTGTCGTCCGACTCACGGAGCTGCTGCACGAAGTCCGACACATCAGCGATATCGTCGGGCAGCGTAGGTAGTGCCTCGGCTCGGACGATCGTATGAATGTCAATTTTATAGGGCGCGTGATCCCATTGAGCCAATTCCTCCACCCGTATCTCCACCACGACTTGTCGAAGTAGCTCACCTAGCGCTGACTGCTTTCGATACTTCTCACGAACCACTTGTTCAAGAGGGCGGAGCCACGGCACAACCTCGTCCGGAAACGGGAACCGTCCGAACCACCTAGTGATGGAAAGTGAGAAGTCACGCTTCACCTGCTCGTTGCCGAGATCGATACCAGGCGCATACGGGAGGTCAAGTAAATCGATCTTCTGGCGCGATTCGACGAAACAGAGGTCTGCAAAGTGCTTGTCGTCAAGGCAAGGCAAGGGAACAAGCCTCGGGTTCGTTTCCGTCGCAGCATTGGCCCGCTCTGAGCCAGCCAGCTCGACGACCCGAGCGAGAATTACAGTGGGCCGCTTCGACAAGACAATGTCACACGTTTGCGAGATGACGACGAACCGCTCTGGATCGGAGCCGTCCTCCTCGGTTCTTAACGTGAATACGTGTCCTTGACGAACGTTTTTGAAGAACGCTCCGGATCGATCTTCTGTACCGGCCACCCGCTACGCCTCATCGGCCACAATACCGATCCGAGGGGGACGATTGATGTCGGTCTCTCGAGACGATCGCCTGGCCCGCTCAGCATCCACCAGGTTCAAGCCACTGCCGGGACGGAGAAGCGCCTGTCGCCGGTCAGAGGGCGCTAAGTGTTTCACCGAGTCGATTGCGCGCAGAAGATGGGCAAGAAGTTCTTCGTTCGAGGCGGTCATCCGACCACCGGATGCCCATAGGTGCACAGCGCGGCGCGACACACCGAAATATCGAGCAATCTGCTGCCATGTCAAACCCGACGCTTCGCGCGCCTCAGCCAACAGCAAGGCTTTTGAACGCTCTGCGAGAGGCCCACCTTCAGCGCGGACCACCGGAGGTGGTATGACGCTTGGCCCAGCTGGGATCGGTGCAAGGTTGCTTGAACTGATTGAGGAGCGCAGACCGATGTCGTGTAGTTGACCACTCGAGGAACCAACAATTGTTAACGCGCTGAATCCGGCTGCAAGTAAGACGTCCGCGGTACTTCTTAGCCGTGCACTAACTGGCGAAACGGGCACGATACTCATCGGTAGTTACCTTTTCGAAGAAGTCGCGGGCCTTCTTAGCAAGAACATTAGCCTGCTGATCAATCGCGGCATCGTCGAACGCAGCTGATGGCCCGGTTGCGAAGGCGTCCAGATCCAGGAGATACGACGGCCCAGTAGCGGGCGGGATCGTTGCGTCGATACTCGCGCCTGGCGGGAGGTAAGCGGACTTAACCAACAGCGATGCCTCTTTGCCCTCATACACCGTCTCTCCAACGTTGTGGACGATGGTGTCCCCGAAACCCAGAGCGAGTGTCCCGAGCACAGCAGGATTGAATAACTGCTGCAGCGCGCTTATGTCTGCCTCGTCCGTGATTCGGTTGGTGTATCTGTAGCCGAAACGGTCCCACCGCTGTAGCGGCAGATAGTCCTTCATCTCGCGCACCACCGCAACAAGTTTCTGAATGAAATCCTGGTGCGTTGTGTACGCGGAGGTCTCCAGCGTGATGAACGTGGCAGCGAAAGTGACCACCCACTGCCGGTCACCGTCAGTGAACCTGTGAAGTATGCCGCCCGCCTGCTGACTCACACCCTCGGGCGTAAATAGCAGACCTAACTCCTTTCCCGTTTCGCGCAGTGGGTAGTCCTTACCAATTCGAACCGCGAACTGGTCTGCAACGCTGTCAACCGCAAACCCTGACATGACTGGCCAGCGCAGTTGCGAGAGAACGCGGATTAAAGGAGCGCGCTTCTTCGCGAACCGGTCACCCGAATCCGCAATTGCCTCGGCCACACTTCACACTGTACTTCACATGTAAGGGAATTACGGAGGCGTTCGCCACGGACCGGCGACCCAATGAGACCGGGCCAAGTTGCGTCGCCCGCCCTATCGTTCTCGTCCACGACTCGTCTGACCCGACGCAGCCGCCCAACAGTGCGGTGCCGCTTCGGCGAAGGCGTCAACCCCCGCATAAGTATCTCCTCCATACCATCGGTTGGCGATCAATTGGGCCGCCACCACCCGGTGGATCTGATTGTCTGCACGAACCACCAGAGTGCACACGTACTGCCGGTACGACATCTCGGCATTGACGAACTTGCTGAGGTATTCGCAGTAAGAGGGAGTTGTCATACACGGGTTAGGTTGTGCCTCCGCGGGAGTGATCATCAGGAATAGCGGCACTCCGACACTGGCCAAGCTGATGCTAGCGGCGCGGACCGCATTACGACCCATCTGACGGCGAGCTGCCACCGTCATCGGTACCCGACCTCTGGGCACAGAGTGTCAGCGGCCACGTCTACAAGGGTGCCTGTCTCGGCGTTATCAGACACCACACCTGAATCTTTGAGGTTCTGCCACAAAACCATCCGGGTATCGTCGGCTGACACGCCGCTACGACGAGTCGAGCAAGCGAGATCACCCAGCTCGATCAACCGACCAGGACTGACGTTTGGGTGAACGTACTTGTCCAGCTCGGATAAGTAGCGTTGAGCGGCAGGTGACTGGCCGGAACCCGGAGACGCGGCAGGCGGTGCTAGCTGTGGGGGCACCTGAACAGGCATATTTCCCGCCATGCCCGGCTCGGCCAGCGGATCAGAGTCACACGCAATGGTGACGATTTTGTCGCCTAGCTGGTACTGGCACAGCGCGGGTGGGGCGGCTTGAGCCTGGGTGGCTGAGGGCCACAACAGTCCGGCCGCAGCAGCCGTCAATACGAATCCGATGTTGCCCCTCATTTGTCCGTCCTCTTCTACCGGTCTACTTAGACGGCAAGCGGCGACTCGCTTCACGACTAGGTCGGTCAACACGGAGACCGCTGAGGAATCAGTGGACATTGCTGCCTCAGCGACACGGTCAACCGATCCCCCTTACTGCCAAGCTGAAACTTCCGCTCAAAACAACCTACTTAAGTACGGACGTCGGCACGACTGTTTGTAGGGCAAGCGCGGGTGCGCCCCGAGATCTCTGAATCCAAATGTCCGTCATGCAGGTAGATACGCGGCGTCGCGCGAATCTTCGGGATCTTGGTATTGCGCGGATAGCGCTGTCAGGGGGAACGCTTGGATGCCCAACGAAGGGCCGTACACGGTGCGTCGACGTACAACAGGGACACCTCATCGAGGAGCTCGGCTCAATCTCCCCAGCACCTTCCCAGATCTGATCACCCAAGTAGCAGATGGACGTAACCCGACAGTCGGATCGTCTTTGTCTCGCGCTCATAGGATCTCGCCAGTGGGAGCGGGTGACACGCCTGAGATGCGCAGCATGCGAGGCAGAATCGGCGCATACGAGTCCTGGGCTAGGACGCCCGACCGCGCTGCGCGGACCTCGCCTGCACGCAAAGCAGCGGTGGACCGATTCGAGCGAGAGGTCGACCCCGACGGCATGCTGACTCCGCAGGAGCGCGCCAAACGCGCCGAGTGGGCGCGCAAGGCACACATGCAGCGGATGGCGATGAAGTCCGCGGCCGCCCGCCAGCGACGCAAGCTGATCTGCCAGACCTGTGGTCATGCGAAAGATCCCAAAGCGCAGCGATGCCCTGATTGTCTTAACAAGATCCGCGAGCCGTGAGCACACTTCCGCCATGGTTGACCACGGCGCAGGTAGCACAGCACTGCGGGGTTGACCGCATGGAGGTCTACAAGATGCTGCCGGACCTGGAGATCCGCCGCATCGGCATCCGAGGCGGAGTCGCACCCTGGGGTCGGCTGATCCGAGTTGAGCGTGGATCGGTGCTGCGGATGTGCGGGCAGCCCGCCGTGCCCGAGGATTTGGTGCCGCGCTGGGTGAAGATCGGCCAAGCGGCGGGCTACTACCAAGTCAGCGCTCACCTCATCCGCCTGCTCATCGCGCATGAGCAACTGGACGCTCGACGTATCGGGTCCGGAAGGGCCATCCGCATCGACCGCGACTCGCTGCTCGGGCTGGGGCGTATTCGCGTCTGGAGGGGATCGTGACGCGGCGCTACATCACCGTCGCTGAGACTGCGGAATACCTACAGGTCAGCGATCGCACGGTCCGCAGGTTGATCACCGACGGCGAGCTGACGGGATACCGGATGGGACGCTCACGCCGGACGATCCGGGTCGACGTCAACGAGATCGACGAGCAGCTGATGCGCCCGCTCAACGCTCCGCCGCGAAACCGGAAGCGCCGCACCTCATGAGCGACGACCCCGGATCGATCAGCGCAATGGCCCACTGAGCGAAGTGTGGGCACCTTGCCAGCGTCCCACCACGGGGGTGGCGGCGGGCGCGCCGACCGGGTCGAAGAGTCTCGGCTAGGGCCGGAATTGCTACTTAATGCGTCAGTTCCCGAAGGCCGAAAATTGCTACTTCTTGCGGGATTTCTGTGCCCGCTCTATACGATCCGATCGGCTGCGCCTGCAATAAGCGCAGATCGGGCGTGCACTGGTTTCCGGATCGCTCAACTTTCTGCACGGCTGGCTATTGATATTTGGCCAGCACCAGTAAGTATCAAGTGCCAACCGGTAGCCGTCCTACTAGGTCCAGTCGTTCCGCGCTGTAGCTCAGGGGCTTAACGGGCGGGGTCGAGTCGGCGGCCTTTTGGATCCGCATTCACAAGGCTCTGGTGCACACCGACATCGTCAGAGTCGCGGTTCAAGGGGGTCACGTCGTTCATGAGCGGTGAGGATCGCCTCGACGATGTCGACGTTTGCGACTCCCTACAAGGGCGACAGCTCAGCGGCAAGGTGCGCGGGTACTGTCGTCCCCCGTCGCGGCAGCGACCCGCGCTGTTTCCCTGGTGCACCCAGGAGATCAAAAGGAATCGAAGGGTCGCGCGTCACTGCATGCTAGGACGTCGCCCGCAGTGACGTGCTCGACCTCATCGTCATCGCACCAGGTCCGCTGGCGGCTTTCGGCGCGGTGACGTCGCTCCAGGAACCTCTCGATGTAACCCTCCTCGAAACCGATCTCGCGCATCTGTTCAATGGTCACAGGCTCCACTTCCGGCTTCGGCCTGCGCTGCGTCTTGTCGAATCTTTCCGGGTGCCGAACTTTCAGGTCTCGGAAGAACTGGACGTGATCGAAGGCCTCTGCGAAGCGGTTTTTCAACGTGAATGGGTCAATGTATCTGTCTTTTGCACTGACAAACTCGTCGATGTCGGGGTCGGCCAGCGTCTCGATGACGAGCCGCCACGAGGCGAAGTCAGGGTGACCCTGCCGAAGTGCGATCTTGAAGGTCTTTGACCAGTTCGCCCGAGAGAACTCATCCAGCTCGTACTCCGGGTCTCGGCTGCGACAGAACGTCTCGAATAGATCGACCAGGTTGGCGACCTTGGCGTCCAAATCGGGAACAGGGATTTGGCCAGGGGCCGGGCCATCCACTGCCACCGGCTGCGGACTCGGACGGCCACACATCGGCATGGCCACGACTTCCACGAGCCGGTCCCAATTGCTGAAGATCTGAATCAAGCGGGTCAACCGGAAGTCCTTGGGGCGCGTCCGCCCTGTAGGTGAAAACTCATTCACCAGCTCGATCGGCAAGTGGCCATCATGCTCGTCGAAGACGCAGTCAATTACGTGGCAGACCTGCTCCAAGGTCGGAGGGTTCGGACGGCAAAGGAACACCCGCGCACTCTTCACCCACCCAGCCAGACGCCGGAGGTCACTGATCCTATCCACCCGAGTCTTGCCCAGACGCTGGCGTTCCTTGTTGTCCCGCTCCAGAACGCGGGACGCAAACCAGGCGACAAGCCAGCACGCCTCCCTCTCAACCATTAGCACGTTCAGACGATCTCCGAACCCAATATTGCGTTCCGGCATCGGTGTTCCCATGAGTCGCTCTACCAACTCCACCAAGCTCTCCTGGGTAGCCGCCGCAGGCGGCAAGGTCTCTGGGTGTGGTGGTTCTACCTCGCTGCTCGTCAGAGCAGCGGCTCGACGAGACTCTGGTAGTAACTCTTCATATCTACTTTCTCTATAAGAAGAAGAAGTACTTGTAGTTAGTACTTCTATCGCCTGCTCATTTTGAACACGCGCCCGCTCACAGATCGTGTAGCGGTTTAGGCGTTGCCGGTTCTCGTGAAACTGCGGGGCACGAAAGATCCACTCGGATGCGCAGAGTTTGTCGATCGACCGACGAGCCGTGCTGATGCTCACCCCGGCCTCCTCGGCGACGGTCTCGTGGGCCATTTCGACGATGCCGTCGTCGTCCGCGTGGTGGCTGAGGACCTCGAAGACCGCGGCTATCGCGAGTCCAAAAGTCTGGCGTAACTCGCGCTGAGATTCGTAGGTCAACACGGATCACCAGCCCGCTCGACCCGATTCGGCAACCTCATTCCGTACTGGGTGTACTCCGGATGCAGGCGGACGTACCCACAAGCCTCCAGCTCCTTGATTGATCGCTGAACCGTACTCCGGCTTACGCCGACCATGGCCGCGAGCGTCTCCAGCTTCGGCTCGGCGTCGAGCCATTCGAAGTAGAACAGGGCTACGTACACCAGGGTGGTTGATGGCCGGAACTGGCCACGCAACCACTTGGGAAATCCAGGAAAGTTATCGAAGTCATCGAGGCGGTGGGTGGCCCCGTCGACGGTTTGATACATCGGCAATCGCATATGGCCTGTGCCGTCCTTGCTCAGTGATTTAGGGCTGTAATGGCTCACGCTGACACCGCCGCCTCGACATGCTGCGCCCGACCGCCAGACTTTGCACTAGCGCCGTCGATCAGGCCACAGTCCTCGATGAGATTGCGGGAGATCCGCTCAGTGGGCGGACGAGGGGTACCCGAATCCAGAAAACCGCCCCGGGAGCGATGGCGATCAAAGTCGCCGTCATCCTCGAAGGTGCGATCGCATACCGCACACCGGCAGACATCATCGTCGATCACGGCGCTCACCAGCCGCTCCTTCCTCTAGATAGCGGACCTTCACCGGTTGGCGCGTTGTTGGGGGTGGCGTTGCCGTAGCCCATGTTGGCCTTGCGCTCGTGGGGGGGCGAGCTGGACGGTCTGGGGAGCCCGCACACCTGCGCGCTGGCTGCGAGGTCCATTTCGATGCGCAGCACGCCCGACACCTGCTGGGTTCCACCGGCAAAACCACGCAGATCCGAGCCGCTGACTCCGAACGGAATGTCGGAGACTTTGTGGCCTGGCCCCTGGGTACCCTTGGGCCACCTGTACTGCCCGGCGGCCAGCTGGGCCATCTACTCGGCATTGCCCTTGTCGAACTTGATCGGCATGCCACCGGAGTCGAGGATTTCGTAAACCCTTGGGGCCGAACTCGTCATCGATCGCAATCGAGCGGCGACGAAATCATCGCCAACTTAGAATTTAGCTCCCCCACTGGTCATTCCGGCCGCATGTCTTCGAGGACCCTGGCTGCCGAGTTCAGCGCGCGTGCGACGGCGTTAGGATCACTCCAATAATCCGAGTCTTCATGAACTTGGCGAGCACTAGCGCGGAGGACCTCGGCGGCGTTTTTGTGGAGACGGAGATCGACCGCAATCTGCGACGCGACCCCTCCTATGTCGTCCTTGTCCAAACCCTTTAGAACGCCGTCAGCATCGAGGATAAAGAAGAGCTCCTCCTCCCACTGATCCACTCGCAGCGCCGACACCACGTGGCGTAATGCTCGCGCCCGCCGTCGCACTCGCACTCGCATCAATTTCAATTTCCTCGCCCAGGTGCCGTAGTCCATCATCGATTCGCCATCCGTTCGCCCGCGTCGGCGGCAGCGATCAGAGCCCCGGCGATCAAGCGTGCATCCGACGTGGACCAACAGTCCTCTCCGAGATAGACGAGCGGCTCGTCGGCAAAGGTGCCATCGGGCTTCTGCTGGACGACCGCGCGTATGTCTCTCGACGCCAAGCGATTCGGCAACGGCATCGGAGGAGACCAACAGAGCCGACTGAGAACGCCCTCCCATTCCGCCCAGCCGCCGACATTGTCAGTGTCCGTGCCCGGGGGAAGCGACGGGCCGCGCATCAAGAAAGTGGAGTCGACTTCCGGTGATCTCGTCATTGCACGCCACCTACGGCAGCTGCCTCCTGCTCGGCGATCCACGCGAGAGCTTCGGACTTACGCCATACCCTGCGCTTACCTAGTTTGAAGCTTGCTGGTCCCTGCCCGGTGATCGCCCAGTATCGCCAGGTCGACGACTTCGTCCCTGTGAGCTTTTCCAGGTCTCCCGAACTCAGGAATTCTTGGTCCATGGTGCCGACTCCTCCTATTTCGATTGTTCTCACGGTTTTGGCAATATTGAGCATGGCTGCGTTGACTGGCGAAAGCAAGCTAAAACAGTTATCTTGACGAAATGGCAAGATCGCGTACCAAATGGGTCGACGAGCGTTTCGGCGACTGGCTCAAGGCAGAGCGAACCCGCCGTGGGTGGAGTCAGCCACAACTGGCGGACATGCTGACGGATGAAGGCATCGCGCCTATGCACGCAACCACGATCGCCAAAATCGAAAGCGCAAGTCGCTCGGTGCGGATCAACGAGGCGGTCGGCATTGCCAACCTGTTCGGGGCGTCCCTTGACTGGGTGCTCGGCAGAGAGCCCGACGACTCCACCCTCACGTTCGCCATGGCGAATGTGATGAGTTACGCGGGGACGGCTGAACGTCAGACGCTTTCTGCGGCGCAGACTGCTGCCGATCTGGAAGAAATTCTTGCGGACATCGACCAGCGGTTCGAAGCCATGCAAGTCCCGGAACTGGTGAGCCTGGCCCGGGAAGCCGCCCACCACTTGGACACGGCCCACACGAACTATGAACGCATGCAGTCCATTGCGACCGGTGTCATCACCTCCACAAGCGAGGAGTCCAAGAAATGAAGCGCAACCGCCGCGCCGGTGTTGCGGATCGCTGGAGTAAGACGGTGAGCCGTCCAGACGGGACGACCGAGACAGTTCCAAGTGCGAGGCACGGCAAGGGCCTGCGGTGGATGGCGCGCTGGGTCGACGACGAAGGCCGCGAACAAAGCAAGAGCTTCAGGCGGAAGGTTGATGCCCAAAGCTGGCTCGACACCGAGGTCACTGCCAAACTGGCCACTGGCAGCTACGTGCCGCCGCGAGCGGGCATGGCGACCGTCAAAGAGGTCTATGACTCATGGTCGGCTTCGCAGGGCCACATCTCCAGCAAGACCGCGGCAACCCGTGCGAGTGCATGGGGTAGCAGAGTGAATCCGCACTGGGGCACCGTCACGGTCGCCGACGTCAAGACTGCAGCCGTGCGCGCCTGGGTGGCGAAAATGGTTGACGGCGGGGTGGGTGCACCGACTATCGAAAATGCATTCGGCGTTCTGCGCCAAGTGCTCGGCGCGGCGGTCGAAGATGGTCGCATTCCCCGTAATCCATGTGATGGCGTGAAGCTGCCCAAGCGTCAACATCCAGATAGGGCTTATCTCAGCCACTCTCAGGTGGCCACCCTCGCCGCTGCCGTCACACGCCAAGGCGAGGTGGTGAAGTTCCTGGCCTACACCGGCCTCCGGTGGGGTGAGATGGCGGCCCTGCGGGTCCAGGATTTCGACATGCTCCGGCGTCGTATTAACGTCTCCCGCTCCGTCACAGAGTCTGGCGGCCTGGTGTGGTCGACGCCGAAGACATATGAGCGACGGTCAGTCCCGTTCCCGGCAGCACTGACCGAGGAACTGTCGGCGTTGATGGTAGGCAAGGGCCGCAATGATCTCGTCTTCACCGACATGCGCGGCGGAGTGCTGCGGAACTCCAACTGGCGTTGTCGGGTTTTCCGACCCGCGGTCGAAGAATGCCAACGGGTGGCCGAAGCGGCGCGCGCTCAGGAGTCCAAGACGGGGAAGTCGACGACGCCCGAGTTCCCGTCCATCACTCCCCACGACCTGAGGCACACAGCAGCATCACTGGCGATCAGCGCGGGGGCCAACGTAAAGGCATTGCAGCGCATGCTCGGGCACGCGAAAGCATCGATGACTCTTGATGTCTACGCGGACCTCTTCGACGAAGACTTGGATGACGTTGCCAGTCGTCTGGACGCAGCAATTCGAATCACTGCGGACCAACTGCGGACTGAGCAGCTCCGGAGAAAGTCATAGCTAATACACCCAAGATTATTGAGCTGGGGTTTTAGACGTGGAGCTAAGGGGAATCGAACCCCTGACCTACTCGATGCGAACGAGTCGCGCTACCAACTGCGCCATAGCCCCTGATACCGGTAGCAGGCTACCAGTCACCGGACGGCCGCCGAAAATCGACGGCCCCGATGTTCTGTGGTGGGCTTACTGCCCCGCAGCACGCGGCAGGTCGAAGTGCCGCGCAAACGGCGCGTAGTCCAGATGCTCGAAGATCGGATCCTCGTCGTCGATCTCCAGCACCACCGAACCCGGCCGCCGCAAGCGCGCAGGCACCACGTCGAACTCGCGGTCATCGGTGTTCTCGACGCCCAGTCGCGAGCGAGCGATGCGCTGCGCACGTCTGCGACGCAGCCGCTCCTCGATCCGGGTCTGCCTCCGCAGGTAGCCCAGGTACAACACGGTGAACCCGCTGACAGCGCCGCACAGCCACCACAAGGTCGCGCTCAGCGTGAACGCCGCGGCCGCCGTCGCCACCAACAGCACGCCGAGCGCCGTCAACATCCGCTTGCGGAACCGGTACTTGCGCTCGCTGACCGCGGCCGCCGTCTTGGACTCATGCCTGCGCCGACGCGCCTCGGACAGCGAGTCGGCCATCCGCAGGTCGGCTTCGGACGGCGCCTCCAAGCCGGATGAGTCGTCAACGGTCTCGTACTCGTCGTCGCCGTCGACGTCCTCGGGCTCGGGTTCCTGCTCTTCGACCGCCGCCTCGTCGACCGCCTCATCCGCCGGCTCGTCGAATTGCAGTGTCAGCTCTTCTTTTTCGGCTTCCGGACGGTCGGACACTCCGATGGGCAGGGCGCCGGAGTCTTCGCCGATGACATCGACGTCGAGGTAGTCGGGTTCGGCCTTCTCCTCGACGGTGACCGCGGCGGCGCGCACCACCGCGCGGCTGCTGACGGGTTCGGGTTTGCGTTCGATCTCCTCGTCGAGGTCTTCTTCGGAGGGGCGCCAGTCCGGATCGCTGGCATGGCCGGCCGCCGGACCGCGTCGTTTCAGAAGCCGCGCGTTGCGGCCGCTGTTGAGCACGCGCGTGGCCAGCGCGACATCACTGGTCCGGCGCACGGTGTCGCGCTTGCTGATCAGCATCGGCACGAGCACGAAGAGCCAGAGAACGACGAGAGATATCCACAGAAGAGATTGGGGGATGCTTGGCATGTCGCCTGCTCCTTTCCCCTAAAGGCTAGGTCTGTGACCTGCGCATCCGTGGGCGGCGCGCCGAAGCAATTACACACCTGTAATTCACACAAGACAAGCACCAACAGTCACAAATGTCACATTGGTAACAGCGGAGGCCGTTCGGCTTTCGCGAGACGTACACCAGGGCGGTGTATCGCCGTGGTTCGCGACCCCGGTATACGTCTCGCGAAACCACACGACTATGCCCACTCGGCGCGCCCCTGCCGCACCAGCGTCGCGGCCGCGGAACCGGTGATCTCTTCGATCGTGATGGCCACCAGCAGGTGGTCGCGCCAGGCGCCGTCGACATCGAGATACCGACGCAAAAGCCCTTCCTCCCGAAAGTCGACCTTCGCTAAAACCGCACGGCTAGCGGCGTTTTCCGGGCGCACCGTCGCCTCGACCCGGTGCAGTCCGACCGGACCGAAGCAATGGTCGACCCCCAACGCCAAGGCCGCTGTCGCAACCCCGCCGCCGTTCACCGCTTTGGCCACCCAGTACCCGATCCAGGCCGATCGCAGTGCCCCGTACGTGACGTTGCCGATCGTGAGCTGCCCGCAGAACTGGTCATCCAATTCGATCACGAAGGGCACCATCCGGCCCTTGCGCGCCTCGGACCGCAGCCCCGAACACACCGAGGGCCACGACGTGATCGCGTGTCGCGTCTCCCAGTCCACACCCGCGGCCGGTTCCCACGGTTCCAGGTGCGCGCGGTCGGCCAACCTGATGCGGCTCCACTGCGCTCCGTCGCGCAGCCGGACCGGACGCAACCGCACAACGCCGGCCGCCACACGCAGCGGACCCGCAGACATCGGCCAACCCGGATGTACCGAACTCGACCGCCACAGGTTCACGTCGACACCCGCGCGGATCAGCCGCGTTGTGCCAGGAAAGCGACGTCGACGATCTCGCCGGTACGAACCGATTCGGCTTCGGTGGGCACGATGACCAGACAGTTCGCCTCAGCCAGTGTGGCCAGCAAGTGCGACGCGCCAGGCGCACCGCCGAGCGCCTGGACGAGGTACTCGCCGGTGTCCTGATCCCGCATGAGTTGACCGCGCAGATATCCCGTCCGGCCCGCGACCGATTCGATCGGCGACAACGCACGAGCCTGCACGATGCGGCGGTGCGCATGCCGCTTGCCCAGCGACAACCGGATCAGTGGACGCACCATGACCTCGAACACCACCAGCGCGCTGACCGGGTTGGCGGGTAACAGGAACACCGGAACGCCGTCGCGGCCCAGTTGGCCGAACCCCTGCACCGAGCCGGGGTGCATGGCGATGCGGGTCACCTCCATCTCCCCGAGTTCGGCGAGCACCGAACGCACCCCCTCGGCGGCCGCCCCGCCGACCGCCCCGGCGATGACGACCACCTCGGCGCGATTGAGCTGACCCTCGACGACTTCGCGCAGCCGCTTGGGATCGGTGTCGACGATGCCGACCCTGTTCACCTCGGCGCCCGCGTCACGCCCCGCGGCGGCCAGCGCGTAGGAGTTCACGTCGTACACCTGGCCGTTGCCCGGGGTGCGGGAGATGTCGACGAGTTCACCGCCCACGCACATGACGGACAACCGCGGCCGCGGATGCACCAGGACCCGCTCCCGGCCGACCGCGGCCAGCAGGCCGACCTGCGCCGCGCCGATGATCGTGCCCGACCGCACCGCGACGTCGCCCGGTTGGACATCGTCGCCCGTTCGCCGGACGTAGGCGCCCGAGCGCACGCCACGCAGCACCCTCACCCGGGCATCGCCGCCGTCGGTCCAGCGCAGCGGGAGCACCGCGTCGGCCAGCGTCGGCATCGGGGCGCCGGTCTGGACCCGCGCGGCCTGACGCGGCTGCAGTCTGCTCGGGGTCCGGGCGCCGGCCTCGATCAGTCCCATCACCGGCAGGCTCACTTCGCCGTCGGTCGGCTCTTCCCCATCTGCGGCATCTCCGGCTTCGCCGACGCCGAGCACGTCGACGCTGCGGACCGCATACCCGTCGATCGCCGCCTGATCGAATCCGGGCAGCGGACGCTCGGTGACCACTTCCTCGGCGCACATCAACCCCTGCGCCTCGGCTATCGCCACGCGTACCGGCCGCGGCGCCACCGCCGCAGCCGCGACTCGTGCCTGCTGTTCCTCGACCGAACGCACTGCACCCCTATCTATGCGTCGGGGCTCATCAGCAGTCGATCAGCCCCAATCGCTCCACCAACCACCGCCGGAGTTCCGGCCCGTAGTCATCGCGCTTCAACGCAAAGTCAACCGCAGCCTTGAGGTAGCCTCCGGGATTTCCGAGGTCGTGTCGAGAGCCACGGTGCACGACGACGTGCACCGGGTGTCCCTCGTTGATGAGCAACGCGACGGCGTCGGTCAGCTGGATCTCACCGCCCGCGCCGCGCGGAACGCGCCGCAACGCATCGAAGATGGCCCGGTCGAGGACGTATCGACCGGCCGCGGCGTACGGCGACGGGGCGTCCTCGGCCTTCGGCTTCTCGTACATCCCCTTCACACGCAACACGTTCGGGTTGTTCGTGTCGGAGACGGGTTCGACGTCGAAGACGCCGTAAGCGCTGATCTCGTCGCGTGGCACTTCGATCGCACACAGCACCGAACCACCGCGTTTGGCTCGCACCTTCGACATGGTCTCCAGCACGCCGGTCGGCAACACGAGGTCGTCGGGCAGCAACACCGCGATCGCGTCCTCTTCGGGGCTCAGCTTCGGTTCCACGCAGCTGACCGCGTGGCCGAGGCCCAGCGGCTCGGCCTGCACCACCGACTCGACCTTGATGAGGGCCGGTGCGCGACGCACCTTCTCCAGCATCGACTTCTTGCCGCGGGCCTCCAAAGTGCCCTCGAGCACGAGGTCGTCCACGAAGTGCGCGACGACCCCGTCCTTGCCTTCGGACGTGATGATGATCAGCCGTTCCGCGCCCGCCTCGGCCGCTTCCGCTGCGACCAGTTCGATGCCCGGTGTGTCGACGACCGGGAGCAGTTCCTTGGGGACCGTTTTGGTGGCCGGCAGGAACCGAGTGCCCAGGCCAGCCGCAGGAACCACCGCCGTGTGGGGGATCGAGACCAGAGGCCGTGTCATCGTTCACACACTAACGTCCATGGGCAGGTTGAACGTTGCGAGGTCGGGCGTGTTGAGACCGATTGGGGAAGATGACGTGAGCGCGACCAAGGCGGAGCTACGGGCCTCGATTCTGGTGGCTCGCCGGGCCCTGCCCGCGCACGAGCACGACACCGAGGCATACGCGTTGACCGAGCATGTGTCGGCACTCGTCTCGACCGAAACGACTGTCTGCGCCTACGTTCCGGTCGGCTCCGAGCCCGGCTCCCCCGAGATGATCGACGCTCTTCACCGGCACGGCGTGCGGGTGCTGCTGCCCGTCGCCTTGTACGACGTCTCGGGTATCCCGCAGCCGTTGCAGTGGGGCGAGTACGTGCCCGGCGAATTGACGGAGGGGCGGTTCGGCCTTCGGGAACCCGGAGGGCCGCGGCTCGAACCGGAGACCATCTCGCTTGCCACGACGTTGTTGATCCCCGCGCTCGCGGTCGATCGCGGCGGTGCGCGGCTGGGCCGCGGTGCCGGCTTCTACGACCGGTCACTGCGGTTGGCATCGCGGTCGGCGCGGCTCGTGGCGGTCGTGCGCGACGACGAACTCGTCGACCGGCTACCCACCGAACCGCACGACGTGTCGATGACCCACGCGCTGACACCGCGGCGCGGGTTTGTGGCCCTCGACCGGGCGGCCGGGCCGGGAATGACGCACGCCACGTAGCGGTTCTAGCACTTGAGTCGGTAGAGTGCTAACAGATCTGACCACCAGGGAGGGGTCCCGTGCCTACGTATTCCTATGCGTGCACCGAGTGCGGCGACAAGTTCGACGCAGTCCAGGCGTTCAGCGACGCCTCGCTGACCACGTGCAAAAAGTGCAACGGCCGGCTGCGCAAGCTGTTCGGGAACGTGGGCGTGGTGTTCAAGGGCAGCGGCTTCTACCGCACCGACAGCCGTGAATCCGCCAAGAGCTCGTCAAACGGCTCCAGCAACGGGTCCAGCTCCTCGGAGTCGAGTTCCTCGTCGGAGAAGACTTCGTCGACAGAGAAGAAAACGTCAGACTCGGCAAGTTCGAGCACCTCTAGCACTTCCTCGAGCTCGTCGGGCTCTCCGGCAGCGGCCGCCGCATCGAGCTGACGCTCGAAGTTATCCACAGGACGGCGAGTACCTCGCCCACCCTCCCGATGCGCTGCCTAACTTGGCCGCATGGGGGACTCACTCAATCTGTCGCCGCTGCATCGGATCACCGAGATCGTGCGGCCCGATTGGACGCGCACGGTGCTTGCCCGCCGCATCGCCGCGGGCGCTCTTGTGGTGCTCGCCGCCGTCGCCGCGGTGCGTCCCGACCCCGATGACCAGCACGTCGACGCCGTCGTCGCCGCGCGCGACCTGAGCCCGGGAAGCGAGCTGACCGCCGACGACGTTCGGCGCGAAAAGCTCGACGCAGCAACGGTTCCCGATGGTGTTCAGACTGATGCCGCCGCGGTCGTGGGCGCCACACTGGCCGGCCCCGTCCGCCGCGGCGAGGCGCTCACCGATGTCCGCCTGCTGACGCCCCGGCTCGCCGAAGCGGCGGCGGGCCCGACTGCGCGCATCGTGCCGCTGTCGCTTGACGAGACCGCGGTGCTCGATCTGATCCGCCCGGGCGATGTGGTCGACGTGCTGGCCGCCGGTGGCGATTCCGACACCCGGCCGCGGGTGGTGGCCAGCGATGCGATCGTCGTGTTGGTGTCTGAAAAGCCCACGGGGACCGGCGCGGGGACTGATCGCGTGGTTCTGGTGGCGCTGCCCGCCCACGCCGCCAACGAGTTGGCCGCCGCGACGCTGGTGGAGACGGTGACGCTCACGCTGCACTGAGGGCGGGCCACTCCACGCCGGGTATTCCTGCCCTGTCCGGTGGCAACGCGGCTAACGTGCGTAGCTGTCGACCACATACCAGGCAGGGAGGATCTAGACACATGTTGAAGGGCTTCAAAGATTTCCTCGCCAGAGGCAACATCGTCGACCTCTCGGTCGCGGTGGTCATCGGTACGGCGTTCACCGGACTGGTCACCAGGTTCACCGACAGCATCATCGAGCCGCTGATCAGCCGCATCGGCGCGGGCGGTGAATCCGACTACGGCATTCTGCGCATCGGCATCGGCGGGGGCCAGACGATAGACCTGAATGTTCTGCTGTCCGCAGTGATCAACTTCATCCTGGTTGCGGCGGTCGTCTACTTCCTCGTCGTGCTGCCCTACAACCGGCTGCGCAAAAAGGGTGAAGTCGAGCAGGCCCAGGACACCGAGCTGACACTGCTCACCGAGATCCGCAACATCCTCGCCGAGACCAACGGATCCTCGGGCGCACACAGCGCAGCCCCCGGCACCGGTCCCGACCCCGACACCGCGAAAACCACGAGCGCCGACAAAACCTGATCGCAACGGAACAGCCCCCGGAGAGTTCCGGGGGCTGTTCGTTGCTCGGGAGAGCGTCTGTCAGTTCATGTTCCACGGCTCGCCGTAGGTGGTGACGCTGTCACCGGCCGACGAGATCAGGCGCGCGAACGGGCGCAACAACACACCACCGGCAGCGCCGGTGACCGTGCCGTGCGCATTGGACACCGCCACACCGCCTTCGGCGCCGGCCACGTCCACCGAAAAGGTCGCGACCTCCTGGATGCCCGGGCCGTTACCGAGATCGGCGCTGATCGACACACCCGGGAACAGGTTAGGGGTGGTCAAGAAGCCCGCGCTCGGGTCGAGGTTCGGCGGCGCCTGATCGAGCAGGATGTTCGGGGTCGTGTAGCTGAAGTTGATGCCGACGCCCAGCGACCACGGGAAGCCGATCTGATAGCCCAGCTCCAGGGTGCCCTCGAACTCATCAGCACCCGGGCCGGCCACGATGTACTTCGCGCGGCCACTGTGGAACCACTCACGAGTCAGCCGGTTGCGGTCAAGAGGAAACACACCATTGAGGAAGGTGTCCCACTGCTGAATCGTCAGCGTCCGGTCCTTGCCGTCAACCAGACTCAGCTCATTGTCCAACCCTGCGTGAGAGGTGCCCGTGCTCACGAACAACGACGCGAGGGCTCCGGCTATCGCCAAAACCAGCGCCATCAGCACCCGACTGAATACCTTCATGTTCTCCCTAGCTAGTCGATGCGGACCCCCTGTGGACCCGCAACTGGTGTCAGCCGTAGCTGGCGCTAGCGCCGCACGACGCATGAGTGGCGTTTGAGCAAATGAGAGACCTCATATGCTGCTCTTACGCTTTGCCCATCCGTTGACACGAGGAACATAACGGCGCTGACGGAAACCGGCAACGCGAGCGCGCGGGTTATCGGCACCGCCCAAGCGCGGCCCAATTTGGTTCATGCTGCGAATAAGGCTTGTCACGACCGGATTCCGCACCCATCCCGCGGGTATCGCGGGACTTCAAGCTCGCTGTTTCGGCTGCGCCGATCGTCGCGACGTGTGCTACGGCACATCGGACCGCTACGCACGGCGCGATCACAGTTTCTGTGCTGTAACGCGCGGTGATCAAGATCACTAGCAAAGTGCTTTTGCTGTTTACCTAATGGCAATGTCCGGTTCTACCTGCGGTCAGAAACAAGACAGCCCCCGGAGGGTTCCGGGGGCTGTTCTGTTGCTCGGGAGAGCGGTCTGTCAGTTCATGTTCCACGGTTCGCCGTAGGTGGTGACGCTGTCACCGGCCGAGGAGATCAGCCGCGCGAACGGGCGCAACAACACACCACCGGCAGCGCCGGTGACCGTGCCGTGCGCGTTGGACACCGCCACACCACCTTCGGCGCCGGCCACGTCCACCGAGAAGGTCGCGACCTCCTGAATACCCGGACCATTACCGAGATCAGCACTGATCGACGCCCCGGGGAACAGGTTCGGGGTGGTCAAGAAGCCCGCGCTTGGGTCGAGGTTCGGCGGCGCCTGGTCGAGCAGAACGTTGGGGGTGGTGTAGCTGAAGTTGATGCCCACGCCCAGCGACCAGGGGAAGCCGATCTGATAGCCCAGCTCCAGGGTTCCCTCGAACTCGTCGGCACCCGGGCCGGCCACGATGTACTTCGCGCGGCCACTGTGGAACCACTCACGGGTCAGCCGGTTGCGGTCAAGAGGAAACACCCCATTGAGGAACGTGTCCCACTGCTGAATCGTCAGCGTCCGGTCCTTGCCGTCGACCAGACTCAACTCATTGTCCAGCCCCGCGTGAGAGGTGCCCGAACTCACGAACAACGACGCGAGGGCTCCGGCTATCGCCAAAACCAGCGCCATCAGCACCCGACCGAAAACCTTCATGTTCTCCCTAGCTGTGTCGACGGTCAGCCCCCGGCTCACCGTGCTCTGCAGTTGGTGCCTGGCCCACCTCTAGTCCCAGAGGTCCGAGACCCCCGCGACTCGATGAGAGATCTCACTGTCGCTGTTACGTGCTGTTCATCGTTTGTGACACGAGGAACATAACGGTCGGGCACAAACCCGGCAACGGGAGATCGCCACACGAGCGAGGGACGTTACCGGGGCTGCCGGTTCGCCGCGCGAACACCTCGCGTTCCCGCGCTCGGGCCGTAACCTGGACGTAACGTGAACCGGTCGGTCGGGTTCACCGCAGCAAGCGGCCGCCGCGCTACGGGAGCGGCGTCGACTGGTGGCTCGATGAGTCAATTGTGATGCGGCGGACGATTTTCCCGCATCCAACGCTCGCGCTCGGCGTCGTCGTCGGGAGTCGAGGCGTCGCGCTCAGCGGCGGATATTCCTGGGATGACCTCGCCGAAAACGTTGTCGATTAGATCGCGACCAGGCCTCGACCGGTCACCCACGATGACGTCCAATTGTGACTAAGATCACATTTCCGCGCTTTCCGCTCATGGTCAGATGTCGAGGCTCGACAGCTGGCCGATGATCTGTACCGCGAGCGGATTGAGGGTCGCCATGCCGTCGCGGACCGCCGCGCGGGAGCCGGCAAGGTTGACGACGAGCGTGCTACCCGAGATTCCGGCGAGGCCACGGGAAACGCCCGCATCGACCATCCCCGCGGACAACCCCGAGGCGCGCAAGGCCTCCGAGATGCCGAGCAGTTCACGATCGAGAATGTCGCGGGTGGCTTCGGGCGTCACGTCGCGGGGGGTGACACCCGTTCCGCCGACCGACACCACGAGGTCCACCCCGCCGATGACCGCGGTATTGAGAGCGTTGCGAATCTCGACCTCGTCGGACGACACGACGACGACCCCGTCGACGACGAACCCGGCCTCCGTGAGCAGTTCGGTAACCAACGGACCGCTGTGGTCCTCCTCGTCGCCGTGTGCGGTGCGGTCGTCGACCACGACGACCAGTGCTCGGCCCACCAACTCCCCTGGCTGCTCCATGACTGCAACCGTATATGCGGCCCGTGACAGCGGCGCGGCCACTCTCAGGGTGCTCACGTCGGTCGGCGTCATCACTGCTGCGCCTTACCCAGCGTGACCTGGACCGACTTCGGCTTGCCCGACGGGTCGAGATACGACAGCGTGACCTTTTCCCCAGGCGCCCTGGAGCGGATGGCGGCGACCAGCGCATCGGCGCTGCCAATCACCCGGTCGTCGACCTTGGTGACCACGACCCCGCTGGGCAGCCCCGCCGCGGCAGCAGCGCCACCGTCGGTCACCTCGACGATCCGAGCGCCGTCGATGGACGCGTCGTTACCGACCTGCACGCCCAGCGAGGCGTGCGCCGCGGTGCCGTTCTTGATCAATTCGTCGGCGATCCTCTTGGCCTGGTCCACCGGGATCGCGAAGCCGAGGCCGATCGAACCGCTCTGCGCTTGAGGCCCGGCGTCGGCGCCCAGTGTGGCGATGGCGGAGTTGACGCCGATCAGCTCACCGTTCATGTTGACCAGAGCGCCACCGGAGTTGCCGGGGTTGATCGCCGCATCGGTCTGGATCGCGTCCAGGACGGTGTTCTGATTCCGAGCGTCGCCGCTGGCGGCGACCGGACGGTTCAGCGCGCTGATGATCCCGGTCGTGACGGTGCCCTCGAGGCCGAGCGGTGAACCGACGGCGACCACGTCCTGACCCACCTGCAGGTTGGCCGACGAACCGATGGTGATGGGGGTGAGGTCGGAGACGCCCTGAGCCTTCACCACGGCGATGTCGCTACTCGGGTCGGTGCCGATGACGGTGAACGGGGCGCTGCGACCGTTCGAGAAGGTCACCTTGGTCTGGGCCCCGCCCGGGCCCGCTGAGGGGCCACTGGGGCCGCCGGGACCGCCCTGGGCCGCCGACACCACGTGGTTGTTGGTCAGGATCAATCCGTCGGAGGACAGGATGATGCCCGACCCCTCTTCGGATGCCCGCCCCATGTCCGTCTCGAGCTTGACGACGCTCGGAACCACCTTCGCCGCGACTTGCTCCACCGAACCCACCGGCAGGCTGGCAGCGGGCACGCTGGGCGCCGCGCCGTCGATCGATGACGATGCCGAGGGCCGGTCGGGCTGCGCCAGCAGCGCCACCCCGCCGCCGATGCCGGCCGACACGACCGCTACGGCAAGCGCTCCAGCCGTCAATGCCCCTGCGCGGGAACGCTTTTGCGGCGGCTGACCGGGCAACGGCTGAGCCGCGCCGCGGTAGGGATCGTAAGGCGCACGGAACTGCTGCTGGGTCGGATGCTGGTGAGCCACCTGATGCTGCGTCGCATAGCGCCAGTCGTAGGGCTGCTGCTGGTACGGGCCGGGACGCTGGGCGCCACCAGGGTAGCCGGGCGTCCCGTGCTCAGCGCCCATCGGCCGGCGGCCGGGCGGCGGGGGCGGCGAATACCTGGGATGGTTCGTCATGTCGCTCGGGCTCTTCCTTTTCCCTCGTTCTTTGCGTGTTCCGGCCAAATGGACAACGTTCGACTCAGGTCAACAGTGCCCCGCCGGGCTGAGAATCCACTTAGAGAACGTTCGGTTGATACCCAAACTTCGTTCCCCCATTCCCGCCGCTGTCAATCATCGTTGACATCGGTGCCCGCGCCGGGCTACTCGGCAGGGGCGTGTCGGGGAACGACCCACTCGGCGGCGTGCTCATGCGCGGGCCGCCCCGGCAGTACCACGTGCATCGATGTGCCGGGTGGTTGCCCGCCGGCAACGGTGTCTTCGATTCGCAGCGAACCGCCGTGTTTGAGCACGACCTGCTTCACGATCGCCAATCCGAGGCCCGAGCCCGACATCGACCGCGCCGTTGTGGACCGGTAGAACCGCTCGAACACGAGCGGACGCTCCTGGGGCGGAATGCCGGGGCCGTAGTCGGAGACCACCAACTCGGCGTTCATCGCGTCGATCTGCATCAGTCGGACCGTCACCAGGCCGCCGGGAGGGCTCCATTTCGCGGCATTGTCGAGCAGGTTGAGCACGGCGCGCGCCAAGCCGGCCGAGTCGCCGTAGACCAGCCACGGTGTGGTCGTCGCCTCGAACTCGATGTCGTTGCGGCGGCGGCGAACTCGTTCCAGCGACCGGTCCACGATCTCGGCGAGGTCGACCGTCTCGTGCACGGTGACACCCGCGTCGTCTCGCGTCAGGTCCACCAGATCACCCACCAGTGTGGACAATTCCTCGATCTGGGCGATCACATCGGCCCTCAGTTCGGCCATCTCGTCCTCCGGCAACCGCGGCGCACCGGGTGCCATCGACGCCATCAACAGCTCGACGTTCGTGCGCAATGACGTCAGCGGGGTGCGCAGCTCATGGCCGGCATCGGTCACGAGGCGGGCCTGGCGTTCGCGCGACTCCGCCAGCGCGCGCAACATCATGTTGAACGCCTCGGTGAGACGGGCGAGTTCGTCGCTGCCGAACACCGGTATGGGCCTCAGGTCATCGGTGCGCGCCACCCGCTCGGCGGCCTGGGTCAACCGCGCCACAGGACGTAGGCCCGCACGCGCGACGGCACCACCTGCGATCGCGGCAACCGCAACCCCGATCCCGCCTACGATGATCAGCACCGTGCTCAACCGTCGGAGCAGCGCGGCGGTGGGGACCATGCTCTTGGAGATCAACAGCGAGCTGTCGTTGGACAGGTGCATCGCGAGCACCCGCTGATGATCGACGGTGCGCAGCGACATGATCAGATCCCCTCGCAGGACGGCCTTTTCGGGCTCGCCCAGCGGCAGCGTCTGCCCCTGTTGGTTGGCCGTGAAGATCGCTCGGCCGGGGATCACCAGCATCGCATTGACGTCCGAGTACGCGGTGCCCTCGATCGCCTTACTCGGATCGGCTTGCAGCGAGCCGCTTTCCATGAGCAACCGCGCCCGGTTGCGCAGTTGGTTGTCGACGTCGTCGTACAACGCGCGCGACACCACCGCCCAGACCGCCACCGTGGTGAGGACGACGACCATCGCCACCATCGACATCGCCAGCAGCATCACGCGCCACCGCAGCGACACCGAACTGGTTCTCGACGGCGGTCGAGGCGATTCGGGCTGGGGTATAGCCCCGTAATTCGGAACGGACATCAGGGAGGTGTTTCGCGCAACACATAACCCACCCCGCGTACGGTGTGGATCAGTCGCGGCTCTCCTTCGGCTTCGGTCTTGCGGCGCAGGTAACCGACGTACACCTCGAGGGCATTACCGGACGTCGGAAAGTCGAAGCCCCACACCTCTTCGAGGATGCGACTGCGCGTCAGCACCCGGCGCGGATTGGCGATCAGCATCTCGAGAAGCGCGAATTCGGTGCGGGTCAGGCTGATTTGGCGTTGACCCCTGGTGACCTCGCGGGTGACAGGATCGAGTGTCAGATCGGAGAAGGTCATCGCGGCCGACTCCACGCCGTCGTCGGGGCCCGTGCGACGCAACAGCGCCCGCATCCGGGCCAACAACTCTTCGAGCGCGAACGGCTTGGGCAGGTAGTCGTCGGCTCCGGCGTCGAGACCGGCGACCCGTTCGGAGACGGAGTCGCGCGCCGTCAGGACGAGGATCGGCAGGTCGTCACCGGTGCTGCGAAGCTGACGGCACACCTCGAGGCCGTCCAGGCGCGGCATCATCACATCGAGCACCAGGGCATCGGGCCGATCGCTGGCGATTCGTTCCAGCGCCTCGACGCCGTCCCCGGCCAGTTCTACTGAGTATCCGTTGAATGAGAGCGAACGGCGCAGCGACTCGCGCACCGCGCGATCGTCGTCGACGACAAGTATGCGCACAGCCACAGTGTCAACCCCCTGTCTGAGAGTGACCTGAGAGGCGCGCCGGGACCCGGTGCGCCCGGCGCCGGGTTAGCGGCGGTCGAGGTCGATCAGGCCGAGGCGGGCGGCCTTGAGCAGCCGGCGCGGCACCTTGTGCTGCTGACCGGCGACGTTGACGCCCACGAGTTCCGTGCGCTTGGCCTTCCACTGCGCGCGCCGGCTACGGGTGTTCGCGCGCGACATCCTGCGCTTGGGCACAGCCATGGTCGAGATCTCCTCTTGAGGGGGTAAGTCTGGCGCCGCGCGCGCGGTTAGGCGCCGGCAAGTGTCTTTCAGGATAGCCAACGACCTGCGTAGCCTCCAAAACAGCGGAAGTCGATGCCCCGAACCTTGACGCGGTACCGCTGGTCATCGTTAACCTACCGGTTGGTTGGCAGCGTCCGCGACGAAGGGAGCCCGCGTGATCTCTACACGTGGTCCGGTCCGGATCGGCAACTGCTCGGGGTTCTACGGCGACCGGCTCGCGGCCATGCGCGAAATGCTCACCGGCGGCGATCTCGACTACCTGACCGGCGATTATCTCGCAGAGCTCACGATGCTGATCCTGGCGCGCGACCGCGCCAAGTCCGCTGACCGCGGCTACGCCAAGACGTTCCTGGCCCAACTCGAAGAGTGCCTCGGCCTGGCACTCGACCGGGGTGTGCGCATCGTCACCAACGCCGGCGGGCTCAACCCGGCCGGGCTCGCCGACGCGGTGCGGGCGCTCGCAGACCGGTTGGGATTGACGGTCAACGTGGCACACGTCGAGGGTGACGACCTGCTCGCGCGCGCGGACGAGTTCGGCTTCGGCTCGGTTCTCGCGGCCAACTCGGTGCTGGCGGCCAATGCTTACCTGGGCGCCTGGGGCATCGCCGAGTGCCTCGCCTCCGGCGCCGACGTGGTGGTGACCGGGCGAGTGACCGACGCATCGGTGACTGTCGGGCCGGCCGCCGCGCACCACGGCTGGGGTCGCACCGACTACGACCGGCTCGCCGGCGCGGTCGCGGCCGGCCATGTCATCGAATGCGGCGCCCAGGCCACCGGCGGCAACTACGCGTTCTTCGCCCGCGACTTTCCCGATCTGGGCGCTTTGACCCGGCCGGGGTTTCCGCTCGCCGAGATTCATTCGGACGGTTCCTCGGTCATCACCAAACACCTCGGCACCGACGGCGCGGTCACCGTCGACACCGTCACAGCACAACTGCTGTACGAGATCGGCGGGGCGCGCTACGCCAACCCCGACGCGACGCTGCGCGTCGACAGCATCGAGCTGTCCGGCGACGGACCGGACCGGGTGCGGATCTCCGGTGTGCGCGGTGAGCCGCCGCCGCCCACGCTGAAGGTCTCGCTCAACAGCATCGGCGGATTCCGCAACGAGATGACGCTCGTCCTGACGGGGCTCGACATCGAGGCCAAGGCGGAATTGGTGCGGCGCCAGCTCGAGACGGCCCTGACGGTCAAACCGGCCCAGCTCGAGTGGACGCTGGCGCGCACCGACCACCTCGACGCCGACACGGAAGAGGCCGCGAGCGCCCTGTTGCGCTGCGTGGTCCGTGACCCCGATCCCGAAAATGTGGGCCGCCAGTTCTCCTCCGCGGCAGTCGAACTCGCGTTGGCGAGTTATCCGGGCTTCCACGCCACCAGCCCGCCCTCGCAAGGGCAGGTCTACGGCGTGTTCAAGCCGGCCTACGTCGCTGCCGCCGAGGTGCCCCACGTCGCCGTGCACGCCGACGGTTCCCGTGTCGAGATACCGCCCGCGGGGGAAACTCTGGATCTGAGGCCCGTGCCGCCGGCCGCCCTCCCTGAGCCGATTCCGTTCGGCGAGACGAGACGCGCGCCTCTCGGCCTCATCGCCGGCGCCCGCAGCGGGGACAAGGGCGGCAGCGCGAACATCGGCGTGTGGGTGAGGACCGACCGGCAGTGGCGGTGGCTCTCGCACATGCTGACTATCGACAAGTTGCGCGAACTCCTGCCCGAGACAGCGGATCTGCCGGTCTCGCGCTACGTGCTGCCCAACCTCCGCGCGGTCAACTTCGTCATCGAAGACATCCTCGGCGAGGGTGTCGCCTACCAGGCACGGTTCGATCCGCAGGCGAAGGGGCTCGGCGAATGGCTGCGCAGCAGGATCGTCGATATCCCAGAGGAGCTGTTGGCGTGAGCATTTGGCACACTCCAGAACGCGAACAACTGCGTAAGACCGTGCGGACGTTCGTCGAGCGTGAGGTGCTTCCCCATGTCGACGAGTGGGAACGCGACGGCGAGCTGCCGCGCGACCTGCACCTCAAGGCCGGCCAGGCCGGGCTGCTGGGCGCCGGTTTCCCCGAGGCGGTCGGCGGGGGCGGCGGCGACGGGGTCGACGCGGTGGTGATCTGCGAGGAAATGCATTACGCGGGCTCGCCCGGTGGCGTGTTCGCCTCGCTGTTCACCTCGGGAATTGCGGTGCCGCACATGATCGCTTCGGGCGACGAGTGCTTGATCGACACGTATGTGCGGCCCACTCTGCGCGGTGAGAAGATCGGCAGCCTCGCGATCACCGAACCGGGCGGCGGCTCGGACGTCGGACACCTGACCACCCGCGCAGATCGCGACGGCGAGGACTACATCATCAACGGCGCCAAGACGTACATCACGTCGGGTGTGCGCGCCGACTACGTCGTGACCGCGGTGCGCACCGGCGGGCCGGGCGCGGCTGGAATCTCGTTGATTGTCGTGGACAAGGGGACTCCCGGATTTCAAGTCACCCGCAAGCTCGACAAGATGGGCTGGCGCTCCTCGGATACCGCCGAACTGTCCTATACCGACGTTCGGGTCCCCGCCGCCAACCTTGTCGGCGCGGAGAACTCGGGCTTCCTGCAGATCGCGGCGGCGTTCGTCTCCGAACGGGTCGGACTCGCCGCGCAGGCCTACGCCGGCGCGCAACGCTGCCTCGACCTCACCGTCGAGTGGTGCCGAAACCGGGAAACCTTCGGCCGCCCGCTGATCTCACGACAGCACGTCCAGAACACGCTGGCCGAGATGGCGCGGCGGATCGACGTGGCACGGGTGTACACCCGCCACGTCGTCGAACGGCAGATCCATGGTGAGACCAACCTGATCGCCGAAGTGTGCTTCGCCAAGAACACCGCCGTCGAGGCCGGCGAATGGGTGGCCAACCAGGCCGTCCAAATGTTCGGCGGCATGGGCTACATGGCCGAGTCCGAGGTCGAACGTCAGTACCGCGACATGCGGATCCTCGGGATCGGTGGCGGCACAACCGAAATACTCACCTCCCTGGCCGCCAAGACGTTGGGATTCCAGTCATGACCGCTCTTCGATCCACGCTCGACGCCGCATCGCCCACGTTCGGTGCGGCGGCGGCCGCGATGACCGCCAAGATCGCCGAGCTCGACACCGAACACGCCAAAGCGCTGGCCGGCGGCGGCGAGAAGTATGTGCAGCGGCACCACGACCGCGGCAAGCTGACCGCCCGCGAGCGCGTCGAGCTGCTGATCGACCCCGACTCACCGTTTCTGGAGTTGAGCCCGCTCGCCGCGTGGGGCAGCGACTTCACCGTCGGCGCCAGCGTGGTCACCGGCATCGGCGCGGTCGAGGGCGTCGAATGCTTGCTCGTCGCCAACGATCCCACCGTCAAGGGCGGCACCAGCAACCCGTGGACGTTGAAGAAGATCCTGCGCGCCAACCAGATTGCGTTACAGAACCGGTTGCCGCTGATCTCTCTGGTGGAGTCCGGTGGGGCGGACCTGCCGACACAGAAGGAGATCTTCATCCCCGGCGGGCAGATGTTCCGCGACCTGACCAGGTTGTCCGCGGCCGGCATTCCGACCGTCGCCCTGGTGTTCGGCAACTCGACCGCAGGTGGGGCCTACATCCCCGGCATGTCCGACCACGTCGTGATGATCAAGGAGCGGTCGAAGGTGTTTCTGGCCGGGCCGCCGTTGGTGAAGATGGCCACCGGCGAAGAAGCCGACGACGAGTCTCTCGGCGGAGCCGAAATGCACGCCCGCACCTCGGGTCTGGCCGACTACTTCGCGCTCGACGAGGCCGACGCCATCCGCATCGGACGGCGCGTCGTCGCCCGGCTGAACTGGCACAAGCGAGGCCCGAAGCCCGCACCGGTCGTCGAACCCCTCTACGACGCCGAGGAACTGGTCGGCATCGTGCCCGCGGATCTGCGCATCCCGTTCGATCCGCGCGATGTGATCGCCCGCGTCGTCGACGGGTCAGAATTCGACGAGTTCAAGCCGATGTACGGGTCGTCACTGGTGACGGGGTGGGCCAGGCTCTACGGCTACCCGATCGGCATCCTGGCCAACGCGCGCGGCGTCCTGTTCAGCGAGGAGTCGCAGAAGGCCACCCAGTTCATCCAGCTGGCGAACCGATCGAACACCCCACTGTTGTTCCTGCACAACACGACCGGATACATGGTCGGCCGCAAGTACGAGGAAGGCGGCATGATCAAACACGGCTCGATGATGATCAACGCCGTGTCGAACTCGACCGTGCCGCACATCTCGCTGCTGATCGGAGCCTCGTACGGCGCGGGTCACTACGGAATGTGCGGCCGCGCGTACGACCCGCGGTTCCTGTTCGCCTGGCCCAGCGCCAAGTCCGCGGTGATGGGCGGAACACAGCTGGCGGGAGTGCTGTCGATCGTCAGCCGCGCTGCCGCCGAGGCCCGCGGCCAGGCCGTGGACGAGGACGCCGATGCCGCGCTGCGGGCCGCGGTGGAAGCGCAGATCGACGCCGAGTCGCTTCCGATGTTCCTGTCGGGCAGGCTCTACGACGACGGAGTGATCGATCCCCGCGACACGCGCACCGTCCTTGGAATGTGTCTGTCCGCCATTGCCACTGGCCCGATCGAGGGGACGTCGAACTTCGGCGTCTTCCGGATGTGAGCGCGATGTTCTCGTCCCCCGAAACTGAACTTATGCGCGATATCTCCCGGATGTCTCGATCACATCCTCAGACTCGGCGCGGGAGAAGCACATGATCACTCGAGTTCTGGTCGCCAACCGCGGCGAGATCGCCCGTCGGGTGTTCGCGACATGCAGGAGACTGGGCATCGGTACGGTCGCCGTCTACACCGACCCCGACGAGCACTCCCCGCATGTCGGCGAGGCCGACGCGCGGGTACGCCTGAGCGGCCGCACGGGATACCTCGACGCCGATCAGCTGATCGCCGCGGCTGCGGCTTCAGGCGCCGACGCCGTCCACCCCGGATACGGATTCTTGTCTGAGAACGCCGAATTCGCGCGCGCGGTAGGTGAGGCGGGTCTGACGTGGATCGGGCCGCCACCCGCAGCGGTGGCCGCGATGGGCAGCAAGATCGAGGCGAAGAAGATGATGGCCGCCGCGGGTGTCCCCGTACTCGACGAGCTGGACCCCGACGGCGTGACCTCCGACCGATTGCCCGTGTTGATCAAGGCTTCGGCAGGCGGCGGGGGCCGCGGTATGCGCGTGGTGCGTGAGTTGTCGGAGTTGCCGGGCCAAGTCGAAGCCGCCCGCAGGGAGGCGGCATCCGCATTCGGCGACCCGACGGTGTTCTGCGAGCGCTACCTGGCCAGCGGGCACCATGTCGAGGTTCAGGTGCTCGCTGACGAACACGGCACCGTCTGGGCGGTCGGTGAACGCGAGTGCTCGATCCAGCGGCGCCACCAGAAGATCATCGAAGAGGCGCCCTCGCCGCTCGTCGAGCGCACACCGGGTATGCGCGCCAAGCTGTTCGATGCCGCGCGGCTGGCCGCGTCTGCGATCGGCTACACCGGAGCGGGCACCGTGGAGTTCATGGCCGATGCGTCCGGCGACTTCTACTTCCTCGAGATGAACACCCGGCTGCAGGTCGAACACCCGGTGACCGAAGAGACCACCGGCCTGGATCTGGTCGAGCTGCAACTGCTTGTCGCCGACGGGGGCAGGCTCGACGCCGAACCGCCGCCATCACGGGGCCATGCCATCGAGGCGCGCCTCTACGCCGAGGATCCGGCGAAGGGCTGGCAGCCGCAGGCGGGCACCGTGCGCCGGTTCGAGGTCCCAGCCAACGTCCGGGTGGATTCCGGGGTGGTCGACGGATCGGTGGTGTCGATCTTCTACGACCCGATGCTGGCCAAGGTGATCTCCTATGCGCCCCACCGTCGCCAGGCGGCCACCATCCTCGCCGATGCACTGTCGCGCAGTCGCATTCACGGCGTGCGCACCAACCGCGATCTGCTGGTCAACGTGCTTCGTCATCCGGCGTTCCTCGACGGTGCCACCGACACCGCGTTCTTCGACACCCACGGGCTGGGGGCGTTGTCGGCACCGCTCACCGACGGCCGCACGGTCGCGTTGTCGGCAGTTGCCGCCGCCCTGGCCGATGGGGCCGAGAACCGCAGCGCTGCGACGGCATTCGCGGCCGCCCCCAGCGGTTGGCGAAATCTGGTGTCGGGCCACCAGATCAAGCGGTACGCGGACACCGGCGGCAGCGAGCACGACGTCCGATACCGGTTCACCCGCTCGGGTCTCGAGTTGCCCGACCACGACGACGTTTCGCTCCTTTCGGCATCACCGACGCGGGTCGTGCTGACCGTGGCGGGCGTGGACCGACCGTTCGAAGTGGCACGCTACGGCCAGGACGTATTTGTCGACTCACCCTCGGGCCCGGTGCATCTCATCGCCAAACCGCGGTTCGGGGACCCCGACGACGCCGTCGCACACGGCTCGTTGTTGGCGCCGATGCCCGGTTCGGTGCTGCGCGTCGGCGCCGCGGCCGGCGACACCGTCACCGCAGGCCAACCGCTGGTGTGGCTGGAAGCCATGAAGATGGAGCACACCGTCACCGCACCCAGCGACGGTGTGGTCGCCGAACTCAACGTCGAACCCGGTCAGCAAGTCGATGTCGGCTTCGTCATCGCCCGAGTCGTCGCCCGATCCGAAGGAGAACAGTGAGCAGTTTCGTCGAGACCGAAGAGCAGCAGGCGTTACGCAAGTCGGTCGCCGCGATGGCCGCGAACTTCGGCCAGGACTACTACCTGGAGAAGGCGCGCGCCGACGAACACACCGACGAGTTGTGGTCGGAGGCAGGTAAACTCGGGTTCATCGGGGTGAACTTGCCCGAAGGGTACGGTGGCGGCGGCGCAGGTATGTATGAGCTGTCGATCGTGATGGAGGAGATGTCGGCGGCGGGCTGCCCGCTGTTGCTGATGGTCGTTTCGCCCGCGATCAACGGCACCATCATTGCCAAGTTCGGCACCGACGACCAGAAGGAGCGTTGGCTGCCCGGCATCGCCGACGGGTCGATCACTATGGCGTTCGCGATCACCGAACCCGACGCCGGCTCCAACAGCCACCGTATCACCACCACCGCGCGCCGCGACGGCGCCGACTGGATCCTGTCCGGGCAGAAGGTGTACATCTCCGGCGTCGATCAAGCGCAGGCGGTGCTCGTCGTCGGCCGTGCCTATAAAGAGGGAGCCCACAAATCCGAATCTCTTCGCCCGGCGCTGTTCATCGTACCGACCGACACAAAAGGGTTGAGCGCGACCAAGATCGAGATGGAACTGGTCAGCCCGGAGAACCAGTTCCAGCTCTTCCTCGACGAGGTCCGGCTGCCCGCCGACGCGTTGGTCGGCTCCGAGGACGCCGCGATCGCGCAGCTGTTCGCCGGCTTGAACCCCGAGCGCATCATGGGCGCCGCGAGCGCGGTCGGCATGGGCCGGTTCGCGATCAACAAAGCCGTCGACTACGTCAAGACCCGTCAAGTCTGGAAGACACCGATCGGCGCCCACCAGGGGCTGTCGCACCCGTTGGCGCAGAACCATATCGAGATCGAACTGGCGAAGCTGATGATGCAGAAGGCGGCATCGCTCTACGACGCGGGAGACGACGTCGGTGCCGCCGAGGCGGCGAACATGGCCAAGTACGCCGCAGGTGAGGCCTCGGTGCGCGCGGTCGATCAAGCGGTGCAGTCGATGGGCGGCAACGGCCTCACCAAGGAGTACGGCATCGCCGCCGCGGTCACGGCGTCGAAGCTCGCCCGCATCGCGCCGGTCAGCCGGGAGATGATCCTGAACTTCATCGCGCAGACCTCGCTCGGGCTGCCCCGTTCCTACTGATGGGGCCGCACTGATGAGCGCACTGGTCGGTTATGCGGTCGACGGGGCCGTCGCCCAACTCACCCTCGATTCACCGGACAACCGCAACGCCTTGTCGACCGCGCTGGTCGAACAGCTGCACCAGGGCTTCACCGACGCCGTCGCCGATGCCGACGTGCGGGTCGTCGTACTGGGTCATACCGGCGGGACATTCTGTGCGGGAGCCGATCTCAGTGAAGCCGCGGGGCGGGACCCGGGTGACCTGGCCGTCGACCGAGCCCGTGAGATGACCCGGCTGCTGCGCCGCATCGTCGAGCTGCCGGTCCCGGTGGTGGGCGCCATCGACGGGCACGTCCGCGCCGGCGGGCTCGGGCTGGTCGGCGCATGCGACATCGTGGTGGCCGGCCGCCGAAGCACGTTCGCGCTGACCGAAGCACGCATCGGTGTCGCGCCCTCGATCATCTCGCTGACCCTGCTACCCAGGATGACCAGTCGCGCGGCGAGCCGCTACTTCGTCACCGGCGAGAAGTTCGGAGCCGCGGAGGCGGCCGACATGGGGCTGATCACGATCGCCTCCGACGATGTCGATGCCACCGTCGCCGAGTTGACCGCCGCGATCGGCAAGGCGTCGCCGCAGGGGTTGGCGACCTCGAAGGCGTTGGTCACAGCGCCCATCCTGGAATCCTTTGACCGTCGCGCCGAAGAGCTCACCGCGCAGAGCGCCCAGTTGTTCGTCTCCGAGGAGGCCCGCGAAGGCATGCTCGCTTTCCTCGAGAAGCGCCAGCCGAGGTGGGCCAGTTCGGCCGAGTCCTAGGGCACCGCCGACTGTTCAAACGACGGTGGCGGCGGCTGATCTGACAAGCGGTTGTCGCGCTTGGCTTTCCACCGCGTCGGCAGGCGCTCGATCGCCTCGCCCGGAACGAACGCCAGGTACAGCACGAACATCGCGACGCTGAAGAACGCAACGTTAAGGTTGACCATGATCGTCAGGTGCATCACCACGCCCGCCCCCAGCACCCAGTACCGCCAGCGTCTGCTCCAGACGAGGATCGCCAGCGCCAGTTCGATCAACAGGGTGCCCCACGCGATGAGGTTCACCAGAATCGCGTTGGCCGCCAACCACTCCGGAGCAGGCAACAGCGCCCATCGGCCGTCGGTCCCCCATGCGTAGAAGACCGCGGAGCCGTCCACCCAGCTCTTGTTCGCCAGCTTCGCCTGGACGGTCACCAGGTAGATGATCGACAACTGGATCTGCAGCAGCCGAACCGGCCATACCGCCCTGGTCTGTGCAGACCAGAACGCACCGGCGAGCCGTCGCTGGTCCAGCGACAACGCCGCACCGCACGAGGAAAGCGCCAAAACCAGGGCGGTGACGGTGAGGATGGAATCCCCGGCGTTGAAGAAATGCTCACCGCGTCGCAGAAAAGACTGCAGCAGAACGAAAACGAGGACCGCCGCCACCCGGCTGTGCCAACCGAGAGTCATCGCGACGGCGGCCACCAGCAGCACCACCCACCCGGCGAGAAGCGCGTTGTCGCCCGGCCATATCTGGAAGACGCTCCACTGGAAGTTCACCCGGGGATGCTCGGGCTCCACCCCTTGACTTCCGAAGACGCCGAGAAGATCTGGGATCAGCGTCAGGCACCAGGCGACGATGACGAGACCGAACCCGATCCGCACGAGACCCAGCGGGTAGGCGGGCCGAGCGGTGAAGAAGAAGGCGTTCCAGCGGTCGGCGGCGGAACCCCACGCCGACCGGACTCGATCCCCGGCGGTCATCGCGCGCCCGCCAGAACCTCTTGGTAGAGGAGTTTGGAGGCGACGGGGCGCCGGGTCTCGGCCGACTCCTCACCCGGCGCCGTCAACGTCTCGGTGTGCAGCAGCATCGTGACGCCCACGGCCTTGTCGTTCGGCTTACTCACCTCGCGGACCACCCAGTGAGCCAGCTGCCGCCGGAAGTCGGAGTCCAGAAGGGCGGCATACCTGAGCAGCAGCCAACGGTCCCACCACCCGACGCCGCTGGCGCCGGGCTCGAAGGTCCACACCCGGGTCTGACCGTCAGCGAAGCGCACCTGCACCTCGACGGAGTCTTGGCGCCTGCTCGGGTTGGCATACATCGCCCAACTCTGGTCGAGCGCGGCGGGCACCGCGATCGGCTCGACGACGGAAAGCAGCTCACGCTTGATCGGCGAGTCGGGCAGGTTGCATACGATTCCGACGACCACGAAGACCACGATGCCGACACTGATGACCACCCTGCCCACGGGCGAGCTCTCGAACCGCTGTTGCAGAGTGTTCAAGCCGCCAAGGCGAGAGCTGCGCTCCTGCTGCTCCTGCTGGTCTGGCGTCACGGTTCTCGCCTCTCGTCGGGAACACCCTAATTCACCGTGTGATTCTCGCTGTGTCGGCGCGTCTGCGCAGAACTCGGCGTCCCCGAAGGGCTTGACCACGGGCATAGTGTGAGGCTGATGTCACGTACGGTTCTCGTCACCGGGGCAACGGGCACACTGGGCCACCGCGTGGTACCGGAGGCGATCGACGCCGGCCACGACGTTCGGGCGCTGAGCCGCAAAAGCCATGTGGGATACACCGGTGTGCACTGGGCCCAGGCCGACCTGGCCACGGGTGCGGGCCTGGACGCGGCGGTCGACGGTATCGAGGTCGTGGTCAACTGCGCGACGCAACCGATCGGCGACAAGGACGTCACGGCGATGCGCAACCTCGTCGCATCGGCCCGCCGGGTCGGCGTCGCGCACATCGTGCACGTGTCGATCGTCGGCATCGACCGCATTCCGCTGCCGTACTACCGCACGAAGCTGCGCGCCGAACAGGTCCTTGAGGCGTCCGGCGTCGGCCACACGGTGCTGCGGGCGACACAGTTCCACGATCTGATCCAAACGATCTTCGCGCTGCAGCGGTACTCCCCCGTGATGTGGACGTTTCGCGGGGTTCGGTTTCAGCCCATCGACACCGCCGACGTCGCGGCTCGGCTGGTGGAACTGGCCGGCACCGAACCGGCGGGCAGGGCGCCCGACGTCGGTGGGCCCGAGGTGCACACCCACCCGGAGTTGGCGCGCATGTATCTCGAGGCCACGGCGAGCCGGCGCCGGACCCTTCCGGTGCCCGTGCCTGGACGAATCGGGAACGCATTGCGGTCGGGCGCCAACCTGGTTCCGCAGAACCGGACGGGCGTGCTCGGGTTCGCCGAATTTCTGGCAGCCGGGCAATAAGTTCGCCCATCTAGATTCTTCGCCCTCGCGAGTCAGGCCACAGTTTGGCCTACTTGCTTGCATGTGCCACGGTTCGTCGTACGCTCGTATCCGATGAGCAATCCAGCGTCGCGGAGCGGTCCGATGCGTGCTGCTGACACCGATCGAATTCAGGTGGCACAGCTGCTCACTGATGCCGCCGCCCAGGGCCGACTTCAACTCAATGAGTACGAGGACCGTCTGACCAGGGCGTATGCCGCGCAGACGTACGACGAGCTGGACCGTTTGTCGGCTGACCTGCCCGGCGCGATCACCCGGGGGCGCAGCGGCGGCCCGTGCCGGCCTGCGCCGTCGACGATGCTGCTGGCGATCATGAGCGGCTTCGAGCGCCGCGGTCGCTGGAACGTGCCGAGGCGGATGACCACGTTCGCCCTCTTCGGCGGCGGAGTGGTGGATTTGCGGTACGCCGACTTCACCTCACCGGAGGTGGAAATCCACTCGTACTCGATCTTCGGCGGCCAGACGATCCTGGTGCCGCCGGAGGTCAACGTCGACCTGCGTGGCGTCGGTGTGATGGGCACCTTCGACCGGTCCGTGGAGGGTGAGGGCTCGCCTGGCGCGCCGTGCGTGTGCATCCGCGGCTTCTCCCTGTGGGGCCGAGTCGGCGTCAAGCGCAAGAAGCGCAAGGCCACCTGATCCCACCGGCGTCAACGTCGTCGGCGAGACCTCAGATAGTCGCCGACAACCGCGGCGCCCAGCCCGTCGAGGTCGGGCACCACCACGCGGCCCTCCACCCGCCGCGCCACCTGGTCGATGAACCGGGCCAGCCCCGGATCGTTGCCCAGCCGGAAGATCGTCACCTGCGCGCCGAGCGCGGCGACCTCGTCGAAGCCCTTGACCGTGTGGGCGATCGTCCTCGGATGCGGCGGGTAATCAAAGAACACAGCAGAAGAGCGGTCGTCGTTCGCGCCGCGCTCCAGGTGTGCCGTCGGCTCCCCGTCGGTGACGACGAGCACCACCGGCTGGGCGTTGGAGTGACGACGTAGATGGCGCGCGGCCAACGAGAGCGCATGGTGCAGGTTGGTGCCCTGCTCGTACACGCCCTCCAGGCCGGTGAGCTCGGCGGCCGTCACGGTTCGGGCATAGCGTCCGAACGCGATGATCTGTAACGCATCCGACCGGAACCGCGTGCTGACGAGATGGTTCAGCGCCAGCGCGGTGCGCTTCATCGGCAGCCACCTGTTCTCCATCACCATGGAGAACGACGTGTCGACCAGCAGCGCCACCGCTGCCTGGGTGCGCGTCTCGGTCTCGGAGATCTCGACGTCCTCGACCGTGATCTGGATGGGTGAACTCGGGCTCCTTTCCAGATTCCCGGCTTGGCGCAGCACCGCGTTGGTGAGGGTGCGCGTCACGTTCCACGGCTCGGTGTCGCCGAACGCCCACGGCCGGGTCGCGCCCGTCAGCTCGCCGGCCGCGCCCGCCCTGCGGGTGTCACGCTCACCGTGTCTACCCGAAAGCTGTTGCGCCACATCGCGCAGCGCCGTCTGCCCGAGCTGGCGCATCGCCTTGGGCGACAGTCGCCACTGGCCATCGGACCCGCGGTCCAGGAACCCCTGGTCCATCAGCGCCCGTTCCAGCTCGGCCAGTGTGCGCGCATCGACGGCGGCGTCCTCCCCCAGCTGGCGGGCCAACATGTCGAGGTCGACATCCTCCATCGTGGCCCCGGCATAACTCTGCGACAGCGCCTCCGCCAACTGCTCGAGTTCGGCGATGTCGGCCATCGCCTGAGCGCCCTCACCCATGCCGAGCGGATTGTCCCCGGAGAAGTTCGACGAACCGCCCCAATCCTCCCCGGGCCGGGCCGCCTGCAGATGGGAGTCGAGGCGGTTCAGCGCGTTCATCAGGGAGGGGGAACCGAATGCCTGTTGCGCCAACGCATCCAGCTCCGCGCGCTGCTCGGCGCTCAGGCTGTTGCGGAAGCGCTGGGCGGCCGCTGCACGTTGGGCCAGCGAATCCAGCAGTTCGTCGACGTTGCGCGGGTTCTCCGGGAAGAACTCGCCGTGCTTGTTCATGAAGTCGTCGAAGTCTTCTTGGGAGTCCTCGCCCTTGGCATGCTTGTCCAGCAACTCGTTGAGGTCGTCGAGCATCTCGTTGACCCGCTGCCGGTCCTCGTCGGTCGCGTTCTCCAGCGCCTGCTTCATACCCGCGAACCGCTGGTCGAGCATCTCGCGGCCGAGCAGATCCTTGATCTGCTCGTACTTCTCGCGTCCCTCGGGGCTTCGCCATTCGTAGTCCGACAGCTCCTGGACGGCCTTGGCAGGCGACGGCGGCAGCGACTCGATGCGCATCTCGTTGAACCGCGCGTCGTCGTCGAGGGCACGCGCCAGCTCCTTGCGCTCGGCGAGCACCGCCTCGTCGAGGAGCTTCTTGACCTCGGCCAGTGTGCCGTCGAGGTTGTTGCGAGCCAACAACTCCCGGCGACGACGGTTGGCCTCGGCGGCGAGTTTGTCGGCGCCGCGCATATTCGTGGTGCCGCGGCGCAACATCTCCGACAGCGCGCGGCGCGGCGAACTGCCCTCCATCACGTCCTGGCCGATCTGCTCGAGTGCCTCGCGCAGATCGATCGGGGGCGCCAGCGGGTCGGGCCCGCCGGTGTATCGCGAATACCGCGAGATGTGTCTAGCCATAGGTCGTTTCGCCCTCGTCGGACACCTTGTCTATCCGCTTGGCCAGATACAGCGCCTCGAGGGCCAGCTCCACCGCGGCCGCTCGCTGCCCGTCGGACTTCGCGTCGAGCCGCTTCTGGATCTCGGCGATCGCGGGCACCTCCGGCACCGCGGCCAGCACCTCGCGCGCCGAGACCCGCTCACCGGTGGTGACGGCCGAGCCGTTCTCGATCGCGACCACCAGCGGTCCGACGTCGATGCCGCCGAGCAGGCGCTGCGCGGTGTCCGCGGTGGCCCGGCGCAGCAGGTGCTCGAGCACCGCCTGCTCGCGACCCTCCTCGCCGGACTCGAACTCGAGCTTGCCGCGCAGCACGTCGACGACCGAGCCCAGGTCGACCACTCGGGCCACCGGCTCCTGCTCCCCGAGCACCGCCGACCGGTGACGCGCGGCCGCGGCGACGGTCTCGGCCGCGGCGATCGCGAAGCGTGCCGAAACCCCTGAGCGCTGGTCGATCGACCGCGACTCGCGTAGATGACGGGCGAACCGTGCCAACACCTGGATCAGGTACTCGGGCACCTCGGCGGCCAGGTGCGCCTCTTGGGTGATGACGCCGACCTCTGCCTCGAGCTCGAGCGGGTAGTGCGTACGGATCTCGGCGCCGAACCGGTCCTTGAGCGGGGTGATGATCCGGCCGCGGTTGGTGTAGTCCTCGGGGTTGGCGCTGGCGACCACGAGGACGTCGAGCGGCAACCGCAACGTGTACCCGCGAACCTGGATGTCGCGCTCCTCCATCACGTTGAGCATCGACACCTGGATGCGCTCGGCGAGGTCTGGCAGCTCGTTGATCGCGACGATGCCCCGGTGTGCCCTCGGGATCAAGCCGAAGGCGATGGTCTCCGGATCGCCGAGGCTGCGGCCCTCCGCGACCTTGATCGGGTCGATGTCGCCGACCAGGTCGGCCACGCTGGTGTCGGGGGTGGCCAGCTTCTCGGTGTAGCGCTCGCTGCGGTGCCGCCACGCGATCGGCAGGTCGTCGCCCGAGTCCGCCGCGCGCCGGATGGACTCGGGGGTGATCGGGTCGTACGGGTGCTCGCCCAGCTCCGAACCCGCGATCACCGGGGTCCACTCGTCGAGCAAACCCGTCAGCGCGCGCAGCAGCCGGGTCTTGCCCTGCCCGCGTTCGCCGAGCAGCACCACGTCGTGGCCGGCGATCAGCGCCCGCTCCAGCTGCGGAATGACGGTGTCCTCGAAGCCGAGGATGCCCGGCCACGCGTCGCGTCCCTCCGCCAGAGCGGCCAGCAGGTTGTCCCGGATTTCTTGCTTGACGCCCCGCTCGCGATGGCCCGAGGCCCTCAGCTCGCCGACGGTGCGGGGTAGATCTTGGGGTTGAGTCACCACTCCAAGCTACGACTTGTCTCGCGAGCGTGCGGGTTTCCCATGCCTGCGGCGTTCACGTCCGCCCACTTCTGCACGCTCACCGCGGCGTCTCACCCCGCCGACGGCGGCAGAAGTTGGAACCCGTCGAGGATCGTCTGGCTGTCCCGCTGATACGTCGGGTCCTCGGGGACCAACGTCTGGACGGTCACGCTGACCGCGAAAGTCCGTCCTTCGGTGCGCATCACCGCGCCGAGCGCGACGGCCGGATGCGGCGCGACGTTGCCCATCACCGGCATCTGGTAGTCGAACATCCTGGCGGGCACGCCGCACACCGTGCCCTCGGTCTCGCGAACGTCCGTGGCGCCGATGCCCGACTCGAGCGCATCGCGCATGTTGGTGAAGATCAGGCCCGCGTCCTGCACACCGGGCGCGCTCTCGAGCGTCACCACGACGTTCGGCGTGAACCCCTGCGCGGTCAGGTCGTCGTTGCGCAT
Organism: Mycobacterium sp. 852002-51152_SCH6134967; assembly: GCF_001667105.1. Taxonomy (NCBI): domain Bacteria; kingdom Bacillati; phylum Actinomycetota; class Actinomycetes; order Mycobacteriales; family Mycobacteriaceae; genus Mycobacterium; species Mycobacterium sp. 852002-51152_SCH6134967. The sequence goes on along the minus strand of NZ_LZIK01000015.1, from coordinate 43,885 downwards.
GGCGAAGCGGATCAGTTCCGAATCCATCATCGTGGTCCGCTCCCACCCCGGCGGCGTCGGGATCCGCATCACCGGCTCGTTGTCGTTCTTGGCCGGGATCGTCGTCAATGGGTTGTCGACGGCCTCGCATTGCGACGAGTCGAGTGCCCCGGAATCGGCCGCCGCCGACAGGTCCTCACCCGCGACAGCGCGTGCGTCGTCCACGGTCCGCGTGCACGAGACCAGCACAAAGGTCGCCAGCAGCAGGGCGGCGGCGGTGCGCGACGCAGTGAACATGCTGTGCAACATAACCACCTCCCGCCGTCTTCGGCCGAGATCAACCAGACATCAGTGCGCGAAGTGCCGTGCACCGGTGAGGTAGAGCGAGATACCCGCTCTGGCAGCGGCTTCGGTGACCTGCTCGTCGCGCACGGAACCGCCCGGGTGGACGATCGCCTTGACGCCGCCTTCGGTCAGCACCTCCAGCCCGTCGGGGAACGGGAAGAACGCGTCGGAGGCGGCGACCGCGCCGCGTACCCGGTCGCCTGCCCGCTGCACCGCGAGCCGGGCGGCGTCGACGCGGTTCACCTGGCCCATGCCGACGCCGACGGTGGCGCCGTCCGCAGCGACGACGATCGCGTTCGACTTGACCGCCCGGCATACCCGCCACGCGAACTTCAGGTCCGCCAGGGTCGCCGGGTCGGCGGGCTCGCCGGTGGCCAGGGTCCAATTGAGCGGGTCGTCGCCGTCAGCGGTGAACTCGTCGCGTTGCTGTACCAGCAGACCACCGCTGACCTGACGGAACTCGGTGCCGCCTGGCTGCGGTTCGGCGGCCACCAGCACCCGGATGTTCTTCTTGCGGGTGAGCACGTCCACCGCGCCGGCTTCGTAGGCGGGCGCGATGATCACCTCGGTGAAGATGTCGGCGACGGTCTCGGCCATCTCGACCGACACCGCGGTGTTGGCCGCGATCACACCGCCGAACGCCGACAGCGGATCGCATTCGTGGGCTTTGCGGTGCGCGTCGGCCACCGACTGCGACGAGATCGCGATACCGCATGGGTTGGCGTGCTTGATGATCGCCACGCAGATCTCGGGGTGGTCGAAGGCGGCCCGCCAGGCAGCGTCGGCGTCGGTGTAGTTGTTGTAGGACATCTCCTTGCCGTGCAACTGCTCGGCCTGCGCCAGGCCCGGCCACCCGGCCTCGTCGCGGTAGAGGGCGGCCTGCTGATGGGGGTTCTCGCCGTAGCGCAGCACCGCGCTGCGCCGCCACGTGCCGCCCACCCACGCGGGCAGCTTCTGAGCGGGCTCCTCCGGCGCGAGCACGGCACCCATCCAGGAGGCGACGGCTACGTCATATTCGGCTGTGTGTCGAAATGCCAGTGACGCCAGAATCTTTCGTTCGGCCAGCGTGAACCCGCCGGACCGCACCGCGGCGAGCACACCGTCGTAACCCAGCGGATCGACGACCACCGCGACGCTCGGGTGGTTCTTCGCGGCGGCCCGAACCATCGACGGGCCGCCGATGTCGATCTGCTCGACGCATTCGTCGATGCTCGCGCCGGAAGCGACGGTCTCGGCGAAGGGGTAGAGGTTGACCACGACGAGTTCGAAGGCCTCGACGCCGAGATCGGCCAGCGCCGAAACGTGTTCGGGCTTGCGCTGATCGGCGAGCAACCCAGCGTGCACCCGCGGGTGCAGGGTCTTGACCCGGCCGTCTAGCACCTCGGGGAAGCCAGTGACCTCTTCCACGGGGGTCACCGGAACACCGGCCGCGGCAATGGTTTTCGCGGTCGACCCGGTGGACACGATGCTGACCCCGGCCTCGTGCAGCCCTCGGGCCAGCTCGGCGAGGCCGGTCTTGTCGTAGACGCTGATCAGCGCCCGCCTGATCGGCCGCTTGCCCTCGGTCATCCCAATGTCGCCTTTCGTCCCGTCCAGGTCACACCGCGGACAGCCACCGCGGCCAGTATCTCGGCAAGAAGTCGCCGTTCGACGACCTTGATCCGTTCGTGCAATGTCGCCTCGTCGTCGTCATCGAGGATGGGCACCGCCTCCTGCGCCAACACCGGCCCCGTGTCGGTTCCCGCGTCGACCAGATGCACGCTGCAGCCGGTCACCTTGACGCCATAGGCGAGCGCATCGGCCACCGCGTGCGCGCCGGGAAAGGCGGGCAGCAGTGCCGGATGTGTATTGATGATGTGACCCATGAACCGCGAGAGAAAATGTGGCCCAAGGATTTTCATGAACCCAGCGGAGACGATCAGGTCGGGCTCGTAGGCGGCGGTGGCCTCGGTGAGCGCGGCGTCCCACGCCGCCCGGTCCGGGTAGTCGCGCAGCCGCACGGTGAAGGACGGAATCGAGGCGGCCGCGGCGATGTCGACAGCAGCGCAGTCCCGGTCCACGCCGACGGCGACGATCGATGCGGGGTATTCGCCCGCGGTGGCGTCCAACAGCGACTGAAGCAGCGACCCGGTCCCCGACGCCAGCACAACGACCCGCGCAGGAACCTTCGGCGGTACGCGGAGGGGTTGCTGCACGCCTGGCAGCCTAATGGGTGCCGGGCGGACCGTCGTCGTCCGCCATGAAGTGCTCTTCGGGGTCCTCGACGATGTCGTCCACGGTGTCGTTCGGCAGGTCCGCGGCGGTCTCGGCCTGGTCGGGAGCACCGACGCCCTCCGCGACTTCGGATTCGGCTTGGAAGGGCTCATCGCCGACGACCTCGGGCCCGGGTTCCGGTACGGCGTCGTCGGATTCCGGTTCGGGTTCGGGCTCCGCGGCTACGTCAGCCTCCACGTCGGATTCCGGGTCGATGTCGGGGTCAGGGGCGACGAACGCCTTGGGTGCCCGCGGCCTGCGGGCGATGCCGCCTGCCATCACCACCGTCAACGCCCCGATTCCGGCGAACCACAGAAACACCGCGGGCCCGAAGGTTGTCTGATCGACGCCGACGTCGCCGAAGTTACCCAGCCGGCCACCGCCGGCGTAGCCGAGCAGCGCCATGATGAGTGCGGCCAGCGCCGAGGCGACAAGTAATTTGCCCATCGCCGGGCCCAGCGGAAGCGGGCGTCGTGCGCACTGCTGCCCGACCGCCACCGCCGAGGCTGCCGCGACGATGAGCAACGCCACCCACACCGGGCCCAGCGGCGGCGAGGGCACCGCGGCGAGCACCGGCAGCGCCGGGATGTCGCCGCCGAAGACGGTGAAGGAGCTGAAGGTGGCCAGCCCGACGTGTGCGCTCGACCCGACCGCCACCGCCGCCGTTCCGATCAGCACGTTCGGGATGTACAGCACCGACAGCAGGGTCAGGCTGAACTGGCCGAACATCGAGTCGGTGATCGAGTAAAGCTCGTCCATCGTCGACCAGTGCACAACCAGCGAACCCGCCATCACCACACCCGACAGGCCGACCAGCGCGAGCACACCCGCGACCGCGGCGCGGACCGCGTCCGGCAGCCAGGCGGGCAGCGAGGCCGCGACCATCAGCCGCGCCCCGATCCGGGACCCGACGCCGACCACAGCACCGATCGCGTGTACGGCCAGCACGCCGCCGAAGGCGCGCAACGCGTGCGGCGTCTGCAGTTCGGTGAGCACCGACGCCGCGTCGTGGACGACGGCCAACGCGATCGCGGCGATCAGCAACGGCCCACCCAGTGCCGAGGCCACCACCCAGCGCGTCACGAACCACGACGCGTTCGGACTGGTCGCCGCCGCGGTCGTGCGGGCAGTGCCCCACACCATCGCCAACGCGGGCATCAGCGGCAACACCCCGAGTTCGGCGCCGCCGATGGACACCGGCACCAGGTGCACGCCGAGCCACATGCTCGCGGTCGCGCCGAGGGCGCCGGTCATGTCGCTGTTGGCGATCAGCAGTTGCAGCAACACGATCGCCGCGATGACGACAAGCGCCACCAACGACGGCCCGAACGCGACCCGAAGCAGCTCACGCGCCTGGCGTGCGCCGACTGGCCGTTGATCCACTGGTTGAGCCGCTCCTGTGTCAGGCTGCCGTGCGGCGGTGACGCACGCGCGGCTCAGACTACTGGCTCACCTCAGGAAGGCGGCGGACCTGACTGCGAGGAAGACGACGGTTGCTCCGGGTTCTGCGTCGTCGGTGAGGACGTCTGCGAAGACGACGGCGACGGCGGTTGACCGTACGCGGGGAACCCGGTCGGCGGCGTCGCCGGACCCTGCTGCCCCTGCGGGCCCTGCTGCCCCTGGGGATGGCCCTGTTGCTGGGCTGCCGGGTAGCCGCCGGTCGACGGGCCGCCCGGATAGCCGCCCGGATACGTCGACGGGTATCCCGGCCGCTGCTGCGGTCCGCCGTGGTGCTGCTGGCCCTGGTGACCGTAGTACGGGCCCGGTGCGCCGTACTGCTGATGCCCGTAGGACTGGTCGTACTTGGGACGCGGCGCAGGCGGAGTGATGACGCCCGACTCGAACAGCAGCGCAGCCACCGCGATGATCGCCTGGAACAGCGAGAACGCGATGATCAGGTACAGGCCCCAATCGATCGCGGCACCGCTGGGCCGGTTGATCACCTCGGCGATGATCAGGAGGAATGCGGCGACCGCCAGCACTGCGTACACCGACGTGTGGACGCCCTGCCTCGGCAGGAGCGCCGTTCCGGCGAGCAGGCCCGCGACGAGTGACGCCGCGACGGCGAGCACCAGACCGAACGAGCTTCCGCTGATGGTGCCCAGGCCCGGGAAATCCGACGCGGAGATCGTGAACAGGGGCGCAAAGCTCGCGAGGTACACCGCCAGTCCCAACAGCGCCACGGCGGCGGCCAAGTAGAGAGGCAGCTTGCTCGCGACGTCGGAAGCCGAGGATGAGCTCTCCGGCGTCCTGCCGAACTGCTGCGTCGGCGCGGAGAACTGGGTGGTCGGCTGCTGTGCTTGCGGGTATCCCGGGCTGCCGGGTGGTCCTTGGGGGTACGACATGGCCTCTCCTGTGCTCGGGCGGGCTTTGAAAACCACGCTAGCGCACAGCGCGTCATGCAGAGACCAGCACCGGTTCGCCCACGGTGTCCTGTTCGGCCTGTTCGATTTCGCGGACCAGCGGCAACACCTTTGCGCCGAAGTATTCGATCTCCTCCTGGAAGTGCAGGAAGCCGCCGAGGATCAGGTCGACTCCGCGTTTGCGATACGCCGCAATGCGTTCGGCGATCTGCTCGGGTGTGCCAATCAGCTGTGTGCGGAAGCCGTCGTTGTACTGCACCAAGTCCTCGAACGTCGAATCCGCCCACATGCCGCGATGATCTGCGGTCGAGTTGCCCGCCTGTTGGACCGCGGCGCGGAATCCCTCCACCGCGGGCCTGTCGGCCTTGGCGACGATCTCCCTGAGCGTCTCCTTCGCCTCCTTCTCGGTGTCGCGGGCGATGATGAAGCCGTTGAGCCCGAACCGCACCTCACGGCCGACCGTGCGGGCGTGTCCGCGAACGTCGACGATCTGCTCGGTCACCCCGTCGTAGTCCTTGCCGTTGGAGAAGTACCAGTCCGCATACAGACCACCGTTGCGCCGTGCGGCCGTGGAGTTACCGCCCTGGAACAGTTCCGGATTGGGCCGCTCGGGGGTGTTGAGCGGTTTGGGTTTGAGCGTGAAGTCGTGGATGCGGTAGAAGTCGCCGCGGAAATCAACGTCGTCCTCGGTCCAGATCTTGCGAAGCACTTGGAGGAACTCCGCGCTGCGCCGGTAGCGCTCGTCGTGCTCGAGCCACGGCTCACCGAGGTGGGTGAACTCGTCTTTGAACCATCCCGACACGACGTTGACCGCGAACCGGCCGCCGCTGAGGTGATCGGCGGTGGCGCCGAGCTTGGCCAGCACCGCGGGCTGCCACAGCCCCGGATGCACCGCGGCGATCACCTTCAACCGCTCGGTGGCCAGCAGCAGCGCCAGGCTGAAGCTGGTGGATTCGTGCTGGTACTCGGCGCCGTAGCTGGCCTCGTAGCGGACCTGGGACAGCGCGTACTCGAAGCCGTTGTTCTCCGCGGTCCTGGCGAGCTTGGCGTTGTAGTCGTAGTTCCAGTCGGTGCGCTGTTCGATGTCGCTGGTCACCAGCCCGCCGCTGACGTTGGGCACCCAGTAGGCGAACTTCACGTGATCGGCGATGCGTTCGGTCGTCATGGTCTGCCATGACAACAGTGACCGGCTCGCCCGTCGCCGGTATCGCTCGCGGTGAGCCAAACCCGTGCTTGCCCCCCAGACTGAAACACGTTCTAATTCTGGGCATGGATTACGGGCTCGTTCTGTTCACCAGCGACCGCGGGATCACGCCTGCGGCGGCGGCCAAACTGGCCGACGACCACGGTTTCACCACCTTCTACGTGCCCGAACACACCCACATCCCGATCAAGCGGCAGGCCGCGCATCCGACGACCGGCGACGAATCGCTGCCCGACGACCGCTACATGCGCACGCTCGATCCCTGGGTCAGCCTCGGCACCGCGGCGGCGGTGACGTCGCGGGTCCGGTTGTCGACGGCGGTGGCGCTGCCGGTGGAGCACGACCCGATCACGCTGGCGAAATCGATTGCCACGCTGGACCACCTGTCCGGTGGCCGCGTGAGCCTCGGGGTCGGGTTCGGCTGGAACACCGACGAACTCGCCGACCACAATGTGCCGCCCGGGCGCCGGCGCACCATGCTGCGCGAATACCTCGAAGCGATGCGGGCGCTGTGGACCCAGGAGGAAGCCTCGTACGAAGGCGAGTTCGTCAACTTCGGGCCCAGCTGGGCGTGGCCCAAACCGATCCAACGGCACATCCCCGTCCTCGTCGGAGCGGCGGGCACCGAGAAGAACTTCAAGTGGATCGCCCGGTCCGCCGACGGCTGGATCACCACACCGCGCGACTTCGACATCGACGAGCCGGTCAAGCTGCTGCAGGACACCTGGGCGGGCGCGGGCCGGGACGGAGCACCGCAGATCGTCGCGCTCGACTTCAAACCCGACCCCGAAAAGCTCGCCCGCTGGGCCGATCTCGGTGTTACCGAAGTACTGTTCGGCCTTCCCGACAAGTCCGAAGAAGACGTCGCGGCGTACGTCGAACGGCTGGCGGGCAAGCTGGCCGCCCTGGTCTGATCAGGGTTTACCGAAGCCCGCCGCGCCGAGCACCCGCTGGCCCGCGTCGCCGGTCACCGCATCGACGAACGCCAGGGCGAGGTCGCGCTGCGACGAATCCTCCAGCGTCGCAATGGGATAGACGTTGAAGACATCGGCGGCCTCGGGTACGGGCACCGTGGTGACGCGTGCACCGGCGTCTCGAGCGTCGGTGACATAGACGATTCCGGCGTCGGCCTGACCGCTCGTCACCTTGTTCAGCACATCGGTCACCGAGGACTCCTCGCTCACGGGCGACAGGTCGACTCCCGCAGCCACTTCGACCCTCCGTGTCGCCGACCCGCACGGGACCTGAGGGGCACAGACCACGACGTTGATCCCGGGCCGAGCCAGATCACGTATCGTCCTGACCTCCTTGGGATTTTCCGCCGCTACCGCGATCACCATGGTGTTGGACGCGAAGTTCACCGGGTCACCGGCGAGCAGTCCGGCGTCAGCGACCTTGTCCATGTTCACGGTGTCGGCGGAGGCGAACACGTCGGCGCGCGCGCCCTGCATCAACTGCGTGGCGAGGTCGGAGGAACCGGCGAAGGAAAACTCCACCCGAGTGCCGGAGTGGTCTTTTTCGAACTGCACACCGATCTCGGTGAACGCTGCGTTCAGCGAGGCCGCGGCGAACACCATCAGCGAATCACGTTCGGACCCTTGCCCGCATCCGGTGGCCAGGGTCAAGAGCAGCGCGGCCAGAAGCGAGAGGGGCTTCACGACTGCTCCTCCCTTGTCGTCAGGCCAGGCTGGCGCGGTTGATCTTCTCCGCCGGACGCACCGTGATCGCCGCACCGAGCGGATCTCCGTCCGACATCAACGCAACGAGATCCTCCTCCTCGGAGATCGCCAGGAATCGCGAGTTGTCCGATTCGAGTCTGCCGATGATGATCCCGGTGCGGACCGGCCAGTCGTAGCGAACGGAGTAGGTCTCGATCGTCGCGCGGCCGTCGGCCCGCTCGGTCACCGGAACCTTCGGCAGTGCCGCGACGTCCGCGTCGAGCTTCTCGCTGTCGTTGGTCCGCCAGTCGACAGGCCGCGTGGAATATATGCCGACCGAGTACTTGCTCATCGTGCCGCCGTTGGCTCCCACGAAGCCGAATCGTCCAGGCTGATCGCGCATTTGGGTGACGGTCTCCGCGATGGCGTGCAGCGAGTAGCTGTTCCCCGGGCCGCCGAAGTACGGCAGGCCGCCGGTGACCGTCAGGCCCCGCGGGTCGTCGCCGTCGATGCCCAGCGCCTCGCAGGCGACGTACACCGGGAATGGAAAGCAGCTGTACAGGTCGAAGGTGGCGATGTCGTCAACACCGATCTGGGCTACCCGCAGGGCTTCTCGCACGGCGTGCACGGTCGCGGGGCTGGCGCCGAGGTCGACGCGGTCCAGCAGGTCCTGCTCGGTCAGGTCCGAATGCCCGTGCAGGTACACCCATTTCCCCTCGGGCACCCCGAGTCGGCGGGCGGCGGCCACCGACATCATGATCGCTGCGGCGCCCTGGTTGACCTGATCGCGGGCCACCAGGAGCCGGGGGTAGGGGTCGCAGATCATCCGGTTGTCGTCGGTGACGGTGACGATCTCCTGCACCGACCGTTCGACCGGCGACGACGAAAACGGGTTCTTGGCAGCGACTTTCGACAACGGCGCGAACAGTTCGGCCATCTGCCTGCGGTATTCGGCGACGCCGAGTCCCAACCGGCTGCGACGCGCGTTGTCCAGCAGCCCGTATTGCACTGCGGCGCCGGTCAATCCGTGGGATGCGGTGTACTCGGTGAAGTACTTGTGGATCTGGTGCCCGCGGTCCTCGAGCTGACCCTCGACGTGTTCGGTGAAGTCGGGTTTGGTCTGTCCTTGTTCGGCGGCGCGGCGCCAGTAGCGGGCCGTCGAACCCGGTTCGGAGCCGATCACCATCGCCACCTCGAACTCACCCGCCGCGATGGCGCTGCCCGCCTCGGTGACGAGCTTCTGCGGCCCCTGCCCGCCGACCGGCTCGAGCACGACACGGGCCGGATCGCCGCCGACGCGTCCCATCACCGACCGCGGATAGTTGTTCGACTTGCCCAGCGACGCGGGCATCGGCCCGGAGATCTCGAACTGGCGCAGCGCGTACACCGTCTCGATGGCCTGTGCGGCCGCCTTGGCGTCGAGCCCGGTGTCGGCGAGCGCGGCACGCACCGCCTCGGTCGCCAGGTCGACCGCCGACATGCCCCGATAGCCGGGATCGTCGATGCGCTCGGTGAACTGCCCGACGCCGACGATGACCGGGGTCCGGGAATCGACCATTACAGACCTCCTGACAACTGTTAGTTCGTCAGGCTAATCGAGCAGGAGAACGTGTTCCTAATCCTGCGGCACACTTCACACCCCGCGCAGGGCCTCCCACAAGCCGCGAGCGACCGCTTTTGCACACCAGACCGCGGCGTGTCGCGCACAAACACGGTCGCTCGCGCCAAAGAGTGGAGCGCGCGCTACAGGCTCTGCAGGATCTCCCTGGCCAGGTTGGCGGTCTCCGACGGTGTCTTGCCGACCTTGACGCCCGCGGCCTCCAGCGCTTCCTTCTTCGCGGCGGCGGTGCCCGAGGATCCCGACACGATGGCGCCGGCGTGGCCCATCGTCTTGCCCTCCGGCGCGGTGAACCCTGCCACGTAGCCGACGACGGGCTTGCTGACGTTTTCCTTGATGTAATCGGCCGCGCGCTCTTCGGCGTCGCCGCCGATCTCACCGATCATCACGATGACCTTGGTGTCGGGGTCCTTCTCGAACGCCTCGATCGCGTCGATGTGCGTGGTGCCGATGACCGGGTCGCCGCCGATGCCGATGGCGGTCGAGAACCCGAAATCGCGCAGCTCGAACATCATCTGATAGGTCAGCGTGCCGGACTTCGACACCAGGCCGACCGGGCCCGGACCGGTGATGTTGGCAGGCGTGATCCCGGCCAGCGCCTCGCTGGGCGTGATGATGCCCGGGCAGTTGGGGCCGATGATGCGGGTCTTCTGCCCTTTCTCAACGTTGTAGGCCCACGCATACGCGGTGTCCTGCACCGGAATTCCCTCGGTGATGACGACCAGCAGCGGGATCTCCGCGTCGATGGCTTCGATGATCGCGTCCTTGGCGAACTTCGGCGGCACGAACACCACCGACACGTCGGCGCCGGTCTCCTTCATCGCCTCGGCGACGGAGCCGAACACCGGCAACTCGACGTCCTTGCCGTCCTTGCCCTTGTGCGAGACCGTCGTGCCGGCCTTGCGGGCGTTGACACCGCCCACCAGCTGCGTGCCGGCCTTGAGCATCAGCGCGGTGTGCTTGGTGCCTTCGCCACCGGTGATGCCCTGGACGATGACCTTGGAGTCCTTGTTCAAAAAGATCGACATGAGGTGCGTCCCTTACTTGTTCGCCAGCTCGGCGGCTTTGTCGGCTCCGGAGTCCATGGTGTCGGCCTGAATCACCAGCGGGTGATTGGCGTCGGCCAGGATGCGGCGACCCTCTTCGACGTTGTTGCCGTCGAGACGGACCACGAGCGGCTTGTTGGCCTCGTCGCCGAGGATCTTCAGCGCGTTGACGATGCCGTTGGCGACGGCGTCGCACGAGGTGATGCCGCCGAACACGTTGACGAACACGCTCTTGACCTGCTCGTCGTTGAGGATGACGTCCAGGCCCGCGGCCATCACCTCGGCCGAGGCGCCGCCGCCGATGTCGAGGAAGTTCGCCGGCTTCACGCCGCCGTGCTTCTCACCCGCGTAGGCGGTGACGTCCAGCGTCGACATCACCAGGCCCGCGCCGTTGCCGATGATGCCCACCGACCCGTCGAGCTTGACGTAGTTGAGGTCGTGCTCCTTGGCCTTGAGCTCCAGCGGATCGGTGGCGTCGCGGTCCTCGAACTCAGCGTGCTCGGGATGCCGGAAGTCGGCGTTGCCGTCGAGCGTGACCTTGCCGTCCAGCGCCAGGATCTGACCTGGATCGTCTCCACCGCGGGAGGGCGTGCGCACCAGTGGGTTGACTTCCACCAGCGTCGCGTCTTCGCCGACGAACACCTCCCACAGCTTGGCGATCGTCACCGCGGCGGCGTCGAGCACCTCCTCGGGCAGGTGGCCCTTCTTGGCGATCTCACGGGCGAACGCCTCGTCGACGCCTTTGGTCGCGTCGACGGGGATCCTGGCCAGCCGGTCCGGCTTGGTGGCGGCGACCTCTTCGATCTCCATGCCGCCCTCGACCGAGCACATCGCCAGGTACGTGCGGTTGGCGCGGTCGAGCAGGAAGGAGATGTAGTACTCCTCCGCGATGTCGCTGGCCTCGGAGACCAGCAGTTTCTTGACGATGTGGCCCTTGATGTCCAGGCCGAGGATGTTCTGGGCGTGGGTGAACGCGTCGTCAGCGGTGGCCGCGTACTTCACGCCGCCCGCCTTACCGCGGCCGCCCGTCTTGACCTGGGCCTTGACCATCACCGGCTTGCCGATCTCCTCGGCGATCGCCTTGGCGTCCTCGGCGGTGTCGGTCACCCGACCGGGTGTGGTGGGCACGTTGTGCTTGGCGAAGAGCTCTTTCGCCTGGTATTCGAAGAGGTCCATTGGCTGTGGAACGTCCCTGTCTCTAGCGCGTCGATTGCGGAGTTGTTGGGCCGAAGGCTCGGTGGAACTTTATCCACACGCCCAGAACGCGTTGGCACCGCCCACCGCTCCTGTGGTAGATCTCACCAGCTCGGCTCAGTGATACGAATCACAATCTCCCGCGGAATAGGCTCTCGGCTTGCAGCCGTCGTCGCGAGTTGGTTAACGTGCCTCTGGTCTCGATAACGCTTTGGTCACGACAGGCAATCCCGCAGCTTCTCGACAGGCAAGGACACCCCAGGTTGGCTTCGCACCGTTCGTCCGGATCTCATCGCAGATCGTCGACGAACCGGCAAATCAACCGCCGTGCAAGCGAATCCCCCGCCGAAGTCACCGACATCATCCCGTTCAACGAGTTCGGCGATCTCGCTGACATCGACTTCCGCGAGAACAGCGCTTTTGACCGCGAAGCCCAGGTCATCCATGCCCCCGAGCTCGACGACCTGACCGACACCGACGACCTCGTCCCGCTGCGTCTCGCCGTGCCATCGGAGTTCCAGTCCGGAGCCCGGTCTGGTGCAAGGCACGCGCGCCGCTCACACGCCTACCGCGACAGCCACACCGACACCAGCGACGGCATGGACGCGACCGACATCATCCGCATCGGCGGCCGCACGCCTGCGCACCGCAAGCAGGAAGTGCCCGTCAAGGGTCGGCTGATGGTCGCCGCGATGGCCGTCGGCGCCACCGCCGCGGGCGCGTACTCGATGGCCAATGCGGCCCACGAGAAGTCCTCGGAGGCCGTCCTGGCCGTCGGCCAGTCCACGATGGCCGACCCGGTGAGCGAGACGTCAGGCGGTATGCAGGTGGTCGCCGTGACACCGGCCGCCAGCTCGGCAATGCACACCGAGGAGATCCAGAAGGCGGCCGCATTCGCCCAGGAGCGCGCCGAGCGCGAAGCCCGGCTGCAGCGGCCGATGTTCGTGACGCCCACCACCGGCGTGTGGACGTCGGGCTTCGGTTACCGCTGGGGCGCACTGCACGGCGGCATCGACATCGCGAACTCCATCGGCACGCCGGTGCTCGCCGCCTCCGACGGCGTGGTCATCTCGGCCGGGCCGTATGCCGGTTACGGCAACATGGTCAAGGTCCGCCACTCCGACGGCACGGTGACGCTCTACGGTCACCTCAGCTCGTGGTCGGTGAGTGTCGGCCAGCGGGTCTGGGCGGGTGACCAGATCGCCAAGATGGGCAACACCGGCAACTCGACCGGCCCGCACCTGCACTTCGAGGTGCACCTGAACGGCACCGACCGCGTGGACCCCGTGGGCTGGTTGGCCAAACGCGGCCTGTCGTTCGGCAACTAGTCTGGCTGAGTGGCCAGCGACGACGATTCCGATCTGACACGCCAATCACCCCACTCCCCGTCGAGCGCGGAAACGGGCATCATTCGTCGTCACCCATCCGGTGAGATTCCGACCGGCCAGGATCCGCAGACAAGCATCATCCGGCGCCATCCGACCGGCTCGATTCCGATCGCCGGCCCGCCGACGCAGATGGCGGACGGAGGCGCCACGCAGCTGTCCGACCGCGCCGCGCCCGAAACGGCCTACATACCGCGCGCCCGCCCGGTCGCTGTCTCCCCGACGGGATCGCCGCCGGCCAACCCGAAGACCGCGATCGCCACCGCGGTCGGCAGCATCCTGACCGGATGGGCCACCGCAGTCATCGCCACCGATCTGATCACCGGCTGGTGGCGCACCGACCAATTGTTCTGCGTCGCGGTCGGCTTCCTGACCGCGATCTCGGCGGCCGCCCTCATCGCCGGGCTGATCGGACTGCTGTTGCGCCGATGGGTGAGCCGCCTGCTGGTCATGGTGGGGTCGATGGTGGCGCTGCTGATCTTCTCCAGCCTGTTCGTGGCCGGGGCCAAACTACCCGCCGTGGTGTATGCGATCCCGGTGTTGCCGCTGGCGACCATCGTGCTCGCCGCGCTGCCCGCCACCGGACGCTGGGAACGCTCCGGTTAGAGCTTGCTGATCGGCGCGTGGTTGTGCATCAGCTTGACCCGACCGGAGCTGCCGAAGTCGATCAGCGACATCGCCGACTCGCCGACGCCGCTCACCTCTTCCACCCGGCCCAACCCGTACTTGTCGTGCGTGACCCGGTCGCCGGGCTCGAGCACCAGCAGCGGGCGCTTGCCCGCCCCGGACCGCGTGGGCGACGGCCGCGGTGACCCGAAGCGTCCCGCGCCGCTCAAGGGTGCGCTGAACGACGGTGTCGGGTCGGTGCGCCGCCAGTCGATCAGGTGTTGCGGAATCTCCTTGAGGAAGCGCGATTCCGGGTTGAGCATCGGTTGGCCCCACGACGAGCGGACCTTGGCTCGGCTCAGGTAGAGCCGCTGGCGGGCGCGGGTAATGCCGACGTAGGCCAACCGGCGCTCCTCGGACAGCTCAGCGGGATCGCCCAGCGCCCGCATGTGCGGGAACATGCCGTCCTCCCACCCGGTCACGAAGACGACAGGGAACTCGAGGCCCTTGGCGGTGTGCAGCGTCATCATCGTCACGACACCCGCGCCGTGCTCGGGCAGCTCGTCGGCGTCGGCAACCAGTGAGACCCGTTCCAAGAACTGGGCCAGAACGCCGGTGTCGGGGATGTCCTCGTCCAGCTGCCCATCGTCGGCAAGCGCCTGCGCGTTGGCCAGGTCGGTGCTGAATTCGTGTGCGACGCTGACCAACTCGTTGAGGTTGTCCAGCCGCGCGAGATCCTGCGGATCGCTCGACGACTCGAGTTCGGCGCGATACCCGGTGCGGTCGAGCACCGCCTCGACCAACTCGCCGAGCTCACCGTCGAGGCGGCCGCGCAGATCGTCGAGCATCTCCACGAACGCCGAGATACACTTCTCCGCACGGGTGTTGAGCATCGGCACCTTGCCCTCGGCAGCCGCCTGCAGGGCGTCGTTGAAGCTCAGGCCGGTGTTCTCGGCATACACAGCGACGCAGGCTTCGGCGCGGTCGCCGATGCCGCGGCGCGGAGTGTTCAGGATCCGACGCATGCTCACCGAGTCGCCGGGGTTGTCCAGCACTCGCAGGTACGCGACGATGTCGCGGATCTCCCTGCGTTCGTAGAACCGTACTCCCCCAACGACTTTGTAGGGGATGCCCGCACGGATGAACACCTCTTCGAGTGCGCGCGAGGAGTTGTTGGTGCGGTAGAACACCGCGACATCTGAGTAACTACCACCGTCGTCGACAAGCGCGTCGATCTCCTGGGCGACGAACCGCGCCTCGTCGTGCTCGTTGTCTGCGACGTAGCCGACGATCAGCTCGCCCTCCCCCTCGTCGGTCCACAGCCGCTTCTCGCGGCGGCCGGCGTTGCGGGAGATCACCGCGTTCGCGGCGTTGAGGATGTTCTGCGTGGAGCGGTAATTCTGTTCCAGCAGAATGGTTGTCGCGTTCGGGTAGTCGCGTTCGAAATCCTCGATGTTGCGGATCGTCGCACCGCGGAACGCGTAGATCGACTGGTCTGCGTCGCCCACCACACACAGTTCGGCCGGCGGCACCCCGGCTGGATCATCTTGCGAGGCGGCCGTCCCCACGAGTTCCCGCACCAGCACGTACTGGGCGTGGTTGGTGTCCTGGTACTCGTCGACGAGGATGTGCCGGAACCGCCGCCGGTAGTACTGGGCGATCTGTGGAAACGCTTGCAGCACAGCGACCGTCTCGCCGATCAGGTCGTCGAAGTCGAGCGCGTTGGCCGCGCGCAGGCGGCGCTGGTACTCGGCGTAGACCTCGGCGATGATGCCGGGCAACTCCTCGCCCGCCTCCGAGGCCTCGGCCGCCGCCTGCTCCGGGCCGACCAACTCGTTCTTGTGGTTGGAGATGGCGTTGGACAGCAGCCGCGGCGAATACCGCTTGGTGTCCAGCCCCATGTCCTTGCCGATCATCAGCAGCAGGCGACGGGAGTCGTCGGCGTCGTAAATCGAGAAGTTCGAATTGAGGCCCTTGATCAGGGAGGCCTGGTTACGCAGGATGCGCACGCAGGTGGAGTGAAACGTCGACACCCACATGGCGCGGGCGCGGGGCCCGACCAGGCCCACCACCCGCTCGCGCATCTCGGCGGCGGCCTTGTTGGTGAACGTGATGGCCAGCACCTGCCCGACGCCGACGTCACGGGCGGCCAGCAGGTAGGCGATCCTGCGGGTGAGCACGGCGGTCTTGCCCGAGCCGGCACCAGCGACGATGAGCAGCGGCGAGCCCTCGTGCAGGACGGCCCGGCGCTGCTGCGGGTTGAGCCCCTCGAGCAGTTGGTCGGATTCGGTGGCACCGTTGGGTGCGATCAGGTTCGGTGCGCTCATGTCGGTATCGAACTTACCGCCGCGCAGGGACACGACCGCGGTCGAACCGCGCATGAACCCAGCGGTCGAACCGCGCATCGATTCAGCGGTCGAACCGCGCATCGGCCCGCGCCCGAACCCCCACACGGCTTTGCGCTGGCGCAGCGTTTGGTGGCACACTTTGTCCCGTGCTCAGCAAACAGCGATTCATCTACGGGTACCGATCCGCGGCGCCCGTGGTCTCGCTGCTTCCCGAGAGCTCCACGAGGCGGTGACACCCATGACGACCGGAACCGAGACTGTGCCCGATATCGATGACCTGCGCCGGGAGATCGACCGGCTGGACGCCGAAATTCTCGCTGCCGTGAAGCGCCGCACCGAGGTGTCGAAGTTGATCGGTCAGGCCAGGATGGCCTCCGGCGGCACCCGCCTGGTGCACAGCCGCGAGATGAAGGTGATCGAGCGCTACAGCGAACTCGGCCCCGACGGCAAAGACCTCGCGATGCTGTTGCTGCGGCTGGGCCGCGGCCGCCTCGGCCACTGACCTCCGGGTGATTTCGGTGTAGTTGGTTACGGTGAGCGCGACTGCCGACACCGAAATCGCCGGTCAACGCAGCGCGTCGGTCAGCCACGGCGTCAACCATTCGACCGCCTCCGGCGTGGGATGCACGCCGTCGCTGCGGATGCGGATGCCGTCGATCCAGTTGGTGTAGCCGCCGTTCGGGCCGAGCTTGCGGTTCAGGTCGAGCACGGTGACGTTCGAGCGGTACTTGACGGCGCTGCGCAGCAACGCGTTCCAGTCGTCGACCCGATCTGGATCGTCCTCCGGGTACAGGCTGCCGTCGCGTTTCTCGGCGCGGCGGTTGTAGGGCTCGGTCGTGACGACGACGCGCGCGCCGGTCGAGGACAGGATGTCGAGCGCGCGGTTGAGCTCGGCGCGCAGGTAGGCGTCATACGTCGATTCGCCGATGTGGGTCCAGCGGCCTTCGTTCATCCGGTCGACGACTTCCCACCGGCCCACGATCAGCAGCACCACGTCGGGCCGGTCGTGCTTGACCCGCTCCGACCACCTGCTCGGCCACGTGTCGCAGGCGGGCTTCTGGTTCAGCGTCTGGCCGACGTAGCGATACGGTCCGCCGCGCGCGATGCCGCATCCGATCGTCGTGTAGTCGGTGAACCTCAGACCCGGTGTGTCCGGCAGGTAGCGCATCAACGTCCAGGCCACCGAGTCGCCGAACACCGCGACGGTCCTGGTGTTCGGATCGCGGTCGGCGCTCCGCTCCACGGGGATCGGCACCTCCGGCGCCACCAGCGCCGCGGAGTCGATGCTCGGGTCCTCCATCGGCGGTCCTGACGGCACGCCGACCGGCAGCACGGTCATCGTGATCACCGCGGCGGTGGCGGCCGTCGCACCGGCCAACGGCAGCATCGGCACGATCACCGGCCGCCAGCGCCGGATGGGCTGTTCGAGCAACCACCACGACAGCGCCGCGATCGCCAGCGTCGCCGCACACCGCACCGCGAACAGCGACCAACCGGACCACCCGGTGCGCTCGCCGTTGATCGCCAGGAAGATCGGCCAGTGCCACAGGTAGACGCCGTAGGAGATCGCGCCCAGCCACACCAGCGGCCGCCACGCCAGCACCCGCGCGACCGGTCCTTCCTGATCCATCGCCGCCGCACCGATCACGCAGGCGGCGGCGAGCGCGACGATGATCAGCAGGCCGTTTCGGAAGTCACCGGCGCTGCCGGTCGCCATGTGCACCGCGAACCCCAGGACGACGACACCGACGACGGACACCGCGCGGGCGACCCCCCGCAGCCATCGGGTCCTGATCACCGGCCCGGCCAGCGTCACGGTGGTCCAGTCGCGCACCAGCAGGGCGGCCGCCGCAGCGCCGACGAGCAGTGCCTGCGCGCGGGTGTCGGTGCCGAAGTAGATCCGGTTCAGCGTCCCGTCGTCTATCAACAGAATCGCCGCCGCCGCCGAGGCGATCGCCCCCGCGGCGGCGACCCCCAGAACCGCCCATCGCAGATGGGTCGGGTTGCGACGACAGAAGACGAACGCGACGGCGATCAGCACCAGCGGCCAGAGCAGGTAGTACTGCTCCTCGACCCCCAACGACCAGGTGTGCTGCAGCGGCGAAGGTGGTGCGCCCTGGGAGAAGTAATCGGTGCGCTGGGCGACGAACGCCCAGTTGGCCACCCAGAAGAACGACGCGACGGCGTCGTCGCGCAGGTTGGCGATCGCCTCCGTGGAGAAGAACTCCCGCGCCGCCACCACCGCGAGCACCATCACCAGCAGGGCGGGCAACAGCCGCCGGGCGCGACGTATCCAGAAGTCGCGCAGCTGGATTCGACCGGTGCGTCCGTGCTCGTCGAGCAGCAGCGAGGTGATCAGGAAGCCGCTGAGCACGAAGAACACATCGACGCCGAGGAAGCCGCCGTCGACGCCGGGAATGCCGCCGTGGTCGGCGAGCACGAGGGCGACGGCGACGGCGCGGATGCCGTCGAGGGCGGGGATCTCGCCACGCCGATGCGCACGCGAGGAGGGATGTACTGACAGCGGGCGGCGATCAGCGGGCGCGACGGAGCGACGCGCATTCACTTGCGAAATCTTGCCCGTGCGAGCCGACGTGCCGCGGCAGGCGCGGCGGCGTGTCGAACTACTTCGTCAGCGCGATGTATTTCACCTCGAGGTACTCCTCGATGCCCTCGAACCCGCCCTCGCGCCCGAAGCCGGACTCCTTAACGCCGCCGAACGGCGCGGCCGGGTCGGAGACCACGCCGCGGTTGATGCCGACGATGCCGGACTCGAGGCTTTCGGCGACGCGCAGCGCGCGGTCCAGCGACTGGGTGTAGATGTAGGCGGCCAGCCCGTACTCGGTGTTGTTGGCCGCGGCGACGCCCTCCTCCTCGGTGTCGAAACCGGTGATCGGCGCGACGGGGCCGAACACTTCCTCGGAGAGGATGCGGGCGTCGGCGGGCACGTCGGCCAGCACCGTGGCCGGATAGAAGCTGCCGGGACCGTCAGGGGCGACGCCGCCGACCGCGACGGTTGCGCCCCGCGACACCGCGTCGGACACCAGATCCTCGACGGTGGCGACCTGCTTGGCGTTGATCAGCGGCCCGAGTGTGGCCGACTCGTCGATGCCCTTGCCGAGGGTGAACTCGCTCATCCGCTTGACCAGTTTGTCGGTGAACTCCGCGCGCACCGAGTTCGCGACGTGGAAACGGTTGGCCGCCGTGCACGCCTCGCCACCGTTGCGCATCTTGGCCAGGATGGCGCCCTCGACGGCGGCGTCGACGTCGGCGTCGTCGAATACCACGAACGGGGCGTTGCCGCCCAGTTCCATCGACGTGCGCAGCAGTTTGTCGGCCGACTGTTTGACCAGCGTTTTGCCCACCCCGGTCGAACCGGTGAAGGTCAGCTTGCGCAACCTGCCATCGTCGATCAGCGCGGCGGTGACGTCGCCGGCGTTCTTCGTCGGGAGCACTGACAGCACGCCCTTGGGCAGACCCGCCTCGTCCATCAGCTTGGCCAGCAACAGCATCGTCAGCGGCGTGTCCTGCGCGGGCTTGACGATCATCGTGCACCCGGCCGCGAACGCCGGGCCGATCTTGCGGGTGCCCATCGCCAGCGGAAAGTTCCACGGCGTGATCGCATAGCAGGGCCCGACCGGTTGTTTGGTGATAAGGATACGTCCGCTGCCCGCGGGGCTCTGGGTGTAACGGCCCGCGACTCGCACCGCTTCCTCGGCGAACCAGCGGAAGAACTCGGCGCCGTAGGTGACCTCGCCCATGCTCTCGCGCAGCACCTTGCCCATCTCGAGAGTCATCAGCGTCGCGATGTCCTCGGCGCGTTCGGTGATCTTCTCGAACACCGCGCGCAGGATCTCGCCGCGTTCGCGCGGGGCGGTGGCCGCCCACTCGGCCTGCACGGCGCACGCGGCGTCGAGCGCGGCGATCGCGTCGTCGGCGGTCGCGTTGGCGACGGAGGCGATCACCGAGTCGTCGGACGGGTCGAGCACATCGAAGGTGGACGCACTCTCGCGTTCCTCACCACCGATCCACAGTCCGGTGGGCACTGACGACAGCAGCTTCGCGGTATCCATAACTCTTCTGTACACCTTTGGCCATTTCGCCGCACTAGGGTCATGTTCATGAGTGCCGACTCCGACCAGATACCCGATATCACCGCGACTCCGGCGTGGCAGGCGTTGCAGCGGCATCACGGTGAGATCGGCGCGAAACACCTGCGCGAGTTGTTCGCCGAGGATCCGGCCCGCGGCACTGAGCTCGCCACGACGGTCGGCGACCTCTACATCGACTACAGCAAGCATCGGGTCACGCGCGAGACGCTGAGCCTGCTGGTGGATTTGGCCCGCGCGGCGCGCCTGGAGCAGAAGCGTGACGCGATGTTCTCCGGCGTGCACATCAACACCTCCGAGGACCGCTCCGTCCTGCATACCGCCTTGCGGTTGCCGCGCGGTGCCCAACTGGTCGTCGACGGGCAGAACGTCGTCGCCGACGTGCACGAGGTGCTCGACAAGATGGGTGACTTCACCGACCGGTTGCGCAGCGGCGAGTGGACCGGCGCGACGGGTGAGGCGATCAAGACCGTCGTCAACATCGGCATCGGCGGGTCGGACCTCGGACCGGCTATGGCCACCCTCGCGTTACGGCACTACGCCGACGCCGGCATCTCGGCGCGGTTCGTCTCCAACGTCGACCCTGCCGATCTGGTCGCCGCCCTCGACGGGCTCGACCCTGCGACAACGCTTTTCATCGTCGCGTCGAAGACGTTCTCGACGCTCGAGACGCTGACCAACGCGACGGCGGCGCGTCGCTGGCTGACCGATGCGCTCGGAAACGCCGCGGTGTCACGGCATTTCGTGGCGGTATCGACGAACAAGAAGCTGGTCGACGATTTCGGTATCAACACCGAGAACATGTTCGGATTCTGGGACTGGGTCGGCGGCCGGTATTCGGTCGACAGCGCGATCGGCTTGAGCGTGATGGCGGTGATCGGCCGCGAGCGATTCGCCGAGTTCCTGTCCGGGTTCCACATCGTCGACGAGCACTTCCGCACCGCACCGCTGGAGTCCAATGTACCTGCGCTGCTCGGACTGATCGGGCTCTGGTACAACGAGTTCTTCGGCGCCGAAACCCGTGCGGTGCTGCCGTATTCGAATGACCTGGCCCGCTTCGCCGCCTATCTGCAGCAGCTGACGATGGAGTCGAACGGCAAGTCGGTGCGCGCCGACGGTACGCCGGTCACCACGAGCACCGGTGAGATCTTCTGGGGCGAACCGGGCACGAACGGTCAGCACGCGTTCTATCAACTGCTGCATCAGGGCACGCGTCTGGTGCCTTCCGACTTCATCGGCTTCTCACAGCCCACCGACGACCTGCCGACCGCCGATGGCAAGGGCAGCATGCACGACCTGTTGATGAGCAACTTCTTCGCCCAGACGCAGGTCCTCGCATTCGGCAAGACCGCCGAGGAGATCGCCGCCGAAGGCACTCCGCCGGATGTGGTGCCGCACAAGGTGATGCCGGGTAACCGGCCCAGCACGTCGATCCTCGCGACCCAGTTGACCCCGTCGGTGCTCGGACAGTTGATCGCACTCTACGAGCACCAGGTGTTCACCGAGGGAGTCGTCTGGGGTATCGACTCGTTCGATCAGTGGGGTGTCGAACTCGGTAAGACTCAAGCCAAGGCGCTGCTCCCGGTCATCACCGCCGACGGCTCCCCCGCCGAACAGTCGGATTCCTCGACCGACGCGTTGGTGCGCCGGTACCGCAGCGAACGCGGACGATCCGCCTGACTCAGCGTGCGGCGCGGGCCTTCACGAAGGAGCGCACACCGGCGATCAAGTACACCAGCAGCAGAACGAACATGATGGTGCTCGTGATGACGGCTGCGGGTCGCTCGGCCGTGCCCGCGAACACCTCGCCAAGCCCGAACACGTTGCGCAGCGCGCCGAGCGCGGCGAGCAGCGCGATCACCAGGGCGGCGTGCATGGCGATCTTGCGGGCTTGATCGGAGCGACGCCCGATCAGGGCGGCGATGAGCAGGAGGATGCCGACGAAGGCCGGAATCAGCGCGGTGACGCTGACCGCCCCGCTGGCGAAGTACGCGATCACCCCTGTCGCGACGAGCAGTCCTCCGGTCCAGGTGGTCAGGGCGAGCATCGGGATCCTTTCTACGGCTGTCGCCGACGACTCTACCGACGCAGGGATTCTCAACGCGGTTCAGGCGTCGGGGTCCGGCCGGGACCAGCCCAGGATCATCGCCGGCGCGCAACCGCCGAACACCAGGACGGCCAACGACATCAGCGCGCCCGAGTAGGCCACGTCGGTGTCGGTGTCCTGCAGATAGATCGACGCGACGAGCAGGTAGCCGATCGGGATCAGCATCAGGTACTGGGTGATCGTCAGACCGATCGAGCGGGCACTGTTGCGCTGCTGCACCTCGTATTCGTCGAGTGCGGCCTCCGGGGCGTCGCCCTGCCTGCCGGACACGATCTGCAGCATCGTCCACAGCGGGAGGAAGACGATGCACACTCCCAGCCAGAGCAGGGGTGCCCACCGCAGTCCGAATGCGCTCAAGACGCTCACCGCGAACAGGGACGCGAACGTGATGGCCAAACCCACGACGAGAAGCCGCCGCCGGGACTGCGTGCGCCAGCCGGGAAGCAGATTCGCGTATGTGCGCTCTCTTTTGAGGAACCGCCGGGTGCGGGACTCCTGGTAGCGGTCGAGCAACGTGTGGTCAGCCTGCCGGGTCGACGGGGACATCTCGGTCTCCTCCTTGTGATCGGGTGCTCGTGCGGTAGAGCTCGGTGGACAACGGGGTGAACTCGGTTCGGGAGAACACCGCCTCGACGGGGAGACCGAAGACATCGCAGATCCGGAACGCCAGGTCCAGGCTCGGA
The DNA here is from genome assembly GCF_001667105.1 of Mycobacterium sp. 852002-51152_SCH6134967. Taxonomy (NCBI): domain Bacteria; kingdom Bacillati; phylum Actinomycetota; class Actinomycetes; order Mycobacteriales; family Mycobacteriaceae; genus Mycobacterium; species Mycobacterium sp. 852002-51152_SCH6134967. The sequence continues at coordinate 20,987 of NZ_LZIK01000015.1, read as the reverse complement.
TAGTGGTCGCCACGTTCGAGTGCGCCGACCGTCTGCGGGTTCACGTCGATCAGCGCCGCGAGCTCGGCCCGGGTCATCCGACGCTCTGCGCGCAGGACACCGATGCGGTTGTGGATTGGGAGCGTTTTGCCCCGTTTCACCGGACTCACACAACACAGTGTTGGGAAAACCCAACAAAAAGTCAAGCCGTAGAACGTGGCTAGCCACGCGAGGGTGCGGATTCATACGTGACACGCCTCGGCGGCGGAGGAAACCGCACGGTCGGCGTGGAGCCTGAGCCCCGCACAAAGCAACGCGGCGCACGCTCCCCGGTGAGCGTGCGCCGCGTGGTTGAGCGCTGGGTAGAGGTGGCTAGTGGTTACGGGGCAGGGATGTTGATGCAGCCGACATTCGGCAGGCAGCCGCTCGCGCCACCGGGGCCGGCTGTTCCGCCGGGTCCGTTCGGAGCCAGCGAGCCGCTTGCGCCGCCGGGTCCGGCCGTACCGCCCGGGCCACCGGGAATCACACCGGACGCGCCGCCGCCATCAGCAGTGCCTTGGGGACCACCGGGGACGTTGACGTCCGCACCGCCACCGGGAGAGGCGTCGATGTTGCCGGTCACCGCACACGGGGTGCCGTCGGCATTCAGACACGGAGGAGGCGCCGGCTGCGCACCGGCCACCGGCGCGACGGCGAAGGCAACTGCCGCGGCGCCCGAGAACAACAGGGGCATCATCTTCGTCAGTTTCACGTTCATGTCCTGAGGGCTACCACGTCAGGGGTTTACTGAAACCTTCAAACTTTCTTCGCCGGATGAGGCACCGGTCACAGCCTTCCGACTCGTCTCAACCCGGAAACGGTGTCCGCCAGCGTTTCCTGGGGATCGCGGTACGAGATTCCCAGTTCGGTCTCGCTGGGCGAATCGTCAGACGACGGCATCTGCGTGTAGTACTGCATCGCCGCCGCGGTGACCGGCGCGTCGAAGGGCAGAAGCGGGCCCACCACGTCGACCACCCGTCCGATGTTGCGCAACAACGTATCCGGTACCGGGTACACCCGCAGCGACATGTTCGCCGCCTTCCCGATCATCGTCGCCAGGTCGGCGATCGGAACTCGCTTGCCGCCGGCCATATATCGGCGTGGTCCCTTGCCCGGCTCGAGTAACGCCGCATGCAACGCGGCCAGGTCTCGAACGTCGACCACGATCCACGCGGCACCGCGGCCCGGCACCCCACGCATCTGGACCGCGGCTTGAACACCTTCTGCCGCTTCACCGAACTGGTTGCCCGCCGGCGGCCCCAGCACCATGCCCGGGTACGTGATGCTCACCGGCGCACCCGCATCCTGGAGGCCTCGCGCGTACTTCTCCACCTCCGCTTTCGACTTCCCGTAGCCGTCGGACCCGCCCACCACCGGGAGGTCGGCATGGAGAACGCTGCAGTTGGGGTCGAACAACGCCGTGAAGCTGGAGACGTGGATGATCGGGTCGAGGCCGCGTTCCGCAGCCACACCGAGCACGTTGTGGGCACCGTCGAGGTTGGTCCGCAGCATCTTGTCGGCCTGCTGAGGGTCCACTGAAACCATTGCCGCCGAGTGGATTACGGCGTCGCAACCATCCATCGCCGCGGCGGTCGACTCGGCGTCGGCGATGTCGCCTACGGCGTAGTCGTCGGTCGCGACGCCGATCTCCGCGGCGCTCGTCTTGAGCCGGGCCGGATCGCGGACCAGAAACCTCACCTGGTGACCCGCATCGGCCACCGCTTTCGCCGTCCACGCCCCGACAAACCCGGTACCCCCGGTCAACAGCACCCTCATAGATACCTCCTTTAGGAACTAGCGCTGCGGGTTCCCCCAAGCGCCAGCCTCTACACGGAGGCTCAGGCGAACGGCTTTGTCAGTTGCGGCGGCAGTACCCGCAGGACTTTGACCAGCGGGGCCCACGGCCACCACGGAACCGCCGCGCGCCCACTTTCGCGTTCGATCGCGGCGACCATTGCCCGCACGCCGGTTTCGTTGTCCACCATCAACGTCGTCGACTGCGATTTCGCTGTCATCTCGGACTCGATGTAACCGGGTTCGAGCACCGTGACCTTGATCGGCCCGTGCGCGTACTCCGCGCGCAAGGATTCCCCGAGCGACGACACGCCGGCCTTGCTGGCGGCGTAGGCGGCCTTGACGCCGGGCACGCCCTTGTTTCCGAGAACCGACGAAACCAACACCAGGTGTCCGCTGCCGGCCTTCTTGAACATCTCGAGCGCGGTCTCGATTTGGACAAGTGCCGCAACGAGATTCGTTTCGATGGTGGCTTTGTTCGCCCACAGTTTGCCCGAGCCCAGCGGCGCACCCTTGCCCACGCCGGCATTGACGATGACGCGGTCGATGCCGCCGAGTTCATCGCTGAGCTCGGCGAACACCTTGGGCACCTGCTCGTGATCGGTGACGTCGAGGGCGGCGACAGCGACGTTGATCCCGCGATGCCGCTCGAGCAGCTCGGCTTTGAGTTCATCGAGTCGGTCGATGCGCCGGGCACACAACGCCAGGTCACGGCCCTTTGCGGCGAATGCGCGGGCCATCCCGGCGCCCAGCCCGGAGCTCGCACCGGTGATCAATATCTTCTGCCGAGTCACCCCGACAGACTAAGCGAGGGAATCGCCGTCAGAATGACCGCATGATTCTTCTGCGGAGCGCTACATTCCTGCTCGTGGCCCTGTTCGTCGCGCTCTCCCCTGGGGTCGCCGCCGGTCAACCCGCTTCTGGGCTCTACCGGTTGGTCGACACCGCTGCGCAGCGCCTGGCGACGGCCGACGATGTCGCGGCCGCCAAGTGGATCAACGGCGGGCCGATCACGGACCGGCAGCGCGCCGATGCTGTCCTGGATGCCGTCGCCGCCGACGCCTCCGCGCGCGGCATCGACCAGGGGTATGTGCGCGCGGTCTTCACCAACCAGATCGACGCCACCGAGGGTGTGGAGTACACCCGCTTCGGTCAGTGGAAGTTCGACCCCGCCTCCGCCCCTAACACCGCACCCGACCTGAACGCGACACGTTCGCAGATCGACGAGTTCAACAAGGCCATGGTCGATGAGATTGCGCAGCAGTGGAATTCGCTGCACGCACCGAACTGCACGTTCGAACTCAAACACGCGATCGACGCCGTCGCCAACGCCCGCCAACTCGACCCGCTCTACCGGCACGCGCTGTCGGCGGCCACCCGGTCGTACTGCAAGCTCACTTGAGTAGCCGCGACAGCCGCCGATCGGCGAGCACCTTGCCGCCCGTCTGGCACGTCGGGCAGTACTGAAACGACTTGTCTGCGAACGACACTTCGCGCACGGTGTCGCCGCAGACGGGGCAGGGCAGCCCGGCTCGAGCGTGCACGCGTAGGCCGGACCGCTTCTCACCCTTGAGCGTCGCGGCCTGCTGGCCCACCGAGCGGGTCACCGCATCGGAGAGCACACCGATCATCGCGTCGTGCAGCGCCGACAGCTGCGCGTCGGTCAGCTTGGCCGCCGTCGCGAACGGGGAGATCCGCGCGACGTGCAGAATCTCGTCGCTGTAGGCGTTGCCGATACCCGCGATGACCTCCTGGTCGGTGATCACCGTCTTGATCCGGCCGCTGTTGCCCGCGAGCAACCCGGCGAGGTCGTCGGGCCCCAGCGACAGTGCGTCGGGACCCAGCGTGGCGATGCCGGGAACCTTGACCGGATCGTCGACCACCCACACCGCGAGCCGTTTCTGCGTGCCGGCCTCGGTGAGATCGAAACCCGCACCCTCGCCCGGGGGCCCAAGGTGTACGCGCAACGCGATCGGCCCCTTGCCCGGCTTCAGCGGCGCCGCCGCCAGCTTGTCCGACCAGCGCAACCACCCCGCGCGCGACAGATGGGTGATCAGGTGCAGATCGCCGACCTTCAGACCGAGGTACTTGCCCCATCGGTCGGCTCCGGCGACGGTCTGACCGTGCAGCGCGGTGATCGCCGGGTCGAAGGTCTTGAGCACCGAGAACGCCGATACGTCGACGCGTCCCACCGTCTGGCCGACGGCGTGGCGGCGCAGGTGGTCGGCGAGTGCTTCGACTTCCGGAAGTTCGGGCATGGTTCCAGTGTGCCGGTCAATCGCGTCGCACGGCACCACCAGTGACCAGCGATAGCAGCCAACTCACGATCGACAGCACGATCGCGGCCCAGATCGCCGTCCACCAGAAATCGTCGATGTAGAGGCCCCAGTGCGTCGTGTGCTCGGTGATCCACGACGTGATCCACAACATCAACGCGTTGATGACGATGTGGATCAGGCCGAGAGTCAGGATGTAGAGCGGGATGGAGATGATCTGCACGATCGGCTTGATGATCGCGTTGACCAGACCGAAGACCACCGCGACGACGAAGATGATGCCGATTTCCTGCAGTTGCGATTCGGCCCCCACGAACCTGATTCCTGGGACGAGCAGCGTCACCACCCACAGCGCGATGCCGGTCAAAGCGGCCCGCAACAGGAACGACATCGCATTAGCCTAAACCAGTCGATGAACCGAAGGGGCAGCCGTGGATTTCGTACAACGGACCGTGGATCTGGCACGACGAAACGTCGAGGAGGGCGGTCGGCCGTTCGCGACCGTCATCGCCAGGGACGGTGAGGTGCTGGCCGAGAGCGCCAATCAGGTTGCCCAGACGCATGATCCGACCGCACACGCCGAGATCCTGGCGATCCGGAAGGCGTGCACGAAGCTCGGCACCGAGCACCTGACCGGCGCCACCATCTACGTTCTCGCCCACCCGTGCCCGATGTGTCTGGGCTCGTTGTACTACTGCTCCCCCGACGAAGTCGTCTTCCTGACCACCCGCGACGACTACGCCCGCTACTACGTCGACGATCGAAAGTACTTCGAGCTCAACACCTTCTACGACGAATTCGCCAAGAACTGGGACGAACGGCGGCTGCCGATGCGCTATCAGCCCGAAGACGCCGCGATCGAGGTCTACCGGTTGTGGATGCAGCGCAACGACCCCGAGCGCCGGGGCGAGTGAGGCCTTGACGGGTTGATCCCACGCACCCGGTGCGTGCAATCAACCCGTCAACCGTGTCCGCTCGCCGACCGCAGCAGATAGGTGTCCATGATCCAGCCGTGACGCTGCCGCGCGTCGGCGCGCACCCGGGTGATCTCCTCACCGACGTCACCGACGGTGCCGGCCATCAGCAATTCGTCGGGGGTACCGAGATAGGCGCCCCACCAGATACCGGTGTCGGGCGGGCACGTCAGGAACGAGCAGTCGGCGTCGAGCATCACGACCGCGCTTCCGGTCAGGCCGTGGTCGCGCAGCTGTCTGCCGGTGGTGATCAGCACCGGTTCGCCGACGTCGTTGAGCGGGATGCGATGTCGCGCGGTGAGCGCCTGGATCGCGGTGATGCCCGGGATGACGTCGTAGTCGATGTCGACGTGACCCGCGACGGTGTCCAGGATGCGCAGGGTGCTGTCGTAGAGCGACGGGTCGCCCCACGCGAGGAAGCCGCCAACGCCGTTGGGCGCGAGTTCGTTCTCGATCGCGTCGGCCCACACCCGCGCTCGCGCGGCGTGCCAGTCGGCCACCGCTTGCCGGTACGCCGGGCCGTCCGGGACGTCTCTGACCCGCGGCGGGTCGGGCAGTTCGACGAAGCGGTATCCGGGCTCGCGGATGAAGCGTTGGCAGATGTGTCGCCGCAGCGCCACCAGGTCGTCCTTCGCTTCTGCATTTTGTCCTCCTCGCGTGCGGGATCCCTTGTCCATCGCGAAGAACACCTGCGTGTCGTTGAGCGCGGCCACCGCTTGGGCCGTGACGTGGTCGGGGTCGCCCGCGCCGATGCCGATGACGTGAATTCGACGGGTCACGCCCGCGAGTATGCCCTCAGTGTTTGCGGCCGCGGGACAGACGTAGCCGCCTGGCCCGCTTGGCATCCTTCTTCTCGGCGGCCTCTTCCTTGCGGATGTTGTGGTCGTCCTTGGGCGGTAACTGCAACTCGTGCTCGGCGGGCAGACCGGCCTGCAGTTGACGGCCTCGCTCGACCTCGGCGTCCACCTCCGCGCCGAACAGCAGCGCCAGGTTCGTGATCCACAACCACAGAAGGAACACGATCACACCGGCCAACGCGCCGTACGTCTTGTTGTAGCTGCCGAAGTTGGCCACGTAGAGCCCGAACCCCAGCGACGCGAGCAGCCACACGACGATCGCGAGCGCCGCGCCGCCGCTGATCCATCGGAATTTCGGCTGCTGGACGTTGGGTGTGACGTAGTACAGGATCGCGACCGCAAGCACGACGAAGAGCAGGATCAGCGGCCACCGAACCACGTTCCACGCCGTGACCGCTGCATCGCCCAACCCGATCGCATCGCCGAGCGCCTGGGCCACCGGTCCGCTGACCGCGAGCATGAACACCACGGCAGCCGCCATCACCAGACCGATCAGCGTCAGCAGCAGCTGCACCGGTCGCAGCTTCCACACCGGTCGGCCCTCGTCGATTTCGTAGATGCGGTTCATCGCGCGACCGAACGCGCCGACGTAACCCGACGCGGTCCACAACGCACCCACGATGCCCGCCACCAACGCGAATCCGGCCGTCGGCGCGTTGACGAGTTGTTCGATCGTCGGCCGCAGGGTGTCCAACGCCGACGCGGGCGCCACATCCGAGGCGATGTCGAGCAGCGCGTCGACCGTGCGCCTGCCCTGCCCGAACACGCCCAGCAGCGACACCATGACCACCAGCGCGGGAAAGATCGACAGCACTGCGTAGTAGGTCAGCGCCGCGGCCAGGTCCGTGCACTCGTCTTTTTGGAACTCGCGCACCGCCTTGCGCATCGAATACAGCAGGGACGGCCGGGTGAGATCGGTCGGCGACTCGGGTTTGCGGGGATCGTCGGGGTCAGGTGCCTGGGCAGTCCTGTCGTCCTCGTCGGTTCGCATACCACCCGATACCCTCACCCGCCCCCGGCAAACGCAACCGTTACCGCAAGTATGCGGTACCGCCGGTATTGACTTAAGTCTGCGGCCTACTTACCGTGAATCCATGACGACACCGGTCAGCAGCTCCCGCCCGACGCGCGAAAACATCGCAGAACGCCTGCTCAAAGGCTCCGCCAAGAAGTCCTATGCACCCGCCGTGGACATCGACTGGGACGCACCGCTTGACCCCGACAAATTCTTCCTGCCGCCGCACACCGTGACCCTCTACGGCACGCCGCTGTGGGACGCGATGACCCGCGAGCAGCAGATTGAGTTGTCCCGTCAGGAATTGGTCAACATCCTGTCGGCGGGTATCTGGTTCGAGAACATCCTCAACCAGGCACTCCTGCGCGACCTGATGCACCGGGATGTGAGGGCGTCATCGACGCACTACTCGCTGACCGAACTCGGTGACGAGACACGGCATATGGTCATGTTCGGCAAAGTGATCGAGCGGCTCGGCGCCGACCCGGTGCAGCCCCGCCGGTGGCAGCGGGCCGTCATCAACGCACTCCCGCTGCTGTTCCGCGGACCGATCCTGTGGGGTGCCGCACTGGTCGGCGAGGAGATCTTCGACGCGCTGCAGCGCCAGATCCTCGAGGATCCCGAATTGCAGCCAATCGTCCAGCGGCTCATGCGCATCCACGTGACCGAGGAGGCGCGCCACATCCAATACGCGCGCGACGGGCTGCGTCGCACCAGGCCTCACATGGGCTTCACCCAACGATTCGTGATGAGCAACCTGCACGGCGTCGGAGGACCGTTCTACCGCTACCTGCTGACCATCCCCGCCCCGTACCGGCGCATGGGTCTCGACGCCCGTGCCGCCCGCCGGATGGCATTGGCCAACAACCACCATCGAAGTCGGAAAGAGGCCGGTTTCGCGCCGCTGGCATCGTTCTTCGAAGAGATCGATCTGATGGGGCCGATCGCCCGCCGGATGTGGCGCCGTAGCGGATTTCTGCCTCGATGAGTGATGTGTACGACGGCCTCGCGGCCCTCCGGATGAACGACACCGATCACGGCGTGCGGGTGCGCCTGACCGGTCACCTCGATCCGATCGACGGCCGATACCACTGGCGCGGAATGGTTTTCGATCTGGCATCCGAGATCCGGCTGCCCCAGGCCGTGCGCATCTCGATCGCCGACTGCACTGCAGAGGGCCAGCTGACCGAGGTGACGCCGTGGGGCACGCACTGTGTTGCGGGCGTCGGCGCACCGCCCTACCCGTTGAACGGCTAGGCCGGCGCAACCGTGCCACCATCGCGTCCGCGACGAGCTGGGTCGCTGACCGTTACTCGGGGTTCTCGTTGGTCAACGCCTGGAAGCTCTTCGCCTGGCCGCGCGCCAGCGCCGCGCGCACCACGCCGACGAGCAAGCCCTGTATCGCGGCGGCGATGAACACCTCCCGCGTCGACCGGTTGAGGTCCTCCGGATCCGGCTCTTCGTCGTCCGGGTGCATCCGTTGCCAGATCTCGGTGAAGATCTTGCCGGCGATGAGTCCGCCCGCGACGGCGCTCATCATCGAAAGGGGTTTGTACATAGCTTTGGCCGCACTCACGGCGTCCAGATTCCCGATGCGCCAATACCTAAACCAAAAACTAGAACACGTTCTAGTATTTCCGTGTGCGGTTCACCTATGCCGAAGCGATGACCGATCCGACGTTCTACACTCCACTGGCACAAGCCGCAGAGGCGGCCGGCTACCACGCGATGACGATCGCCGACAGCGTCGCCTACCCGTTCAAGTCGGACTCCAGATACCCCTACACCCCGGACGGCAGCCGCGAATTCCTCGACGGCAAGGCGTTCATCGAGGCGTTCGTGCTCGCAGGCGCGCTGAGCGCGGTCACCAGCACGCTGCGGTTCAACTTCTTCGTCCTCAAGCTCCCCATCCGGCCGCCCGCGCTGGTGGCCAAACAGGCCGGCTCGCTGGCCGCTCTGTTCGGGAACCGTCTCGGCCTGGGCGTCGGCACCAGCCCGTGGCCCGAGGATTACGAGCTGATGGATGTGCCGTTCGCCAGGCGCGGTAAGCGCATGGACGAGTGCATCGAGATCATCAGGGGGCTGACCACCGGCGAGTACTTCGAGTTCCACGGCGAGTTCTACGACATCCCGAAAACGAAGATGACGCCGGCGCCCACCGAACCGATCCCGATCCTCATCGGGGGCCACGCCGACGCCGCGCTCAAGCGGGCCGCACGCAATGACGGCTGGATGCACGGTGGCGGCGACGCCGAGGAGCTGGACCGACTCCTCAAGCAGCTCAAGCAGTTTCGCGAAGAAGAAGGCCGTACCGGGCCGTTCGAGATTCACGTGATCTCCGCCGACGCGTACACGCCCGACGGCATCAAACGACTCGAAGACAAAGGCGTCACCGACGTCATCGTCGGGTTCCGGATGCCCTACATCACCGGACCGGACGCAGAACCGCTCGGCACCAAGATCCGTCACCTGGAGAAGTTCGCCGAGAAGGTCATCGCCAAGCTCTGACTCGATTTGCGCACCGCCGAAGCGGGTAGACGACTCGCAATGCAGGGCGTCGAAGTGTCAACAGCTCCTTACGGTTCGGCAGTCGTCTTGAGGCCTCGCGGCGTGCTGGACGGCAGCACGTATCGCTCGCTGCGCGATCAGATCATCCAGACAGCGCTCGACGAACCGCAGGCAGTCTTGGTCGACATCGCCGGTATCGACGTTCCAGCCGCTTCTGCCTGGGCGGTGTTCAGCAGCGCCCGACGGCACGTCGACCGGTGGCCCGGCGTGCCCGTGGTGCTGCTGTGTGGGGATACTTCGACGCGCGCTGCCATCGATGACGCCGGCGTCACCCGCCACGTACCGGTCTTCGCCTGCGCTGGGTCCGCCATCGACCGACTCAATGCGACCAGCACGCCTCGACTTCGCAGGCGGGCACGCGCCGAGCTGCCCGCCGCGCTACCCAGCCTTCAGCGAGCCAGGGAACTGAGTGCAGAGTGGCTGACGACCTGGGCCCGCACGGAGATGGTCTCGACGGTGAAGGTCGTGGTCACGACGTTGGTCGAAAACGTCCTGCAGCACACCGACAGCGCTCCCGGTCTGCGGGTGGAGTGCAGCGGTCACTCGGTGGCGGTCGCCGTCAACGACACAAGCCGCGCTCCCGCCCTACTCAGGGAAGCGGCCACAGCCACGGGACGACCGTCGGGGTTGCGGATCGTCGCGGCGCTCTGTCGCAGCTGGGGGAACGCGCCGACGACGTCAGGCAAGACGGTGTGGGCGGTGATTGGACCGGAGAACGTGACGCCGTGAACCGCTGCTGTTCAGCGTGATGTGCGGGCTCTGGCCGTACATTTGTCGGTACAGCACCGCGAACCGACCCGTGTGCGCGAACCCCCATCGGGCTGCAATCTCGGTGACGGTGGCGCCTTGCCGTCCTGCCAGAAGTTCCCGGTGCGCGTAGTTCAACCGAGCCCTGCGCAGGTACTGAAGGGGTGTGGTGGCGCGGTGGCGCCTGAACATGTACTGCACCGCCCGGGGTGTGACGTGGACGGCTTCGGCGATATCTGTCAGGCCGATGTCCCTCTGCACATTCGCGTCGATGAACTCGATCGCACGACGAAGCAGAACCGGCTGGTGATCGGTGTGGTTGTGTGAGCACGACCGAGGAACCCGCGCCGAGTTCGGAAACGTCGACAACGTCACCGCGGCCAGCAGGCGCGTGGCGTGGCCGACGACCAACGGTGTCGCCAGCGCGTCATCGGCGAGCACGTTTTCTTTCACGTACACGACCGTGTTCTTCCACAGCCGCGCTGCGGCGGCGCCGACCGGCGTCAAACGGAAGAAGCGGATCGGGCCCTCGACCTCACCGAAAGACATGCCGTTGGCTACGCCGACCACGAGCGAAGGATTCAACACGACCGCGGTCGCCCGCAGATCCTCGGACCGTGCCATAAAGGGCAGATAAGGCTGCGACAGCAGCGCGACGTCATCCTTCGCGGCGCGGCACTGAAAGCCCTCACACGCGCTACTCACCCGCCCACCGGTTGGCCAGACGGCGACGACCTTGTTCGGTGCGTCGGCCCGGGCCTCCAGGTATCCAGCGACATAAATGTCGTCGATCGTCAATGGACCGACGGAGACGCGCGTGTGGCTTAGCAGAACACCTTTGGACGAAGACCAAGATTGGCTAGATAGCTGCAGGCAGACGCCGTAGGCGTCGCCAAGGTACTGGTTCGCGGTTGCGGGATCGGTGATTTCGATATGTGACCGTATGAGCGTGGGCGTGCCGGCGGCATCGGTTGGCGTCATTTTCAAGATCACCTTCAAAGGGTGATGCACGTGAAGGGCTTGTGGCTGTACCCCCGGGACCTTCGACCCTACTCCTCTTTTCGTTTCTCGGATTCTGCGGACGAAAAGCGCCACGCCCTCGGTGCGGCTGCGAGCTCTGTCGCCTTACTCGGCGGATAGGAAAACCTTCCCCACTCGGCAAGAACTCTGACGCTCAGGCGATTACGACATCGAGGCCTCCCCGCGACGATGAACTCGTCCCTCCGAGCCAAGGAAGCCCCATGACCGCGACAGCACCGACCGCAACCACCCGCCCCGACGAAACGGTGCGGCTGCGTCCCGGCGATCTGCCGGTGCGGCCCCGGCCCGTACCCGTCTCTCGCCCCGAGGCCAAGACGACGCGGTTGCGTCCTGTCGCTGCGCCGACGAAGCCGCTGCCGAAGGCCGTCAGCGCCTTCGACGGCAAGACGGTCCGGCTGCGTGCCCTGGAACTGCCGGTCGTCGCCAAGGTCACCAACACCGTGCGGCAGCGGTACGTGGACCTGAACAAGGTCAAGAAGCCGCCGACCAAGTGGGACATCGCGCGGCTCTCGCTGGTGATGCTGCTGGCTTCGATGCCGATCCTGGGCATCTCGGTCGACGTGTTCGGCTTGGTACCCCAGAACGTCACGTCGGTCGTCGTGATCGCGCTGTGCGCCGTGCTGGGAGCGCTGATCGCGTTCGCCCCGCATCGGATGGACATCTTCGTCGGGCGCGGCCTGATCGCCGGCATGGTGGCCTGCATCGTCTACGACGCCGCTCGGCTGTTCGCGGTGCACGTCCTGGGATTGATGGGCGACTTCATCCCCGTGATGGGATCCTTCGTCACCGGGGAGCCCGACACCGCGGGCAGCGCGGCGGTCGGTTATGTGTGGCGCTACATCGGCGACGGTGGCGGCCTGGGCGTGGCGTTCTTCGTCGTCGCGTTCGCGTTGGGCATCGACCGGTGGAAGAACGTCTACGCGGTGCTGGCCTCGGTCGCCTTCGCGGTGTTCCCGACGTGGGCCGGGTTGATGGCGACAGTCGCGCTGGCCCCGCGTGGCGAGGAGATGATGTTCCCACTGAACGTCGCGACGGTGACGATCACGCTGGTCGGACACCTGATTTTCGGGCTGGTGCTGGGGTTGGCCTTCCTCAAGGCGCCGCGGGGCCGCGAACACAGCGAATGGCCCTGGCCGCCGCTGTTCGAGTCGGCCCAGGCCAAGCGGGTCATCCGCGCCTACAAGAAGTTCACCAATCGGCCGTAGCGTTCGTCGACCAGGGACCTCCTGTCTGGGCCAGAATTGCCTCGATAGGAGGTCCCATGTCGTCGCACCTGGAAATCTCGAGGCCGTCGGGGCGGGAGTTGGTTGCGCTCAGCGGTGAGCGGGTGACCCTCGGTAAGGCGTCCACCAACGCGGTGGCGCTGGAGCATGACGAAACCGTCTCACGGTTGCACGCCGTTCTGGAGAACCTCGGATTCGCCTGGTCCATAAGGGATCTCGGAAGCCGCAACGGCACCTACCTCAACGGCGAGCGGATCAGCGCCGAACGCGTGCTGCGGTCCGGTGACGAGGTGCGTCTCGGCAAGTCGCGGTTGGTCTTCTGGGAGGTGAGGGACAGCGGGGACGGCAAGCTCGACGAGGAGACGGTGACCGCCCAAGCCGTCGAACCGCCGCCCCGGCTGACCCGCCGCGAACTCGATGTCCTCGTGGTGTTGTGCAGACCCCTGGTCTCCGACGACCCGTTCCCCGAACCCGCGTCGGTGCGCCGGATGGCGGGCGAGCTGTTCGTCACCGAGGCCGCGGTCAAACAGCATTTGCAGAACCTCTACGACAAGTTCGCCATCCCCGCCGAAGGCGATCGCCGGGTCCGGCTGGCCAACGAGGCGCTGCGGCGCGGCGCCGTCACCCTCGCACAACTGCGTGCTACGTGAAGTCGAGGGCCTCGACGGTGGCGACAGGTCCTTCGTGGGTCGGCCGGTCGGCGCCGCCGATGCAGTACACCGTCGGACCGACGGCGGCCACCACCTGGCCGTGCACCGGAGTCCCGATGGGCGCCGCCGTCGTCCACGTCCCGTTGGCGATGTCGTACATCTCGACCGTCGCCAGCACGCGCGTCGGCTCCTCACCACCCACCGCGACGATCCGGCCGTCGATGTAGGCGGCGCCGAAGCTGCCGCGGGCAGTCGGCATGTCCGTCAGCTTCTCCCACTCTCCCGACGACGGATCGAACCGCTCGAAGGCGCCGGTGTTCTCGTCGGCGCTCAGTGACCGCCCGCCCACGGCGTAGACATAGCGGTCGTCGGACACCGCGGCCAGATGCTCACGCGCGGTGGGCATGTCGGCGGCCTGAGTCCAGGATTCACCGTCGAACACTTCCGTCGGCACGACGAGCTGTTTGTCGCTCTGCCCGCCGACGACCACCAGCTTGTCGCCGACGACGGCCGCCGCCGCGCCGGCACGGCCGTGCTGCAGAGCGGGAAGTTCGGTCCACTTGCCGTCGCGCAGTGCGAACACCTTGTCCGACGGCTCCCCGATGTTGTCGGTGGCGCCTCCGAGGACGACGACCTCCCCCTTGTAGGTGGCGGCTGTTGCGTGGTGCAGTCCGATCGGCAGCGACGGCGCAGGCTGCCAATCCTCCGTCTGCGCGTCGAAAGTCTCGACGGTGTCGAGGGTCTCGCCCTCGCGGATACCGCCTGCAATCCAGATCTTGTCGTCGAGCACCGTCCACGCCATCATCAACCGCGCCGTCGGAGCGTCCGGGAGCGCCCGCCACTGCGCTGCCGGTTGCGGTTGGCGTGCAGGAAGTTTCAGCGTCTCCGCCGACGAGGTGATCTTGCCGTCGCCGGCGCCCGTCGAGCCGCCGATCGCGTACACGCGACTGCCCACCGCGGCCACCGCCATACCGTGGCGCGCGGTGCCCATGTCGGGTAGACCGGACCAGGTCGTCGTCGACAGATCGAACGCGAGCACGCTCTTGAGCGCTTGCCCTCCGGACGTGCCGCCCACCACGACCAACCGGTCGTCGGTGGCCGCGATGCCGAAATCGCTTCGCGCTTCGGGGAGTTCGGGCAGGGCCGTCCAGGTGTCGGCGGCGGGGTCGTACGCTTCGACGGTCGCCACGTCCGCGCTTCCCGTGGTGCCTCCGATCGCGTACACCAGCTTGTCGTCGGAGGCCGCGCTCAACATCTGACGCGGGGTCCGGATGGGCGCGCCCAGCTTCCAGGAGGTGCCGTCAAAGACCTCCGTCGTGTTCAGCAGCTTGCCCGCGGCGTCCACTCCGCCGGTGACGACGATCCTGTCACCGACCACGGCGGCGGCCGCGGCGGCCCGCGGTTGTAGCAGCGGCGGCAGTTCCGTCCAGCGACTGTTGACGACGCGCCACACCCGATCGGTCGCGATTTTCGCGTCGGCCCCTTCCGCGCGCCATCCGCCGAGCACCACCGGGTTCTCCCGCCATGTCACCGCCATCGCGCGCTGCACGGGGACGGGCAGGTCCTCACCACTTTTCCAGCTGTCGATCGCGGGGTCGTAGCCCTCGTGCCTGCCGCTGACGCGGCCATCGGCGCCGAGGCCGCCGAAGACCCAGATAGTGCCGTCAGCCTGGGTGGCGGCCACCGCGTCGCGGGCGACGCGCGCGTCGGCGATCGGCCGCCAGGCCGGTTGTGCCTCGGCGGCCTGCGGTGCGGGAGCAGCGGTTTGGTCGCCACCGGAGTCGCGCGTCCAGGCGATCACGAAGACTCCGCTGACCACCAGCAGCAGTACCCCCGCGATCGCACCCGAGACGATCAGGACCCGTTTACGGTTCCGCCGTCTCGGCGAAGCGGCCTCCGCTGACTCGGGCCGCAGACCCGGCGGCGGCTGCCAGGGGAGACTTGTCTGACTGATGGACGCGGTGTGGGCGAACATCCCCGGCTCGGGCAAGGGCCCGGCGGGTTCGCCGGACCGGGCGGGCCGCCGCGGCGGGGGCAGCGGCTCGGGTTGCGCGGATACGGACGGCTCGACGAGCTCGGAGATCGGCACCGCCTGCGTGCCTTCCGGCTGCTCCGGTGGGGCGCTCGGCTCGCCGAGCGCCATCACGTCGGCCGTCAGCCCGTTGTTCCGCTGCGCCAACTGCAGTTCATGACCGAAGTCCGCAGCAGAGGCGTAGCGGTCGGCGGGCTCGCGGGCCATCGCCTTCTCCACCACGGCACACACATCGGCGGGGATGCCCTGGGGGCGCAGGTCCGGTATGGGCGTCGAAGTGATGCGCAGGTAATGCGCGATGAGATCCTCGTCGTTCTTGCGCTCGTGCGGCGGCTTGCCCGCGATCAGCGCGTAGATCGAGGCTCCGAGCGAGTAGACGTCGGCCTCGACGGTCGGCGGGTTGCCCTCGAGAACCTCTGGGGCGGTGTAGGACAGCGTGCCGGTGAAGAAGCCGGTGACCGTCTTGTACCCGCCGGCGATGCGGGCGGTCCCGAAGTCGCTCAGCTGTGGTTCGCCGTAATCGTTGAAGAGCACGTTGGCGGGTTTGATGTCGCGGTGCAGGGTTCCGGTACGGTGCGCGGTTTCCAGTGCGCCGCAGAGCTTCACGCCGATGCGCAGGGCCTCGGGCCAGGCGATGCGGCCCTCGCGCCGCAACCGCTCCGCGAGCGATCCCTCGCGGTGGTACGGCATCACGATGAACGGCCGGTTGCTCTCGGTCACGCCGACCTGCAGGATGTTCACGATGTTCGGGTGCCCGGAGAGCGCACCCATGGCGTAGCCCTCGCGCAGGAAGCGTTCCCGGTCGTCGTCGTCGAGATCGGACGCGAGCACCTTGATCGCGACGCTCCGCGCCAGTGACTGTTGATAGCAGCGGTAGACGACGCCGCCGCCACCCCGGCCGATCTCGACCGCGTCGGTGAATCCGGCGGCCGCTAACTCATTCGCCATTCCAGAAGCCATGTGCCACCGCCCTCCGGTGAACTGCAGATCGTTCGCTCTCAACGTACCGAGCAAGCTCGCGCTGGACGCGCGATTCCACAGTTCCGGAGGACGTCCATACTGCGGGGTACGGGCGGCAAACACCGCGCGGATTGCGGTGGGTGAACTACGTCGCGCGGCGTCGCTCCGCGGCCGGGGCGAAGGCCATACTCGAGCGGTGACATCAGCCGCCGTCAGGATCGACGAGATCGAGGTCGCCGATCCGGCGGACGCATGGCGTCGGGCCGGTTTCACGATCGACGACGACGTGGTCTGCCGGGTCGGCGGCGTCCGCATCCGGCTTGTCGGCCCCGAGCGCGGTCGCGGCATCGTCGGGTGGTCGTTGTGCGGCCTGCCCCCGGACGCCGTGCTCTCCGACGTCGACGGCATCCCGACGTCGAGGTCCAGCGCCGCCGGTGCGACGCCCGCTGAGCACCCGAACGGCGTGGCCGCCATCGACCACGTCGTGCTGCTGTCACCCGATCTCGATCGGACCGTTCAGGCGCTCACCGCGATCGGCGTGGCCCCGCGACGAGAACGCGACGGTGAACTGGGCGGCCGGTCGATCCGCCAGATCTTCTTCCGGTTCGGCGAGGTGATCGTCGAGGTCGTCGGCTCACCGGGCACCACAAGCGAAGCGCCGTCGACGCTGTGGGGGATCACCTACGTCGTCGCCGACATCGACGTGACCGCGGCGTTCTTCGGGGAGCGCACGGGGCCGGTCAAGGACGCGGTACAGCCTGGGCGCCGGATCACCACGCTGCGCCATCAGGCGTTCGGGATGTCGGTCCGGACGGCGTTGATCTCGCCGTCCGCGCGTCGCTGAGTCGACGTCTCGGGCTCGACGCTTATCCTCGTCGGGTGAGCCAGGACCCGGTCGTCATACACACCGACGGCGGCTGCAGGCCCAATCCGGGTCCCGGCGGTTGGGGCGCGGTGCTGCGTCAGCGTTCGCACGTGCGGGAGATGTACGGCGGCGAGGCGCAGACGAGCAACAACCGGATGGAGCTCACCGCGCCGATCATGGCGCTGGAGGCGTTGACGCGGCCCGTCGTGGTGCACCTGTACACCGACAGCACCTATGTCCGTAACGGCATCACCAAGTGGGTGCTCGGCTGGGAGCGCAACGGCTGGATGACCGCCGCGAAACAGCCAGTGAAGAACGTCGACCTCTGGACGAGGCTGCAATTGGCTTGCGCGCCACACCAAGTCGAGTGGTTCTGGGTGAAGGGCCATTCAGGGGTCGCCGACAACGAGTTGGCCGACCAGTTGGCGACGCGGGGAATGCAGGAAGCGCTTCTGGCCGCGCACTGACACGCTGCTCGAGCTGTCGCCGCACCATATACCCCCGGGGGGTACTTGCACCTTTACATGGATCGCGCTACCGTTCGGTCATCCCCCTACCCCCGGGGGGTATATGAGGGAGGTCCGACATGAGCGTAACCACCCACTGGCACCTGCGAGGTGACTGGTTCGATGTGTGCAGCTGCAAGCTGCCCTGCCCGTGCAGCTTCGCACAGGCGCCGACGCATGGCGAGTGCCTGTTTACCCTCGTCTGGCACGTGCGCGAGGGCCACTTCGGCGATGTTGACCTCGCAGGCTTGAACGTCGTCTCGCTCGGGGAGTTCACGGGCAACATGTGGATCGGAGACCCGGACGCCAAGATGCGCCTGATGTTCTACATCGATGATCAGGCCGACGACGCCCAACGCGAAGCCCTCGAGCGCATCTTCACGGGGAAGGAAGGCGGCTGGCCTGCCGAGTTTGCCTCTCTCATCGAGGATCTACGCGGAATCGATTACGCGCCAATCATCTTCGACATCGCCGACGACCTCGCGCACTGGCGTGCCGAGATCCCCGGAAGGGTCGACGTGCGCATTGTCGCGCTGACCGGCCCCACGTCCGATCCGAACCGGCGCGTCACCACAACAAATGCCCCGGGTGCCGAGGTCGGACCCGGACAGGTCGCGACGTGGGGCGTCGTGCAGAAGGACGAGGCAGTCGGGTTCGACTGGTCGCATGAGTACCGCGGCGGGTCGAGCAAACACTTCCCCTTCGACTGGCGGCCGAACGACGACGGCCACTCCTCCGCGCGGGGTGTACCGACGTGCGATTGCCACGCCTGACCAGGTGGGTTACTCCCAGGTGACCTCGCCGGGCTCCTTGTCGGGTCGCAAGCCACGCCAACTCGGTTGACGCAGACGGTTATCCGAGGTGCGTTCGCTGTAGCGGACCTCGCCGACGAGTTCGGGCCGCACGAACGTCACACCCTTGGCGTCCTGGCGCGGCAGCCGTTCGTTGAACGGGCTCTCGTCGGTCTCCAGCGGTTTGAGGGTCTTTTTGAGTTCGGCGAGCGCCTTGTCCGTGAAACCGGTTCCGACGCGGCCCACGAATTCCAGGCCCCCGTCGGCCGGGATCCCGAGCATCAGCGAGCCGATCCCGCTCGAACGTCCGCCCTCCCCCTGTCGCCAGCCGGCGATCACGACTTCCTGTGTGTTCCAGACCTTGTCCTTGATCCACGACGACGACCGCCGCCCCGGCTGGTAGGTCGAGTCGCGTTTCTTCGCGACCACGCCCTCCCACCGCTTCTTGCGGGCGTACTCCATCGCCTCGGGGCCGTCGCCGGGCAACGGATCCGGCACGATCAGGCCGCCGCCCTCGGCCAGCGCCTCGAGTATCTTGCGACGGTCGGAGTACTTGGCGCGCAACAGGGAGCGGCCGTCGAGGTGCAGGATGTCGAATGCCCAGAACTCCACGCGGGTCGATCGGGCACGGTTCTGCATCTCGGAGAAGCTCGGCACGCCGGACTCGTCGAGCGCGACCGCCTCACCGTCGAGGATCACGTGGTGATCGGCGAGATCGGCTGCCACCGCCTCGAATTGGGGAAACTCGGCGGTGACGTCTCGGCCACGTCGGGAGCGCACCGTGAGCCTGCCGCGATCCGCGTCGATGATCACGCGGTAGCCGTCCCACTTACCCTCGAACGCCCACTGGCTCGCCTTGAGCTTGGCGACCGAGCCTTCCGTTGACAGCATCGGCGCGAGATCACCTGCTTGCGGGCGCTTCTGGTCCTTCATGCGGTGCGCGAGCCAGTTCTTGCCGTCGGTCTGGATCAGCGCATAGCGGCCGTCGATCTTCTTGCCGCGCAGGTTGATGATGACCTCGCCGCCCTCCGCGGCGCTGTCGGGTGGTACGTCGTTGAACTTCTCGGCCTCATAAGTGCCGGTGTCCCAGATGATCATCTTGCCGCCGCCGTACTCGCCCTTGGGGATCTCGCCGTGGAAGGTGAGGTACTCCAACGGGTGGTCCTCGGTGTGGACGGCGAGGTGGTTGACCGACGGGGTGTCGGGCAGGTTCTTCGGAACCGCCCAGCTCACCAGCACGCCGTCGCGTTCGAGCCTCAGGTCGTAGTGCAGCCGTCGGGCGTGGTGTTCCTGGATGACGAACTTGTCGTTGTTCCCCGTCTTCGGCGGCTTGTTCGGCACCGGCTCAGGGGTTTTCGACGCGTCGCGCATGCTGCGATAGGTGGTCAGGCGGTCCGGTACCGGTACCGCCTCGTCGAGCGGTGCGAGCAGGTCGCCCATCTCCTGCACCCGGTCGAGCACCTCGTCGAAGTTGAGGTGCCGCAACTTCGGATCCTCGATCTCGTCCCAAGTGCGTGGTGCGGCGACCGTCGGATGTTCGCGTCCGCGAAGCGAATACGGCGCTATCGTGGTTTTGGCGCCGTTGTTCTGGCTCCAGTCGACGAAAACCTTGCCGGTGCGCACGCTCTTGGTCATCGTCGCGGTCACGCGTTTGGGCATCGTCTTCTCGAGCTGTTGTGCGACCCGCCGCGCGAGAACCGATGCACCCTGCGAACTGATCGGTTCCTCGAGCGGGACGTACAGGTGCACCCCTTTGCTACCGCTGGTGAGCGGGAAGGTGGTCAACCCGATGTCGGTGATGAGGTCGCGCACCTCGTGGGCGACCTCGCAGAGCTGGCGAAAGGACACCCCCTCGCCGGGGTCGAGGTCGAACACGATGCGGGTCGCGGGGCCGGGCGTCGGTGGCCCGTCGTCCTTGCTGATGAACCGCCACTGCGGGACGTGCACTTCGAGCGCGGCCTGCTGCGCGATCCAGGCCAGACCTTCGGCGGTGTCGATCAGCGGATAGGTCGTCGTCCCCGAGCGATGCGTGACCGACGCGCGGTCCAACCAGTCCGGCGCCGACGAGGCGAGTTGCTTCTCGAAGAACGACGGCTCCTCGACACCGTTGGGCCAGCGCTTGCGGGTCACGGCGCGGCCCGCGATATGCGGGATCATCGCCTCGGCGATGCCGACGTAATAGTCGAACACCTCCGCTTTGGTGGTGCCCGTCGCCGGGTACAGCACCTTGTCCGGGTTGGTCAGCTTCACCCGGCCGAATCGATCCACAGTGTGAACGTATACCCGCTGCTACGTTGGATCCGTGGCGAGAATCTTCGCGGCGGTGCTGGTCGCGGTGGCTGCCCTGCTGGCGGCACCGCACGCCGCCGCGGATCCGCAGGATCTCGTCCCCTACTGCTCGGGTGACCAGACGCCGATGGACGACAACTGCCGCCCGCCGGCGCACCAGGAGTTCACCCACTCGCCCAGTGGCCTCGACCCGAATCTGCCCAGCGGCCTTGACCCGGGGAACGCGGCGGTCGTCGACTAGCGGCTAGGTCCGAGTACCACGGCTGCTAACGCCGCCGATTTCTGCGTCAGGGCTGCGATTTCGCGCTTGGGTTCAAGGCATCGATGCAACAGCTGGCGGGTTTGAGAGTAGTTCGTTGAGTGCTTCGGCTGGGGTCCTCC
>NZ_LZIK01000014.1:0-1434 GCF_001667105.1 Mycobacterium sp. 852002-51152_SCH6134967 | reverse complement strand
TTTTCTGGCAGCTCTAGTCGCGCTGACAGCGCCCCTAGGCGCTATGTCACTGACTTCCCCGACTGTCAGCGCGGACGGCCCAGCCGATGAGCAGCAGTTCCTTAAGGCAGTGCGGACACTCCCCTTCTACGTCTTGCCCAGCCGCATCCCCACTGATGCGGACCTACTTGACGGCGGCTACAGAGCCTGTGCAGTGATGGATCAGTACCCCGATCAACCCATGACTGTCTTGTACGTCTATTACGAGGGCGGCAATACCGTCGATGGCAAGATCACTAACGATGGTTGGGACTTCGTGACCTATGCGGCGAGCTACCTATGCGAGAGACACCGAGACATGTACCCGCAGGTCTCCGAAGATGGTCTGTACGGCAACTGATCCGCTCGGTCGGGTCGCTTACATCTTTCGCGGCTGGTCATCGTCTGCAGCCTCCCGCCTGACAGGGTCGATTAGTGTCTCGTTGCGGAAACACTCGTGGTGATGTCCGGGGCTGAGCGGCTCCTCTAATGGCAAAGCGATCACGGAAGTTGCCCGATCCGCTCGATCTGGGCGAGCGAGTCATTGCGATACTTCAGCAGGGTCAGAAGCTGTCGACCTACAAGTTGGCAACCCTCTGGGCATTAGTTGACTACTGTCTCGCCAATGTCCCCAACGATCCAAAGGCGCCGCTGGACGTGCCCATCGAGGCACTAGCCGACGGCGTCATGCGCCTGTATTGGCAGCAAGTTTTGGAGTTTCCCACCACGGCCAAACGCCTCCAGCAGTCCAGCCAAGAAGATAAGAAGCCACTCGCCATCCTCACCCAAGTGGAACGGTTACGCGCTGTCGTCGACGGAGGTCAGCCCGGAATCTCTTTTGGAAGCGCACAAGTCAAAGCAGAGAAACAGTACAAGCGGGCGCGTTCTGCTGTTGCCACAACCCTGCGGCGCTACCCGCTTGCACTGCTGCAACGATTGCCCAGCGGAGGCGGGCACGCCTCGCAGCAATTCCTGTATGACGACAGGTGGATGAACGGCTCAAAGGAGGATGTCGCCGCGCACCACGGCATGGTCCGTTTAAAACCAGGTGTCGCCACGGCTCTGGCGCGGCTGTCGGGACTTCTCATTCCGACGATAAACGTGTTGTGGGTTGAGAAGGTGCAGGATCTTAATCGCGCTGTTAGCGAGAATGTTCCGGATTTCGAAGGCTATCTATTTGGTCGTGACAGGACGGCGCTGAAGCGAGTCGGTGACGCGCTGAAGAAGGCCTACGGTGTCAAATGCTTCTACTGTCACAAGCGAATTGCGACGGAGGTGGACCATGTGCTGCCCTGGTCCCGGTCCCACATCGACAGTCTGGCGAATCTCGTTCAAGGATGTCGGCCTTGTAACACCAACAAGTCTGGGCTACTCCCAGTACCGAAACACGTCAAGGCTGCGCTCGAACGTGAAGAT
>NZ_LZIK01000013.1:0-12870 GCF_001667105.1 Mycobacterium sp. 852002-51152_SCH6134967 | reverse complement strand
TAGGATTTTTTAGCGGCTTTGGCGGCGGGCGGGGCGGCCACCACCGCAGATCACCTTGCCGCCGTTCTCCTCGGCGGCCCTCACGAGGCGTGCGCACCAACGTGCGCCGGACCACCGAACCGCCGACCACGACCACCACGACCACCCCGCCGACGACCACCACGACGAGCCCGACCGAAACCACGCCGACCAGCCCGACGACACCGACAACGCCGCTGATCGGGCCCGAGGGGCCGCCCACAACGACGGATACGCCGCTGGTGCCCCCGGTTCCGCAACTGCTGCCGCCACCGACGGCGACTCCGCCCAGCTAGGGCGGCACTGTTTCACCGCTACACTGGCGACCCGTGATGATCACCCTCAACAACGTGACCAAGCAGTACAAGTCGTCAGCGCGGCCCGCGCTCGACAACGTCTCGGTCAAGATCGACAAGGGTGAGTTCGTCTTCCTCATCGGACCGTCGGGGTCGGGCAAGTCGACGTTCATGCGGCTGCTCCTGGCTGAGGAGACTCCGACCCACGGCGACATCCAGGTGTCGAAGTTCCACGTCAACAAGCTGCCCGGGCGCCACATCCCCAGCCTGCGCCAGGTGATCGGCTGTGTGTTCCAGGACTTCCGGCTGCTGCAGCAGAAGACCGTCTTCGAAAACGTCGCATTCGCCCTCGAGGTCATCGGCAAGCGCGCCGAGACCATCAACCGGGTGGTGCCCGACGTGCTGGAGATGGTCGGCCTGTCGGGCAAGGCCAACCGGTTGCCCGCCGAACTGTCCGGTGGCGAACAGCAGCGCGTCGCAATCGCCCGCGCATTCGTCAACCGGCCGCTGGTACTGCTCGCCGACGAGCCCACCGGCAACCTGGACCCGGAAACCAGCAAGGACATCATGGATCTGCTCGAGCGGATCAACCGCACCGGGACCACGGTGTTGATGGCCACCCACGACCACCACATCGTCGACTCAATGCGCCAGCGAGTCGTCGAACTCGAACTCGGCCGGCTGATTCGCGACGAGCAGCGCGGCGTCTACGGAATGGATCGCTAGTGCGCTTCGGCTTCCTTATCAACGAGGTCCTCACCGGATTTCGTCGCAACGTCACCATGACCGTGGCGATGATCCTGACGACCGCCATCTCGATCGGCCTGTTCGGCGGCGGCCTGCTCGTCGTCCGGCTGGCCGATCAGTCCCGCAACATCTACCTGGACCGCGTCGAAAGCCAGGTCTTTTTGACCAACGACGTCTCGGCCAACGACCCATCGTGTGACGCCGACCCGTGCAAGGCGCTGCGCCAGCAGATCGAGGACCGTGACGACGTGCGCTCGGTGCGGTTCCTCAACCGCGACGAGGCCTACGAGGACGCGATCACGAAGTTCCCGCAATACAAGGACGTCGCGGGCCGTGACGCGTTTCCGGCCTCGTTCATCGTCAAACTCGATGACCCCGAGCAGCATAAGGAATTCGACGAGGCGATGGTCGGCCAGCCCGGCGTGCTCAACGTGCTCAACCAGAAGGAACTGATCGACCGACTGTTCGCGGTCCTCGACGGCATCAGCAACGCCGCGTTCGCGGTGGCGTTGGTTCAGGCGGTGGGTGCGGTCCTGTTGATAGCCAACATGGTCCAAGTCGCGGCGTACACCAGACGCACCGAGATCGGAATCATGCGCCTGGTCGGGGCCAGCCGCTGGTACACCCAGTTGCCATTCCTCGTGGAGGCGATGCTTGCCGCCCTGATCGGTGTCGTCATTGCGATCATCGGGTTGATCGTGGTGCGGGCGCTGTTCCTGGAGAACGCGCTCAACCAGTTCTATCAGGCGAATCTGATCGCCAAGGTCGACTATGCCGACGTGCTGTACTTCAGCGCTCCGCTGATGCTGTTCTTGGGGTTGGCGATGTCGGGTATCACCGCCTACGTGACACTGCGGCTTTACATACGAAGGTAGCCATGGCAAAACAGGGCGCCAAGAAAGCCGACCCGTCCCGGTCCAGTAACAACAAGGTCGTCGCGACCAATCGCAAAGCGCGACACAACTATTCGATCCTGGAGACGTTCGAGGCGGGTATCCAGCTCGTCGGCACGGAGGTGAAGAGCCTGCGCGACGGGCAGGCGTCGCTGGCCGACGCCTTCGCCACCGTCGACGACGGCGAGGTGTGGCTGCGCAACCTGCACATCCCTGAGTATCACCACGGCAGCTGGACCAATCACGCGCCGCGGCGCAACCGGAAACTGTTGTTGCACCGCAAGCAGATCGATCAGCTGATCGGCCGCATCCGCGACGGCAACCTCACGCTCGTGCCACTGTCCCTGTACTTCACCGACGGGAAGGTGAAGGTGGAACTGGCACTCGCCCGAGGTAAAGAGGCCCGCGACAAGCGGCAAGACCTGGCGCGTCGTGACGCGCAGCGCGAGATCACCCGCGAGTTGGGGCGCCGCGCCAAGGGCATGACCTGATCGGAGTCGCGCTCGCGCTGGTGTCGGCGCTGGGCTACGGGATCAGCGACTTCGTCGGCGGGCTGGCCTCGCGCCGCGTCGCCGCGTTGCGCGTGGTGCTGGTCTCCTATCCGATCGCGTTGGTGGTGCTCGGGGTACTGGCGGTTCCGATCGGCGGGGACGTCTCGCAGGGCGCAGTGGTCTGGGGCGGGCTTTGCGGGGTCGCGCAGGCGTTCGGCGTGTGGTGGTTCTACGCCGCCTTGGGTTCCGGGCCGATCTCGGTGGTGTCCCCGCTGACCGCGATCCTGGTGGCCGGCATCCCGGTGGGCGTCGGGCTGGCGCTGGGGGAGCGGCCTGGGCTGATCGCCGGAGTGGGTGTGGTGCTGGCGTTGGTGGCGGTGGTGCTGGTCAGCCGGGAGGCGTCCGACGAGGACGTCACGGAGCACAGGTTCACCCCGACGGTGGCGTGGTTGACGGTCGGCTCGGGCGTGGCGTTCGGGTTGAATTTCGTGCTGATCGATCAGGCGCCGGTGGACGCAAAGTTGTGGCCGTTGGTGTTCGCCCGCGCGTCGGCGACGGCGCTGGTGGTCCTCATCGCACTGTTGAGCCGCAACCTGCGACCGCCGTCGGGCACTCCGCTGAGGTTGGCGGTGCTCGCGGCATTCATCGACGTCGGCGCGAACATCGCGATGCTGCTGGCACTTCAGGCGGCGCTGCTGTCGCTGGCGGGCGTGCTGATGTCGCTGTACCCGGCGGCGACGGTGTTGCTCGCGATCGTGGTGTTGCGCGAGCGGGTGACACGCTGGCAGGCGCTCGGCATGGTGTTGGCGTTGGCTGCGGTGGCCATGATCGCCGCAGGCTGATCGACGCGAGTATTTGGGCCGAGCCGACATGAGCACTTCGTTGAATGAGGCATCATGACGAACGGAAAGGCGGGGAAGGCGTGTTGCTCAGGGGTCATCGTTGGCGTTACGGCGTCGTCGTGGCCCTGCTTCTCTTAATCGTGGTGAATGCGCTGGCACCGTGGGGATACGACCGCGCCGAGGCGGGGATGATCGCGGTGCAGGCGATCCTGGGCGCCGTGATCGTTGTGCGCGGCTTCGTGGTTGCTCGGAAGGTCGACGGCACAGCTCGATGGTGGCGGGTCCTGATCGCAGCCTCGTGCTTGAGCTGGCTCATCGGTGAACTGCTGTGGTGGACGGGCGGAGGCGCAGACGACGGTCGAGTGGCCGGTGGGAGGGAGACCGTCGCGTATCTGCTCCCCGCGGTGCTCATCTTCTCGGCAGTGGTCGTGTTGGGGCGGGTGGGCCTCGGACGCACCAACACCCCCGACCCGGTGCACCAGTACTCGCTCGTCGCCTCGGTGCTCGACGCGATCGTGGCGGCCATCTCGTTTTCGCTGCTGTCCTACATGGCCGGATACGGCGCACTGGCCGCAGCGGCGTTCCCCCGGTCGGACAATCCGCCCATCCTGGTCACCTATTCGCTGCTCCAGTTGTGCGCGGTGGTGGCGGGGGTCTTCTTCGCCAGTCTCTATCGGCCAGACCGGCCATATCGGGCGGACTGCCTGCTGTTGACCGGCGGTGTCATGTTGCTCGCGTCCGCCGACCGGATGGTCGCCTACTTCCGGACCGTCGGCTTGCAGAACGGTGATTTGTGGGGCGGCGGCGCGTTCATCATCGGGCTGATACTGGTGATCTACGCGCTCGCCACACCGACGCCGCAGTCAGAAGCCGCCGCGCAAAGCAGCGATCGGGTGATGGACTGGGTGCAGTTGATCTTGCCGTTCGCCGGATTCGCTGGAATCGCAATGCTTTACGGCTACCACGTGATGATCGGCAAAGAGCTCGACGGCGTGCTGGTCGTCGGAGCGGTGGTGATGGTTCTGCTCGTCGCCACGCGCCAGGTCTTCGCGATGCGCGCGCAGCACAGGTTGACGCTGCGGCTGTTCGACGCCCAGCACCGGCTCGCGCACCAGGTTCATCACGACGCCTTGACCGGGCTGCCGAACAGGCTGTTGTTCGGCAAGGAGCTCGAAACAGCCGCAACCAGAGGCGGTTTCGTGCTGATCTTCGTCGACCTCGACGACTTCAAGGTCGTCAATGACCGGTTCGGCCACGCGGGCGGCGACGAACTGCTGCGTGCCGTGGGCGAACGCCTCCGGCGATGTGTGCGGGATACCGACACCCTGGCACGCATCGGCGGTGACGAGTTCGCGATTCTGATCAACAGCGACGCGGCGGCACCTGAAGTCGTCGCCGACCGCGTCCGGGCGGCGCTTCGGGAGCCGTTCGCGGTGCACGGCTCGAGCGTGCGGGTCCGCGCCAGCATGGGCCTGGTGCGGCCGCATGCCGGTGACGACAGCCAGACCCCAGACGACCTGCTGCGTAAGGCCGACCACTCGATGTATGAGGGCAAACGCCTAGGAAAAGACATCGCCATCGTCTACCCGTCGATGATCGGCCGAGCAGTGGACTTTCCCACCGCGTTACGTCACGCCGACGGCGGTCCGCCGGCCGGGTTCAGCCTCGTCTATCAGCCCATCGTTCGGCTACCGGAGGAGGCTCCGGTCGCCATCGAGGCGCTGGCGAGGTGGACCGCACCCGATGGCACGCAGATACCGCCCGAGACGTTCGTGGCCGCCGCCGAGGCCGCGGGGCTCGGTGATGCCTTCGACGCGATGGTGCTGGACCAGAGTTGCCGGGAAGTCACCACCGCTGGCTCGAGTATCGATTTGCAGGTCAACATCGGGGCGGCACGCTTGCGCGACGGCGGATTCCGCGATGTGGTGGCCGGGACGCTGGCGCGCTACGGCATGGAACCCAGCCGGCTGACGTTGGAGATCACCGAGACCGTGCCTGTCGTCGATCTCGACGAGGCAGCCGCACAAATACGGCGGCTCAGGGCTATTGGCGTCAAGGTTGCCCTGGACGATTTCGGTGCCGGGTACAACTCGCTGACCTATCTGCACGCGTTACCCATCCAGATCGTCAAGCTCGACCGCAGCCTGTTGGCCGGACCCGAACCCGCTCAGGCCGCCACGTTGTACCGATCGGTGATCGCGGTGTGCGATCCGTTGGGCCTGGAAGTGATCGCCGAGGGCATCGAGACGGTGGAGCAGGCCGAGATGGTGTTCCTCGCGGGCTGCTCGCTGGCTCAGGGGTATCTGTTCGCGTTGCCCACTGCGATCGCCGATCTGCCGTCGAAGCTCATGCCGCCGACACACCGTAGCGTCGCGGGTTCCCAGCACGGTCGTCGGTGACGAGCGGTACGGTCGGGCGGTGAGCAGCCCCTCGCGTCCGGTCACCAAGCTCGACAAGACTGCGGTCCTCGATGCCTTGTTCGCCGAATGGCACACCATCGGTGACCTGTTGGCGGGCCTGGGCGAATCGGACTGGCAGACCGCGACGTCGCTGCCCGGTTGGACGGTGCACGACGTGACGGCCCACATGGTCGGCACGGAGTCGATGTTGGCGGGCATGGACATGCCGCAGCCGGATGTGGATGTGTCGCTGTTCGAGCACGTCCGCAACGACATCGGTGTGCTCAACGAGCGGTGGGTGCTGGAGTTGCGGACGATCAGCGGCGCGGAGTTGAGGGACCGTTTTCAGGCCGTCACCGCCGAGCGTCGTGCGGCGCTGAGCGCGATGGGCGACGACGAGTGGAACCAGGTGACCGCGACGCCGGCCGGCCCGGACAGCTACGGCCGGTTCATGCGGGTCCGGATCTTCGACTGCTGGATGCATGAGCACGACATCCGCGATGCGCTGGGGCGGCCGGCGTCGGACCCGACCGGCGCGCCCGCGATGTTAGCGCTCGACGAGATGGCGGCCAGTATGGGCTTTGTAGTGGGCAAACTGGGTGGGGCGCCCGACGGGTCGCGGGTGTCAATCGTGCTGACGGGACCGCTGGGCAGGACGATCAACGTCGCGGTCGAAGGCCGGTGCAAGGTCGTCGAGGACTTCGGCGACGAGGAACCGACGGCGACGATAACGCTCGATGCGCTGCTGTTCGCGCGGCTGGCCGGTGGGCGGGTCGCGTTGGCCGAGCATGCCGACGACATCGGCTTCGGCGGTGACGAGGAGGTCGGCAAGCGTGTCGTCGACCACCTCAACTACGTGATCTGACCAGCGGCTTCAGGCCGGCGCGGGCATAATTACGTGGTGTGGGGTGTTGAAGGTCGCGTAAGATGAAATGTCCTGCCGTAGATCGGCGGGCGCGTTGTTAGACAACTACACAGGGGCTGAACGGTTTCGACTTCGAGTGTCGAATCAAGGGAAGCGTGCCGGTGCAGGCAAGAGACCACCGTTAAGCGTCGTTGCAACCAATTAAGCGCCGATTCCAATCAGCGCGACTACGCTCTCGCTGCCTAAGCGACAGCTAGTCTGTCAGCCCGGGAGAGCCCTCGACCCGGTGTCTGGCATCAGCTAGAGGGATAAACCGGTGAGTTCGGTCGCGGGACTCATCGGGACATCAAACAGCGACTGGGATCGTCATCCTGACTTGTTCGCGTGATCAGGAGATCCGAGTAGAGGCGTAGCGAACTGCGCACGGAGAAGCCTTGAGGGAACGCCGTAGGACCCGGGTTCGATTCCCGGCAGCTCCACTGAAAGGGCCGCAGAAATGCGGCCCTTTTCTTTGCTCGACCCGGCCCCCGCTGGTCTGACTGCGTCGCGAAGCGAAATCCAGCGACGCAAATAGTTTCAGTGCCGCTAGGCAGTCAGCTGCACCGACGGGGTTGCTTGTTCGACCCGGATGATGGCGTCCCCAGGGAAATGCTCGCGATGAGTCTCGGCTGCGTCGGCGGGATCTCCGGCGATTACGACGCGTAAAGTGTGGATTTCGCAGGTGTGGCTGATAACGGTGTAGTGATCGTGTACCGGATTGGCGTCTGTCATCGGTTGTTTCCTTTCTAAGTGTGATGCAGTGACGACTACGTCATAAAGTTACCGACGGTCCGAGCCTGGACGCGTCGGCTGATCGACCCATGATGTGGAGGAGAGACGTTCAACCGATTGGGGGATACCGGCTCGGACATTCGCCGTCAGGTCCGAGGTCAGAAGAAGGACGCTGCCATAATTTCGGTGACCGTCTTCAGAGGGCGTGTCTCGGTGTCATGAGTCAGCACCGGACGATGACTGCTCTTGACGCCGTCAGGAGTCGGAAACGAATCCCAGGTCGCGAGCCATACAGAACCTTATGCTCTACGTCGACAGTTGCGTCAACAAACGCGGCCCAGGGGCGGTCACCATGGCTTCGATCGGTTCGCAGCAGCATGGACGGGGCCGCGATCTCGTCGGCATCGTCGGTCCGCCCACGGTGAGCACTTTGATGGAAGCGCCGCGACCGCTCCAGCGGGCAAGTCCCCAAATATCCGTGGAACAAGACGGCAGATTTCGTATTCCAGCAAATAAGTTATAGGGAAACCCCTGATTCCCTTTCGCCGTTTCAGGCGCAGACTCGGTGTGGTAGGCGGACCCCCGGGTGGGGAGGACGCCTCACATCCAAGATCAAAGTCGGGGCATGCCATACGAGTCGTGGCCGCGTTTGCCGTGGCGGCAACAGCCTTCGGGGCGGCGGCAGCGAAAAGTGCGGCACCCGTTGACTTGTACGACAGAAGGCAGGGCTTGACATGTTGAGACGATTGCTGACGGTTGGAGCCGTCGCGGCCTCGATCGGCGTGGGCGGTTGCGCGGGTGTGGGTGCCGCGTTGGCTGATCCTGCCGTGTGTGGCGTACCGGGGACGCCGCCGTGTGCGCCGTCGCTCAGTCCTCAGCAGCAGTGCGCGCTAGTCGCGTGGCGAACATGGACGCCGTGCAACTGGGTGGGTGTGCAAGTTCCGATCGGTACACCGGGCAGCGTCGGCTGATAACGATGCGGCCTTGGGTTGCGTCAGTTGCGCTTTACGCACGAGACGAACCCACGTCACTCGCTTTCCGGCAGATGACGAGCGCCTCGACGTAGTCCCAGCGATAGCGGCCGGGGGCCTCCGCGACGCGTTCTTCGAGCTCTCGGAGAAAGGCGGTGAAGAGGCCGGCTGCCCGTGCCTCCCCCTCGCGCGCGAATGCACGGAGGAGGAGCGGCCCTCCCCATGCGCCCACGCTCTGGACGTAGTCGTGCGCGAACGCGCCGGGATCGCCGTGCCAGTAGGGGTTGTCGACACGGAAAAGTTCGATGCTCTCGAGCTCGAGGCCGGCGAAGCTGCCGGCGCCCGCCTCGAATGGGGCCCGGAACTCGCCGAGTGTGCGCGACCAGACCGGAACGACTGCCGCGTCGACCGTGGCGCCGCTTATTCGCCCCGCCCGGCGCCAGTCGGCGAGCAGGAGGTTCATGTCCCCGACGATCTCGACGTAGAGGCCCGTCCTGTCCGGGCATGGAGCGGGGGAGGCCGGGATGGCCGCGATGAACCAGCCCCCTGGCGCCAGCTCGAGTGAACGCATCTCGAGCATTTGTTCCCACTGGCGCGCCGCGGCGACGCGCCAGGTGCGTCGCTCGTCCTGGTCCACGTGATCCGGGTATCCGGGAAAGACCGAGCCGCTGGAGGCCAGGCCGGCGGCGTCGGCGATCCAATGCATGGTCGTCCCGCTCACAGAGAGGTGCGCTGTGCCTCGTGGAAAGGCGGGGGCGTGATCGAGAGGGATTCCGGCCATGGAGACGACCGCGGCGGGAGGCGGGTCGCGATCGAGAGCTCGACGACAGGCCTTGCCATGGGCCTCCGGCGAGCCGTAATGGGCGCCCGCGCCCGTATCGGCGATCCCGGGGCCGGACTCGGCCTGCCCAGGGGTCACGACCACCACTCCCTGGTCCTCCGCCTCGCCAAAGGCGTCTCGCAGGTGGGCAGCGGCGACCCGCCACGCGTTCGTCGGTAGGTCAACGAGCGCATAGATCAAGGGCCGGCCGGAGCGCTGTGCCACGAGATCACGGATGAGGCCGTGGGAGTTCACGCCGTCGGCGGCTCCCAAATCGGCCACGCAGAGCACCGGCTCGGCCGATAGGCTCTCCGCGGCGGCCATCACGGCTGGGTGAATCGCCTCAAAGCAGGCGCGCTGCGAGAGCGCGTGCCGCGCATAGTCGTCCGCCATGCCCAAGAGCTCGGGGCGACATGACGGCGTGGTGGTTCCTTCCGCAGCGCCGCGGTCGGGACTGCGTTTGGGGCCGATTGCTGCTGGACGATCCATGCTCACTCCCGCCCCTCGGCGCGGCCGTCAATGGTGAAACCATACTTTCCTGCCGCGGCGAAATACCTCATGTTGCTCCGTGAACCGCCCCGCGTCGAGCAACTCAACAAGACCGCCGGTGACGCGATCCGTCACTCACCACACAGTCGTCTCACTGCGATTTCTGCGCTTGGTCCGATTTCGGCAGCTCCACCAATAGGAGCTACTGTCCAGGGCGACAAGCCTTGACCAGTTCCCGTTTCGCCATCACCAGTCATCTGAATTGGCATCTGGCCCTGTTGATTTGACCGTTTGCCCCGGAGCCTGTTGCGCGTGGACATAAGCTTCCGGCCACGAGGCAGCTGCCCTGATCGCGATGTCTGCCACGGATTTCCATCTCAAGATCGCACGACCGCGAGGTCGAGCTTGGCACTTACCGCGTCGATAACTTCGGCGCACAAAGGAGGCTGGAGCGTTGTCGACCAAGCTGAGGGCCCAGCTGTGACCCCAGAACTAGGGCGTCTCCACGGAAAGTCCGCCGTAATCACTGGGGCGGCGTTCGGGATCGGCCGGGCGACGGCCGTGCGCTTCGCGCGCGAAGGAGCCCGGTTAGTCATCACCGACATACAAAGCGAGCCGCTGCTCGCGCTGGCTGACGAACTGCGGCACGACGGGACGGAAGTCGACACAGTCGTCGGGGACGTCTCGGTCGAAGGCGACGCAGAGCGGATGATCACAGCGGCGACCGACCGCTACGGACGGCTCGACGTGCTGGTCGCGAACGCCGGGATCATTCCGCTCGGCGATGCGCTTGAGGTCTCCGCCGCCGACTGGGACGAGGTGATGGCCATCGACGGCCGCGGAATGTTCCTGACGTGCAAGTTCGCGATCGAGGCGATGTTGCCCACCGGGGGTGGCGCCATCGTCTGCCTCTCCTCGATCTCCGGACTGGCAGGCCAGAAGCGACAGGCCGCCTACGGGCCCGCCAAGTTCATCGCTACTGGCATGACCAAGCACCTGGCCGTCGAGTGGGCCGACCGCGGCATCAGGGTCAATGCCGTTGCCCCAGGGACGATTCGAACCGAGCGAGTCAAGCAGCTTCCCGATGAGCCGGGTGGGTCGGAGTATCTGGCGGCGATCGAGCGGATGCACCCGATCGGCCGTCTCGGTGAACCGGCCGAAGTCGCCAGCGCCATCGCCTTTCTCGCGTCCGACGACGCCTCGTTCATCACCGGAGCCGTATTGCCCGTCGATGGGGGATACCTGGCGCAATAGTGCTCGAACCCCAAAACTGTCGTGAAATACGACCGGCCACAGGACATTACCTCCGTTCGAGCGAAGGATCTCCGAGGATGCGAGTGACACGAACCGGCTCTGGTGGCCCGCCCTTGGTCTTCGTGCACGGGCTTGCTTGCGACGGCACGGACTGGCAGGCGCAGGTCGACTGGTTCGAGACAAGAACCACCGTCGTCGTATGTGAGTTGCCCGGGCACGGCTCCAGCACGGCCGCATTAGAGGACTGCACAGTCGAGGCCTATGGCTCCGCGGTGGCCCGAGCCATGACGGAGCTGTCGCTGCCGCCGGCGATCGTCGTGGGCCACAGCATGGGATGTCGCGTCGCTCTTCAGGCGTGCCGGGTAGCGCCCGACGCCGTGGCCGGGCTCGTACTCGTCGACGGCAGCCGCATCGGCGATGGTGATCCCGCAATCGCCGAGCAGGCCATGGCCGACGAACTCGCCGGCGACGGCTATGGGCGATTCATGCAGGGATTCTTCGAAGGGATGTTCTTCGGATCGAGCGACCCCGATCTGGCGAAGCGGATCATTGACCGAGGTGTTCGTTTCCCCGCGCCAATTGGAAGAAGGCTGCTGACGAGTCTGGTCGGTTGGGACGCCGGCGAGGTGGAGAGCGCACTCGATTCTGTCCGCGTACCGCTGCTGGCGATTCAATGCACGACCCTCGATGCGGCACGCGAGCGTGTGTCGCTCGAATCGGGACAGAGTGCGCCCTGGATCGACCTGGTGCTTGCTCATGTGCCACAAGCCACCGCCGCGATGTTGCCCGGTTCTGGCCACTTCCCGCAGATCGAACAGGCCGCGGAGGTCACCGCGCTTATTGCCGACTTCCGCGACGCCATTCAGCGTCATCAATGACGCCGGGGGTTCGGGTATCTCGCCTGGAGTGTCGTTGCTCCGGGCAGCACCACGCCGATCGTCTCGGGATTCGACGTCGCGCTCATCGCCGAGGACGGCATCACCGACCTGTTCTCCGTGATCACCAGGGCACCGCAATGATCAGACGGCCCGACTTTCCAGCGATAGCCTTCTGACATGTCAAAGTCATTCGACTGCACCGTCGAATCCGCGGTCAGCGTCCAACAGATCCAGGCCGCGTTCTCCGAGCGCGGATACTGGCTGGCGCGGCTGGAACCGCACAACGGCACGGCAGAACTGCGCTCATTCGACGTCAACGTGCAGGGGGAGGTGCGGGTGACGGTTGCCCAAGACTTGCGAAACACCGTGCTGCCGGGCCTTTTTGGCAAGCTATACCCCGGCGGTGTGGAACTGGTGCAAAGCGAGACGTGGACCGTCGACCGTGGGGACAAGGTGCGGGGGCTGATCCACGTCCAAGCCCACGGAGCGCCTGGCTCCGGCCGCGGCACCATCGAGATGACGCCGACGCGTGACGGTGAGCGCCTCGAGTGCAGCGGCATCGTCAAAGTCAAGATCCCGATCGTCGGCGGCAAGATCGAAAGCTACTTCGGTCGTCAGATGACGGATCAGATCCCCGAGATCCTTCGCTCCATTAAAGAGTGGATCGACGAGAGCGCCTGACCCTTCGCCGGGAGCCGACGAGCTACCGCCGCTGTCCGCAAAGAGAAGATTTCTCCGAAATCCCTGCTCGGCCGGGATCGATCGTGGTTCACTGACCTCCACGCAAATTCTTGACGGGCGTCAGGGGGTATCGGTGGCTGATCAAAGCGTCGACGATCGGGAGCAAGGCCACGACTCGGAGTTGGCCGTGGACGTCCGTGTCCGCGTCCACCCGGACACGGACGCCGAGGCACGTGGCGTCATCGTCGAAGACTTCGGTGAGATGACCGCCGTGGCCGTCGATATCGGCTCCAACCACATCGCGGATCCCGCCCGCCGCTGGGCAGTGATGCTCGACGAGGGCACGCTGCTGTTCGCCGACTCCGAACAACTCACACCCGAGTAGCTCCCGGTAAGCCTCTGATTCCGCCCGTCCTCAAGCAGGCGGGGGAGGCGGTGGCGGCCCGAAGATGAAC